>DAIQAO010000077.1:0-8132 GCA_036781645.1 Dissulfurispiraceae bacterium
CCCTGTCAAAAAGCCACAGCTTCCGCTCGCAGACATATAGATAATTAACCTTTATGCCCGTGGTTTTGAGAGACTGGAAATCTATGTCTATAGTAGTCACTTTGAAGATTCAATAATCTCAAGAAGGATTGTATAGAATTCTTTTATGTCGGCAAGCTCATTTATGAGAATATCATAAAGCATTTCTGTATCTATATGGTTATACAAATGAACAATCCTGTTTCTAAACTTGGACATATCCGTATAAGCTTCCACCTTTTCTTTGGGGATATACCCGGCATTGGAAAGTATCTGGATTATCTCCGAATTTGTATTAGGCGTTTTCAAGCCTAAAGAAGCAATTATATAACTCCCAATATCAAGAAGCGCCTGTATAGATGTCTGGAGCCTATGAAGCGCCGAGTCTATGTTTCTGTAGTCCGAAATAAAATCTTCATAGGTTTTTACTTTTAAGTCGTGTAACTTTTCCAGATTATCAAGGACAACATCAATCTTCGTCTGAATGTCTTCTTTTTTCATAATCTTGCAAGCCTCCTCTTGTAGCCTTCAAAATGGAAATTACTCATAAATCTAAGGGTGGGCTCAAAATCACAGAAATTGGAAATAACCCTTGCAGTAAATTCTATTCTGAAGACAGGATCTGCGTCATATATCAATTTTCCCGTCCTTAAAACATTATGTTGAAAGATAAGCCCCTGCTTATTGAGCTCTATCAAATCCACCTCCCCTGCTTGCAAGGCATCTTCAATCCTATATGCAAGATAATCCATTTTATGCATTAATTCCCTTCCCTTCGGGTGAGGCTCTTTGAGTAAAACGGCAATATCCACATCGCTCATTGGCCCTTTTTTGCCTGTAGCCTGCGAACCGAAAAGATATACCGCAGCTATGTAGGGGTAATCCTTAAATATCGGTTGAAATTTTTTCAAATCAAGCATTTTTAATCCTTTATTTAAATATTACAGGTATATCATACAAAAAATCATCCCCCCTGCCTGATAGTCAGACGATAAGGGAATTTTTCATTATCAACGGATTCGAGGATGTAAAGGGTGGTTGTCATAGTTCAATCTGAAAAATTATTTTCGTCCTGCATATCAACAGATAAACCGACTCCGGTGTTGACGGTTTCATCAAAATCATATTTAAATGGAGCAATGTAAATATCATTCACGAAGTAGCTGGGTTTTATCTTCTGTAAGTAATGCCATGGAATGCTGACAGTAAAATCTGTAAGCCGCTTTCTGGCGTCAACTCTTTCGGCAAGATTTTTTGATTTAATATCAATTTTTATTTTTTCAAAAGTTTCAATTGCATTGGAATAAATTTGTTGCGGAATTAAAGTAACGGTAAAAACTTCACGGAATTGTCTCTGTGCCTGCCTTATAGATTCGATAGGATTATATATCTTCCCTACTTCCCAAATTTCATTAATTAGAGTTAGTGAATCTTTAAAATCAGAATAATATTTAGTTAATCGAATTTTTTCATAGTCATAGATCAGCTCTACAAGTTCCATTTTCTTATTTTCAGGCAATGCTCCATCCGCTATTCTTTCATGAGTTAAATCAAAAATCTTTTCATCATAAATACTGCCGATACCAGAGCATCCGTTCTTATCATCTTCCTCCTTTTTCTTGCAACAAACAATTACATTTGGCTTGTCAGGGGTATATCTTCGAGACCTGTTGACCCTACCCATTCGTTGAATTAGGCTATCTATGGATGATAGTTCAGTATAAAGAATATCAAAATCAATATTTAACGAAACCTCTGCTATTTGTGTCGTTATCCAGACACCAGCTTTAGAGTCTCTTTTTTTACTATCGTTTGGTGCAAAATATTGAATATCGTTCTCTAATATTCTTCTATGCTTTTGTATGAACCGAGAATGCAGCAAAAATTTATTTTCATTTTTTAGCTGGTTGTAAACTTCCACTGCTTTATTGACCGTGTTGCAGATTACCAAAGTCTTTTTCTCCTGTCCGTCTGCTTCAATTCCCCTCATGATTTCTTCGTTCAAAATATCTTTATCCTTTTCAGCTTTAACATAATGCCTTAATTTGTTGTCACAAAATATTTTGCTCTCGCCGAAAATAATATTGAGGCCTTCCAACTCCTTTTTCAAAAACTCCGGGAATGTAGCGGTCATAATCATGATCTTACCGCCTAATTCCTTTATAGTTTGCAAGCCCTTTAACATGTAAGCAAGCATTTTGGGATTAAACATCTGTATCTCATCCACCACTATTTTTGAATATCCAAGCGTAGAGTAAATCCTCTCAAAACCTCCATATTTGAAAACAAAGGGGAAAATCTGGTCAGGCGTAGTAATGCTAAAAGGGAAACTTAAATTCTTAGTCTCTTGTTCGGCTTTATAGATTTGCTCAAAGTTTTTTGCTGGTGGAGCATTTTCTCTAATATCAGAATCTTTCTGTTCAATATCCCCCATACGTCTGAAAAGAGAGGTTGAATGCATTAACCCAATATTCTTAATGCCATATCTTAATTCGCTCTGTTCTTTAGCTGTGCCTGTAAGTCTGTCATAAATAGAATCAATCGAAACCCTCAAGGGCAAGATGAAAAAACCTTTATTCTTGTTTATGTATAAAGCCCCAGCCTCTGTTTTTCCTGCTCCTGTCGGAGCCAAAACCAATAAATCTTTGTCGGCATTCTTTAGAACAAAGTTCTGCATTCCAGTCAAGTTATTTCCTGTGCTTTGTAACTTGCTTATTATTATATCGGCAATATTATCAGGGGCCATCTCCACATCTATATCGCCAGAAGCAGTATAATCGGTTCTATGGAGCAAGCCTTTCAATAATACAAGCAATTTAAATAGCTCTTGATCCTTTGGATTAAGATATTTTTGTGGGGTAAGATATTGCCAGTATTTTAGAAATATTGGGTTCTTAAATCTTGACAGGTCTCGATCTGCAATCTCATCTATTATTATCTTAAACATCCTCTCGTCAATGTCTCGGTCATGATGATACGCAATCGCTTGAATAATCACGGGAAGTAGATTCTGATATTTTCTTATAACATCTTCTGGTAAAAAACATGGGGAAAGAAAGTTGTGCGGAACTTCAGAAACATCTATCAGCTTATATTTTGCAGGCTCGAGCTTGCCAATTTTTATCACTCTCTGCTGAAAAGGAGAATGCAACTTTCCATAGTCATGATATTCGATTATTGTTTCAGCAAGATTCCAAAATTCACTTTGCCATTCTTGAGGACATAACGCAGTTATTTCATCGCCTCTAATTTGCTTTATTCTTTGAAGCCTTTCATGCAGTTTGTCTGTATGCTCCCTTACCGTCTCGCCAGTAGACTTAGCATATGCTTTCTTTATTGCTTCCCTTAAATCCATACTGGATAAACCTCATCTCCATATCTGTCCATAAGAATTTTACCTTTTTCGATTACGCAAGGGGCATCAATATAATAGACATCCTTTGTATGAGTGAACATTCGATAATCTCCGCATATTTCATAAAAATAGTTGAGCCTATAAAATATTCCGGTTAAGCCTAATTCTTCTGCCTTTTCCTTTGGGACATAAGCAGAGTAGGATGATACGATTGGTTTCCCAAATAAGTCATTTAAATCTCTCGGCTCTAAAGTCACCCTCTGGCAGTCATTGACTTTAATCCTTATCAAGTCGTCCGCTCTGCCTAATGACAAATAGATTTTGGGTCTTCTTATGGCTTCTTCTATCGCATCAAGAATATTGCTTTTAATGTGAATAATAAGTTCAACGTCATTTAATGTGGGGACTTCTATAGGCTTTTTCTCTTTTCCATTGGAGCCATATTTAACCGCTGACCAATAGTCCCGAGAGAGAGATGAATATGTGCCCTGAATAGAGAAAGACATTTCATCTTCTATTTTGTACTTTCTTCCCATTGCGTTATAGATCATTCCCCTGACAGTCGAAAATGGAGGTAGCGGATATGTCTCAATGCCCTTAAATGACAAAGGAGTGGTATAACAGGCTTTAGGCTGAAATATCTTTACTCTAAGAACTTCTATCATTTTTGATCTTTGCCTTTATAATAATCACAAACTTTTTGTTCCATTGCCTTCAGTATTTCTTGAAGATTTTGATTTTCTAATTGTGTTGGCACTTGACCTTTAGCCTCTACAAAAGAATTGTGGAAATGTAAAAATGTATCACTGGATATATCAGGTGTCTGATACGTATCGAAAATCTTTTTTATATCGTCTGCATTGAAATGTAATTTTTGATTCTGCTCTGAGAACGCAATTGCATTCGCAAAGAAAGGATGTTTCACATCATAAACACCGCCTATTAAAAAGATAGGCGTAAGCCTTTCATCTCTGCCTTTAATCTTTCTATTTAAATACAACAAAACTATCTCTAAAATATCAGTAACCCTTTTGGCTCTAACCACAGGGTCGTCAATGACGGGTTCGAATACAATCCTGCCATGCTCTTCTTTCTCGGATGCACCGACTTTATCAAGGTCAATGGTTAAAGTGTAAGTGTAATATGAAAGGTGTTCTTCAGGATAAACCAATGACTGTTTTTTCTGTCCCGCAGTGTACTGAATGTAGCGGTTATAAGCATCAATATCATTCAGAAGGTTCATATCATATACAAATTCAGAGATAGAGTAGCCATTTGAAAACCGGACAGGCTGAGAACGCTTTAGTCTGTTTGTATCGCCAATCGTTAGAGATTTCCTATAAATTATCTCATGTCCAATCAATCTTTGTATTGCTTCCATTGCCTTTATAACATCTTCTATATCCTTTTTCTTCTTTGTTTCTCCGTCTATTTTTATTTCTACTCTACGACGGCCAATTGCCTCAACTTTAGATTTTAAGTTTTTTATTTTTGAATTATCCGCCTTTAGCTCATCAATCTGAAATTTATCATTTTCAATTGAAATACTTTTTCCCGCACTATCTGATATGAGCTTCAAAAACTCTTTTATCGTTTTTGCTTTTAAAGATTCGCTGTTTACAGTTATATCTATATCTTCGCCTAATCCATTAATAAAAGAGCTAAGAGTAGTTTCGTCTGTTATATTCTGTTTTATTTCATCGCTTACATTTCCGATATCAGCGAACATCCCGCCAAACAGATCAAACTCCTCATATTGAGCGATCATGTCCTTTAAAAATTTATCGTGGTCAAAATTTCCACTGTGGTAATTATTAACAAAAACACTTACAACCGATTTATTCATCAAATTCCAGTTAAACTGGTCTCTGCCAATCCTCTTTACATCAAATTTTATTGCCTTATCAGAGAAGTATGTAATTAACTTCTTCGGGCTTTCCGTTCCCGTAGAAAGCTTTTTCAGCGTGGAAACATTTCCAATCGTCTCTCCATAATTAACGCTCTGTATTTTTGGCGTAACAATGGTTAAAGTTAGTCCTTTCATGATTTATTCCTCCTCATCATTTTCATTTGTTTCGTCTTCTTCGCTGACATCCCCTGTTCCAGTTTGCACAGAAGACTTTACAGAACCTTCCTTGTATGAGTTAAGTCCCAGAAGAAAGGCATACCCGATTTGATTCATAGAACCAACATCTTTTAAGAGTTCCCTGAAAAATTCAGGGATACTCCTCTGCTCAAGGTTGCAATAAAGCCTTATCAGATTTGAAGTCAGATCTCCATTATCTTTACGCCTTAACCCTTCAAGAAACTTATATGAGAATCTTTCTATCGTTTTCTTGGAATTCTCGCCTTGTGCTTTATAGAGCGAACTCTTAATGATCTGTCCTTCTTCAAATGCGTCATCTATCACATTATTGCTCATATCCCTCGACCTCCTTTTGAAATTTTAAAAAGAAAAGTAAATCTTTTGGATTTTTAAGATATTTCCCCGATAAAACTAAACGTCCAGTCGCTGATTTCTGCAAGTTTCTGTTATCAATTCCTTCAAGCCTTTCTTTGTTGAGAAGACCATATACAATATTACCTACCATATCATACAACGGTTTTTTACCATAAATATTATCAATGAATATGTCATAAATATCCTTTAAATTATTAGGAAATCTCTGTATCATCTTTCTGACCGCATTGGCTGTTTCTGGTGAAATGCTAAAAGGAAAAATATTGAATGTAGTTGTGGCCTTGCCAGTTTTATCAATTAACGGGGCAAGTTCAATAAAAGATATATTTTGCAACGTCCATTTTGCACGTGTCTTCTCCATTCTCTTTAAAACCTCAATCAAAGAATCTTTAAAGGATTTATCGCTCCCTTGCTTTAAATATTCTGCCCATATTTTGTTTATTTCTAAAATTTCCTGTACAGTTGCCGGGGCATTAATGAAAACATAGCGTTTCCCAACTCTTGTAAAACCGAAAGCCGCACAATAAATAATCAATTCGCATGGAAGACATAGAAAATTAGACGGATTTCCTTCCCAATATAGATTTGCCAAATTTCCCGGGCTGCTCCCTAACGGTGTAAAATGAATCTCGTCTAATTGCACAGCAGAAAAATCTGCATCTCCGTTTTCTTTTCTCTCAATCGCTTTCCTTTGACTACAAAAAGAACATAATAATTGCCCCTCGCGTACATCCTCAAAAAAATATTTATTTGTTTTGTCAATGTCAGTTTCACCATTATTCTTAAATCTGTTATTGCTAAGCCTGCTGTTGTTGTAAAAGGTTTTCAACGGAATTTTAAACTCTCTTGCTTTGGGGAAATATTGCTTAAAAAATTCTTCTTTTAGCGTTTCAACATTGTCAATTTCAATATCATTATTATTGATTTTATAAAAAACAGATTGCCCGAATATTTTTGCAAACCCTACTATTCCAGCAGTCATTAGCCAGTTTAAAGGATAGATTTTTATAGGCTCATTCATTTCATCTTCCATCCCTACTCCACCTCTACCATTCCAAATCCCTTCAAATTCATCTACTCTCTCCCAAACCCTATCTTCCGTTTCTTTGGCTCAGGCAGCGGGGCCGCCTGCTCGCTGTTTAATACACTTGAAAGCATTGCAACGCCTTGCTCGGTAAAAGCATACGGCAAAGAGCCGCCAAAATACTTTTTGTGTGGTATCACATTTTGTGATACCAGTTTCTCAGCTTCCGACTCGTTAATCTGAAACATAAAGTCTTCTGGAAATCTCTGTATATTCCTTTTTACCGCCTGATTCAAAACCCTCGTTTCAACCCCGTAAAGCTCCGCAAGGTGCATACTCAACATGACCTTTTGTCCGCGTATAAGGTAAATTCTTCTTTCAATCACTTCTACAGGTATAATCTCTTCCATCCCTACTACCCCTCTCTCCCAACCCCTATCTTCCGTTTCTTAGGTTCAGGCGGCGGGGACAATTTTTATCCCGAAGGCTATGGCTCTATTCGCTTAATTCCGCCTATCGCATCAAAATCGCTATCATAAGAATAAATATCGCTTGTGCTATAGTGTTTCATAAATACCGAGTTATAGGCATCTATATAATCAATGTTTTTCCTGCTGTAGATGACGAGAGCTTCTGCTATAATGCCGCTGTTTGGGATGATTAGGTTTGGAGTGCTCACCACAACAGATATCTTTTCAATAACTTCATTCTTGGGGACTTTATAAAATGACTGCAGCGTCCACATCAATTCAGCGACGACCATCTCTGAGGTCAGCAGCGATACCTTCCCGTTAACAGCACGCTTGAATAATTCTCTACACTTTTCATATTTTATCGGGTCGTCTGCCGTAAGATAACGAAGGAAGATGTTGGTGTCAACAAATACCGTCTTCATCTGCCTTTACCTGCGGAATGTTCGGCTATTTTCCGTATTGTTTCCCTCCTCACTTTCTTGAAGTCTATCGGTTTTTCTTTTGCAGATATTCTGATTGACGCTCCTATATCAAGAATATTGCCGCTTATAGGTTTAATTACAGCTATGCCTTCTTCAGCGACTATAGTCACCTTATCATGTTCTGTCAGGTGAAGGGCATCCCGTATTTCTTTAGGTATCGTTATCTGCCCTTTTGATGTTAAGGTTGCAACAGGCATTGAATTACCTCCTCAATATATTTGTATTTTTTTATTCTTCCTTACATTATAACATAATTCCAACTCATACAATATCCACCATCCCGAAGCCCTGGCCAGTCCTCAATCCAATGCCTATCTGG
>DAIQAO010000078.1:0-8019 GCA_036781645.1 Dissulfurispiraceae bacterium
GCGTTTGCAGGGCCAGCTCCTGCGAGAGCTCAAAAGACAGATGTTCAGCGGATTTGAGCAGATGGATTACCGGTATTACCTGTCGCGGAATATGGGACATTTTATGAATGTCATCAACGAGCAGGTAAATCAATTTTGCGCGTCCTTTTCTCAGTACAGCACCCTTGTCGCAGGAGTGATTACCGCCATCGTATATTTTATAATTGCCGTTACTATCACTTGGCAGTTTGCCCTGATGGGATTCTCGATGGGGTTGGTGATGCTGGGCGTGCTGCGAGGACTGAACCGCTATGTAAAAAGGCTATCGCGAAAGTCAGCGCATGAGAATGGCGAGTTGAATAAATTGCTCGTCCAAACACTGCAGGGGTTCAAGTACGCGATTTCAACTGGACAGTTGCTACATATTAAGAAATCAGTCATGCTGTCCATCGACCGCCTTGCCGACTACCTTGTCCGTACGCAAACGGTTGGCGCGTTTACCGACGCTATCCGCGATCCTATTATTGTTGCCATGCTGATGACAATCATTGCCGTCCAGATGACCGTGTTTGCTACACCACTTGGCCCCATTGCGGTCTCTCTTGTTCTATTCTACCGTGGGATGCAGTCTGTAATGACCTTTCAAAGCCTGTGGCAGAAAGTAGTTGCCCGGGGGCGATTGAAATGGTAGACGATGAGTTCGCTATGCTGAAAAAAAATAAGACGCCGGACGGTCAGGTGGAGATTTCCTCTCTTACCACCGGTATCAGTCTGCAAAACCTCTCGTATTCTTACGACGGCAAGACCGAGACACTGAAAAACATCTCTATGGACATCCCGGCAAACTCAACCATCGCCCTTGTGGGGGCATCCGGTGCCGTCAAATCGACCCTTGTCGATCTACTTACCATCCTATTACGACCGACAAGGGGCGACCTCCTCATCGACGGACATTCCGCCTTCAATGTTAAACTCGCCTCGTGGCGCTGCCAAATCGGCTATGTATCTCAGGAAACGGTGATGTTTGACGATACGGTAGTAAATAATATTGGACTTTGGACAGGTGATTACGAATCGGATGCCGACTACCGCAAGCGAATTCATGAGGCATCTCGACAGGCGCGCGCAGACGTTTTCATCAACGACCTCAAGGATGGGTTCAAAACTCTCATTGGTGATCGGGGTATTCGCCTGTCCGGCGGGCAGCGCCAGCGCCTGTTCGTCGCTCGCGAACTCTTTAAAAACCCTCGTCTGCTCATTCTCGACGAAGCAAACTTCCGCCCTCGACTCCGAATCAGAGCGCTACATACAGGAGAGCATAGACGCCCTAAAAGGCCGCATAACCGTTATTATCATTGCTCACCGCCTCTCGAGTGTCAAGAGCGCCGACGTCATCTATGTGCTCGACAAAAGCGAAATCATCGAATTCGGCAGCTACCACGAACTGCGGGAGTCCAAGACTTCGCGGTTCCGAAAGATGATCGAGACACAGGCGCTTTAGTGGGAGATAAAAAATTATGAAAGACACCATCAATGGAAAACAAATCCTCATCACTGGCGGCACTGGCTCCTTCGGTAAAAAATTCATCGAAACAGTTATAACCAGATACAAGCCCCAAAAAATAATCGTTTACAGCCGGGACGAATTAAAACAGTTTGAAATGCAGCAACAATGGCCGGCTACCAATGAATCACCTATGAGATACTTTGTCGGCGACGTGCGGGACCTTGCCCGACTGAAAATGGCTATGACGGGCGTGGATATCGTTATCCATGCAGCTGCGCTCAAGCAAATACCGACTGCCGAGTACAACCCCTTCGAAACGGTCAAAACAAATGTTATTGGTGGACAGAATGTGATTGATGCGGCCATTGAAGCCGGTGTTAAAAAAGTAATTGCCCTAAGTACGGACAAGGCCGCTGCGCCTACCAATCTCTATGGTGCCACCAAGTTAACATCGGATAAGCTCTTTATTGCTGCAAATAATTACAAGGGCCGGCATGACATCAAGTTATCGGTGGTTCGTTACGGTAATGTCATGGGTAGCCGTGGCTCGGTAATTCCCCTTTTCTTGGAGAAAAGAAAAAATGGTGTATTGCCCATCACCGATGAACGCATGACCCGCTTCAATATCACTCTTCAGGAAGGAGTAGACTTCGTTCTGAGTTGTCTTGAGAAGATGTGGGGTGGAGAATTATTTGTCCCCAAGCTTCCTTCTTACCGTATCACCGATATCGCCAAGGCCATTGCACCCAATGCGAAACAGGAAATTATAGGCATTCGTCCGGGAGAGAAGCTGCATGAGGAAATGATTACTATCACAGATGCAATGAACACAGTTGAATTTGATGATTACTTTGCTATTATGCCTAATTCGCATTATTTGCCTTGGGATCGAGAAAGATTTTTAAACGAAAGTAATGAAACCCCTGGTAGATATTGCCAAGAAGGTTTTTGTTATAATAGCGGGACAAACCCCAATTTCTTGACAGTGGAAGAAATTAGGGATTTGATTATTAAGCATGTGCCAGGCGGGGAAGTATTGAACGAAGAAATATGACACAAATTACCTAACATTATCCGTTTTGCTTTGAACGCTATGCGCTTAAACTACGGTAAGCAAAGTATTGACCAAAGCGACATTGATGCGGTTGTAGAAGTGCTCAAGGGCGACTGGCTTACCCAGGGGCCCAAGGTAGAAGAATTTGAGGCCGCTTTGAAAGAAAAGTTTGGCACCAACTATTGCTGTGCTGTTTCCAATGGCACCGCTGCTCTTCATCTTGCTGGAATAGCTCTTGGTTGGGGTTCTGGAGATATTATCATTACTTCGCCTATTACTTTTCTCGCTAGTGCCAACTGTATTATTTATAACGGGGCAACTCCTGATTTTGTGGACATAGATCCCGTCAGCTATACCATAGATCCGATTAAGCTTGAAGAGAAAATAAAAGACTATCGGGTTAAAGGGAAAAATGTAAAGGCAGTAATTGCGGTGGACTATGCCGGACACCCTTGTGACTGGCAGGCTTTGCGAACCATTGCTGACCAATTTGATCTCCAACTTGTTAATGATAATTGCCATGCTTTGGGCGCAAGTTATTTCGGAGACACGCACTATGCCGCAAAATATGCAGATGTGGTGACGCAAAGCTATCATCCGGTAAAACATATCACTACCGGTGAGGGAGGGGCAATTCTTACCAATGATGCCGCAGTAGATGAAAAGGTTCGCGTGTTGCGCTCCCATGGGATGATTAAAGATTCCGGCATGTTGGAAAAAGGTGAAGATCCATGGTACTACGAAATGCATGAAGTGGGGTTTAACTACAGAATCACGGACTTTCAGTGTGCGCTGGGGCTCAGCCAGCTAAAGAAACTGGATGATTTTGTTGCCAGGCGCAGGGACATTGCCCAACGCTATAACGAAGCCCTATGTTCTGATAAGCGGCTCATCATTCCGGTCGCTTCAGAACACGTCCAGCACGCCTATCATCTCTATCCGCTACAGGTCAAGTTTGATGACATTGCCACTGACAGAAAAAAGTTTTATTATGCGATGAAAGCTAAGGGAATCAATTTGCAGGTCCATTACATCCCCGTTCATATGCAGCCCTATTATCAAAAACAGTTTGGTTTCAGGAGAGGCGATTTCCCCGTGGCAGAGATTTTCTACAGCAGGGAATTCTCAATCCCCATGCATCCACAGCTTGGAAACACAGAGATCAATTTTGTTATTTCAAGCATACGGGATAGCCTGGACTGATTTAAACCTATGAATGTTGCGATAATACCTGCCCGGGGCGGAAGCAAACGCATCCCGCGAAAGAATATAAAAGATTTCTGCGGCAAACCTGTCATTGCATATTCAATTGAAGCTGCAGAAGCATCTGAAGTTTTTGATCGCATTATCGTTTCAACGGACGATTCAGAAATTGCGGACGTGGCAAAAAAACATGGCGCCGAAATCCCATTCATGAGACCTAAGTATTTATCTGACGACCATACCGGAACTACTGAGGTAATCGCACATGCTGTGGAATGGATGCGTGATGAAGGGTGGACTCTAAGTGCGGTTTGCTGCATTTACGCAACTGCACCGTTCATCCAAGCAAAGGACCTTCAGATTGGAAGGGAGCTTCTCAGGACTGGGAACTGGCAGTTCGTTTTTTCTGCCACTACATTTCCCTTCCCAATACACAGGGCATTTGAGCAAACATCAGAAGGTGGATTAAAAATGGTGTTCCCCGAGTATTTTAGTGCGCGTTCGCAGGATCTTCCTGTAGCCATTCATGATGCCGGACAATTTTACTGGGGATTGCCAGACGCCTGGGCAGAAAGAAGAAAAATATTTGACAAGTGGTCAACGGTGGTACTGCTTCCAAGATGGCGTGTGCAGGATATTGATACTATGGAGGATTGGGAGCAAGCTGAAATACTTTTCTCTATCATTGAAAAGCGCCTTAGTTTGTTACCATAAATGAAAAATTGTGCAATTGAAAAAGTTTTATCTGATGCCAAGCCATCCTCATTGAAATCAGCAAACCAGCCTTTGATTTTATTACGCAGCGTCATGAATTTGATTGGGCATATCATGGATCAATTCTTTAAGAAGAGGGCTATACATGGAAGAAAAAGAGAAAAAAATTGAATATTACTTAAGTATTATTGACGAAATTGAAAAGGTACGGTCAAGAAATAATGTCAATTGGATGGATGTATTGCGACTTGCGTTCAGAAATGCGCCTGACGAAGCGCGAGAACTGATGAAGAAAGTAAACGCTGAGGATGCTACAATAGCCTCTTTGTTAAAAAAGTTGACAGAGGATTAGAAGGGCCGTCTGAATGGAGCTGCAGGATAACGACCTAGTATTACGAAAAGTTGCTGTAACTGATGAAAGTCTGCTTTTCGATTGGGCGAACGACCCAGTTGTCCGGCAAAGCTCCTTTAACCATAGTGCCATTCATTTTGCCGAACATCAGAAATGGTTCAGAAAGAAACTGAGCTCTAAGAATACAGTGATGTGGGTGTTGGAGTGCTCTGGCGTTCCATGCGGGCTTGTCCGGATAGAAAAAACGGAGCGAGAAACAACGCTCAATTATTTAATTGCCGCCTCTCACAGAGGGCAAGGGTTAGCAGTGACGATGTTGAAAATGGCTCTGGAAAAAGCCTGCTCTGAGCTGGCGAATGAAAATATATTCGCATATGCCCTGCCGGATAACATTGCCTCCTGCAAGACTCTGGAGAAGGTTGGTTTCCGGCTGGAGAAGGAGAGCAAGGAAAAAAAATGTTTTGTTTATTATTGCACCTGAGTCATAGGAACATACTATGAGAATTGGCCATCATCTCATCGGCTTAAATTATCGACCTGTAATAATTGCGGAAATGTCAGGCAATCACAACCAGTCGCTTGAACGGGCTTTGGAGATTGTGGAAGCAGCTGCTACGACCGGCGTGCAGATGTTAAAGCTGCAGACCTATACCGCAGATACAATCACGCTGGACGTTGATAAAGAGGATTTTTTTATTAAAGATGAAAATAGTCCGTGGAAAGGTCAGTCACTTTATAAACTATATCAACAAGCTTACACCCCTTGGGAGTGGCACGAGCCGATCATGAAGAAAGCGAATGAACTGGGGCTGCTTTGCTGCAGTACGCCGTTTGACGAATCGGCGGTTGATTTTCTAGAATCGCTCAATGTGCCGGCGTATAAAATCGCTTCATTTGAGAATAATCATCTCCCGCTCATTCGAAAAGTGGCGGCCACAGGGAAGCCCCTGATCATTTCCACTGGGATGGCGACACTGGCTGAGCTGGACGAGATGGTGCGGGTCATCCGGGATGCAGGGTGCGAGCAGTTTGTGCTGCTCAAGTGCACCAGCACCTATCCTGCGGCTCCGGAGAACAGCAACGTGCTGACGATTCCACACATGCGGGAGCTTTTCGGCTGCGAAGTGGGGCTTTCTGATCACACCATGGGCGTGGGCGCAGCCGTTGCCGCCGTGGCGCACGGTGCCACCGTTATCGAGAAGCATTTTACGCTGAGCCGGGCCGACGGCGGAGTGGATTCAGCCTTTTCCCTCGAACCCGAAGAGATGAAGATGCTCGTCGTGGAAACCGAAAGGGCGTGGCGGTCAATAGGGAAAGTCACTTACGGCCCAACTGAGGCGGAAAAATCCTCTATAAAGTTCCGCCGCTCACTCTATATCGCTCAGGACATGAAAGCAGGCGACGAACTGACTCCTGAAAACCTGCGCATTGTGCGTCCTGGCATGGGATTGCCTCCCAAATACTATGCAGTGTTACTTGGCCGTAAAGTGAACCAAGATGTAAAGAGGGGGACTGCAGTGAGCTGGGAATTAGTAGGATAAGTAGAAGAAAACGGGGTTACTATAACATTGGTTAATAACTATCTAACTACATTTCTCTATATTAATTCAAACAATTTTTTAGATGGCAGAGCTAATAGCGTATATGAACTAAGCGTTTATAGAAACCTATTGTATATACCTGACTATCGCAATGACAAAGTTATCGTTGTTGATATTGAAACGAAAAAGCATGTCAAAGATATCGCGGTGCCGATGCCACATGGCGTTGAGATTGATGAAAATGGAATCGTCTATATTTCCTGCTATAAAAAAAACAGGATCCATATTCATGATGGAGACCGTGAAAAAGAAATAACATATGAAAAAATGGATTTTCCCGTTTCAATTTCAGCGCGCAAAGACAAAGTTTACATAGCCAATTGGGGGCAAGGGCAACGAGGAGGATTGCTGGTAGCAGACAAGAAATTCAGGTCCATAGAAGAATTCGGCAGGTATGAAGGACGTTTTAAACCGCACTCCATCCTGGCTCTTGATGACGGGTATGTGTACGTTGTCAATCGAGGGGAGCCGTCAATAGTTGTATTTGATGAAAGAGGGTCACTAAATAGGGTGCACATGCTGAATAAAGATTTTGATCCAATATCACTAACAGCATACAATCAATGGTATATCATTCCAAATTACGTTGATGGCATGATATATATTTTTGATAAAAAATTTAATGTTCTTGGTAATTTTTTTGGCGGCGATAGATACCCCATGAGTACAGTGGTATACGATAAAAAGTTATTTATTAGTGAGCAGGATGGCAATAGAATCCATAGCATTAGTTTATCCAATCTTAAACTTATATTGAAGACTACCTGAATTAGTGAACATGAGCAACGCTGCAAAAGTCTGTATTCTAAATTACGGCTCCGGAAACGTAAAATCGGTATACAACATGGTATCGTATCTTCAATACGATGCGGTGATATCAAACAGTGCCTATGATATCAAAAGGTCTACTCATATAATTTTACCAGGAGTGGGTTCATTCGGTGCTGCCATGGAAAAGATAAAAACTTTTGTTCCTTTAAATGTTCTGGAAAGAGAGGTTTTTAATCATCAAAAACCATTTCTAGGAATATGCGTTGGAATACAGGTTCTATCGGAAAAAGGGTTTGAGCATGGTGAGTATAGCGGTTTGGGCTGGTTGAAAGGTAGCGTAACTAGACTTCAAACAAAATTTCTACCCTTACCTCATATTGGATGGAATGAAATTAACATAAAAAGAGTCTCCAATTTTTAAGAATTTTATCGACATTAGAGATTTTTATTTTGTCCATAGTTATGTTTTTAATGCATCTGATGATGTTGTAATCGCAGAGACCGATTACGGCAACATCTTTTGTTCTGCTGTCCAATTTAAAAATATATATGGGGTTCAGTTCCATCCTGAAAAAAGCCAGAAAGCCGGGCAACTGCTTTTAAAAAACTTTTTTGAATTGTAATGAAAAAATCGCTTGATACCAGTGTTGTTGCTGAAAAACGGGTGGCTGGTCCAAAGCAAAGGATTCAAAAGGTATCAGAACCTTGGCAATCCAACAACTGCGGTAAAAAGACTGAGTGAATTGTCTTCCGATGAGCTCATCTATTTTAAATTTACTATTATAACAGATGCGGGCATGTTGATTTTAGGTATGCGATTACTCAAATTCGCTTCTTT
>DAIQAO010000079.1:0-7851 GCA_036781645.1 Dissulfurispiraceae bacterium
GTGCATTTTGATGCTCCAAATAGGGGTATCCCAATTTCTATCGCTATTTTTGGGTGCTTGAATGTTATTTTAAACTTTAGACGCCAGTGTTATGATATAATCTTCAATGAAGATTGTTGCACAAAATCGCAAGGCATATCACGATTATTTTATAGAAGATTCGCTGGAAACAGGCATTGTTCTTTTGGGAACGGAGGTTAAATCCCTCAGAGACGGAAAGGTAAACCTAAAGGACAGCTATGTGCTTATCAAAGATAACGAAGCGCTTCTCCTGAATTGCCACATAAGCCCATATAGCCACGGTAATATTCTTAATCATGACCCCTTAAGAACAAGAAAGCTTCTTATTCATAAGAACCAGATAATACGGCTAAAGGGCAAACTGCTTCAAAAGGGATATTCACTCATACCACTTAAGATTTACTTTAAAGGTCCTTTTGCAAAGGTTGAGATTGGACTCGCCAAAGGGAAGAGATTGTATGAGAAAAGAGAGAAGATTAAAGAAAAAGAGGTAAAAAGAGATATAGAGAGAGCTGTCAGGATGGATACTAAGAAGGTCGGGGATTGAGTGTTCATCTCCCGACCTTCTTAGTTTATATTCTTTTTAACTCATTCTCATGGCTTTTAGCCTTGCAATTCTGTCCTGAATGGGCGGGTGGGTGCTGAAAAGTCTTAATAACGCCCCCCCGGAAAGTGGATTTACGATAAACATGTGAGAAGTCGCTGGATTAGCGTTCATAGGTATCTGCCTTGATGCCATGTCAAGTTTATTTAAAGCGCTGGCGAGATACATCGGATTGCCTGCTATCCTTGCTCCTCCTTCGTCTGCTCCATATTCTCGTGCACGAGAAATAGCCATCTGGACAAGCATTGCGGCGATAGGTCCTACAATCATCATTACTATTGCAGCAATAGGATTGCCTCCACCTTCTTCATCGCTTCTGCCGCCGAATATCATAGCCCATTGAGCCATCTGTGCGAGATAGCTTATAGCGCCTGCAATGGCTGCTGCAATTGTGCTTACGAGAATATCCCTGTTCTTGATATGGGCGAGCTCGTGTGCCATCACACCTTCTAATTCTTCCCTTGAAAGAATCCGCATAATGCCGGTTGTTGCTGCAACTGCCCCATGAGCAGGATTTCTCCCAGTAGCAAAGGCATTAGGCTGATCCTGATCTATAATGTAAACCTTTGGCATAGGAAGCCCTGCCTTTTGAGCAAGCTTTCTGACTATACTGTAAAGGTCAGGCGCATCAGCCTCAGAGACCTGCCTTGCATGATACATTTTAAGCACTATCTTGTCGCTGAACCAGTAAGTAATAAAATTGATGCCAAATGCAAGTATTAGAGCAATTGTCATTCCCGACCTTCCGCCAAGAATTGCGCCCACACCGACTAGCATAACGGTAAGAGTTACCATTAAAACCATTGTTTTAAGGGTATTCATCTTTGCCTCCTTTCATAGTCTTCTAAATTTCACTAAGAAAAAGACCTTTACCACCATGAACATACATTGTGGCAAAGGTCTCGCTTGTTAGTTGACTAACCGATGACACCGGGCTTTTTATGAAGCCGTGCTGACGATATCACCGATTCAGCTACTCCCCTTTACTAATACATATTATAATTTTAAACGGGGAATTTTGTCAATTTACCCGAAAACCCACCCAATACGATTTAACAAAAAAAACAAATCATGTTAAAATAACAAACAATTGCCGAAGTGGCGGAATTGGCAGACGCGCCAGGTTCAGGGTCTGGTAGCTGCAAGGCTGTGCGGGTTCGACTCCCGCCTTCGGCATTTTAATCCTATGCTCACCTCTAAAGGACTTGCTCTTGAATCTTTTGGATTTAGACAGAAATCTCTTCCTTTATATTAATAAAGATTTTGCCAATATTTTTTTTGACTTTCTCATGCCTTTACTGACCCAAAAAAGCTATTTTTTTCTATTGCCATTTTTCGCATACCTTTTTTGGGTAAATTATAAACAAGCGAATTCACAAAAAGCCTTTTTGATGCAAGCAAGTTTCTATGCTATTTTGATAACTTTTTGTTCTTTTATCCTAACCGACTGGCTAACAAATGAACTGAAGCACTTTATAGCAAGAGCAAGACCCTGCAATGAACTATATGATGCAAGGGTTCTTGTAGGATGCGCAAAGTCTTTTTCCATGCCATCTAATCATGCTTCCAATGCCTTTGCAATTTTGGTAGGACTTTATTTCACAACAAGAAAGATGGTTTCTATGTGGGCGCTTTTTTATCTCGCTTTACTTGCCTTTATGACTGCCTTTTCAAGGATTTATGTCGGAGTGCATTATCCTGGCGATGTGATAGCAGGGGCGCTTTTTGGTTCAGCCGTCTCCGTATTCGTTATAAGTCTCGCAAAACTTACAATATTGAATAAAAAATTAGACACTCATGAGGCTTTTTTTATTTTTTCGCTGACAGTTGTCAGCATTTTCAGGATTTACTATATAACAAATGGACCTTTAGACCTGAGTCCTGATGAAGCCCACTACTGGGAATGGTCAAGGCGGCTTGACCTTAGTTATTACTCAAAGGGACCCCTAATTGCTTATTTGATATACCTTGGGACATCTGTCTTCGGTGATAACGAGTTTGGCATAAGAGTAATGGCAGTGTTATTTTCGGCATTAAGCAGTGTGCTCTTGTATAAACTTATAAAAGACTTATATCACAACACCCCTGCTGCTGTTTTTGGTTCTTTGCTTTTTCAGGCAATTCCTCTCTTCACGCCTTTCGGTATCATTTTTTCGATAGATTCCCCATTTATTTTTTTCTGGATATTGTCGTTATATGTCTTCTGGTTAGCAGTAAAAAATTCAGAGAGATTTTCAAGCATAAGCTATTCAAGCAATAATTTATCCGCCATTAAAATATGGCTGCTCGTTGGGATAACAACAGGGTTGGGTCTCCTTACAAAATACACGATGGCTTTTTTCTTTTTGTGCGGCTTTCTTTTTCTGCTTTTATCTGATAAAAAGTGGCTGCTCAAAACTTTTACGCCTTATATTGCTCTAATCACAGCCCTTTTGATATTCAGTCCTGTTATATTATGGAATATCCAGAACGACGGGGTGACATTAAAACACACTCTGGGGCATGTTGGCGTTGCAGACGGTTTCAGGTTATCACTCCACACTTTTGGTGAATTCACAGCGTCTCAGATCGGAGTCATAACCCCTCTTCTTTTTTTGTTGATGCTATATCGTCTTTTTAAGAGATGCAATTATGATGTCAAAAGCAGATTTCTTTTCTTTTTTTCAATCCCGATTTTGGCTTTTTTTCTGCTCAAAAGCCTTCAAGGCAAGGTTCAGGCAAACTGGGCTATGCACGGCTATATTACTGCCCTGATTGCCTTTTCGGGATATTATCTGAATTCAAGCATAAAAAAGTCTAAGGCTGCGCTTGTTCTAACGGCAGTCGGAATTATCATCGCCCTTGCTGTAACAGTTGTCGGTCATTATCCTTCAATGTTAAACCTTCCGACTAAATCTGACCCAACCTCCCGATTAAGGGGTTGGAGCAATCTGGGTGCAGAAGTCAGCGCTATTTATTCTTCCCTCTCAAAAGAAAGTGAGGTGCTTATCTTTTCCGACAGCTATCAGGTATCCAGCCAGCTTGCATTTTATGTGAAAGGGAAGCCCGAGACTTATTGCATAAACCTTGGCAGGAGGATGAATCAATATGACCTCTGGCTAGATATAAACAGCCGCATCAACGAGATAAGAAAAAGGGATGCCAATACTGTAGTTAATGCGATATTCGTAAGAATGGGCAACACCGATATGCCTCCGGAAATAATGACGGCATCAGAGAGGTTTGAAAAAAGGGTTATAACAATATATGATAAAAAAAATATTTTGAGGGAATATACTATTTTTATCTGTTATAATTTCAGAGGTCTTGAGACTGCCAAACCTGCAAAATACTGAGGATTAGATGAATATTTCCGTAGTGATACCGCTTTACAATGAAGAGGAAAATGTGCATATTCTGCACAAGAGGTTAAAGGATGTTCTTGATGAAACAAAGCTTGACTACGAAATACTCTATGTTGATGACGGCAGTCAGGATAACACCCTTGACCATCTTGAGGAAATACAGAAAAATGACAAAAATGTGGTCGTCCTAAGCCTGCGAAGGAATTTTGGACAGACGGCTGCTTTTGCTGCAGGATTTGATCTCTCAAGGGGGGATATTGTTATCACTATGGACGGTGACCTCCAAAACGACCCTGCCGACATTCCAAGACTCATAGATGCCTTGAAGGGATATGACCTTGTGAGCGGCTGGAGAAAAAAAAGGAAAGACCCCTTCTTCTCGCGCAGACTTCCTTCAATCATAGCCAACTGGCTTATCAGCAAGGTTACCGGCGTTAGACTTCACGACTATGGCTGCTCTCTTAAGGCTTACAGAAGAGAAGTAATCAAAAACCTCAGACTTTACGGAGAGATGCACAGGTTCATCCCAGCTCTTGCAAGCTGGTATGGGGTGAGGATTAACGAAATAGAAACAACTCATTATCCAAGGCTAAGGGGAAAGTCAAAATACGGCATCTCCCGAACCATAAAGGTCTTGCTTGATCTGCTAACCATAAAATTCCTCCAGAGCTTCTCCACAAAACCGATGCAGTTTTTCGGACCTATAGGAATGATCTTCAGTGTTATAGGCACTGCAATATGCTTATATCTTACTTTGGAAAAGTTGATATATGCAGTTGATATAGGGACGAGGCCATTGTTACTTCTTGGGGTTCTGCTTCTGATTATCGGGTTTCAGTTTGTTGGAATGGGTCTGTTAGGCGAGATGATAATCAGGGTTTATCATGAAAGCCAGAAAAAACCTATCTATACGATTAAAAAGATAATTGGCTCAGGCAGATAAAAAACTCAAGACTTTTCTTTTTTTTATTTTGAAGCTTTCCGTTAGCTCTGGCTTGCTTTATTTGTTGATTTCAAAAGTAAGTATAGAGACTATAATCGAATATATCAAATTAATAAACCCTTTAGCATTTGCCTCAGCCATCGGACTCTATATCTTTTCAATATATATCTCATCCTTGAGATGGGCACTGCTTATAAGCCAGAAGATTTCCATTAAAAGGCTTTTTTCGATGTATATGATAGGATCATTTTTCAACATCTGTCTGCCGGGTATAATCGGGGGTGATGCTGTAAAGGCTTATTATTTGAGCAGAGAGTTGAAAAATACGCCCTCCAAAAATCAGGTTAAGGAGAATGTAGAGATAAAGCGCATCAACCCTCAAAGCAATGTTATCGCAATTGCATCAGTATTTATGGATAGATACATCGGCTTATCCGCCCTCATGATTATCGGCATGATTGCTTTTCCCTTCGGGCTCAAGTATCTGGAAATCTCTACACAAAATAAACTACTTATCTGGTTGACACCCGGGATATTTTTTCTCTTTATTTTTATCAGTTTCATTCTCTTCGGCTACAGGGTTGGAGGAGGCATTAAATTGCTCCATAGCATATATGAATATTTTGACATTTATAAGACAAAACGAGATATTTTAATAAAATGCCTTTTATACTCTTTTATCGTTCAAATGTCTGGAATCTTTGCAGTTTTTGTACTCTCAATTGGAATGTCTTACAATATATCTTTATTGATCATCTCAATATTTATGCCTATGATTACCTTAATTTCATTAATACCAATATCTATATCCGGCATAGGATTAAGGGAATTTTCCTTCGTAGTTTTCCTGGGTTCAATGGGCGTCCCTTCCGATGTGTCAATCGCCCTCTCGCTAAGCTGGTTTTTTTCTGTTGTAGCAGCAAGTATTTTGGGTTTAGTTCTATATGTGCTTTATAAAAATCAATATGGAATATCAGAAAAAGGGCTTTGACTTAACAATTTGTTCCAAATATGCTGTAATTTCTTTCTCCTTCTTACCTCAGCAGGTGAACATTACCCATCCTGACCCTTTTTAATCCTTCTTTCTCTGCGGCTTTGAGACAGTCCCAAGCGAGCATCTTTGAGGTAAAAGGGATATCCGACATATAAAAATGGGGGTAGAAGGCGAGCAAACTATACGGGATTTCTGGATTTACTCCAGCGATAAAGGCAGCTATGCCCCTGATTTCTTTAGTGTCTATATAACCCGGAACTATAAGGGTATTTGCAATAATAAGAGGTGGATTCTCTCTAAGGCTGGCTTTTTGTCCTGCATACAGAAAGTTCTCAAGGGTCCTTTTATTGCTGACCCCTGTCAGAATCTTATGAAGATTGTCATCCCACGCCTTTAAATCGAACTTGATGCAGCCTCCTGAATTCAGAGATAACTCTAACATCTCATCAAGAAATCCTTTATGCATGGAACCGTTTGTTTCCCAGCATATCCTGAGTATCCTGTTTTTATTGTTTTCAAGGGCAGCCTTTGATGCCTTTATCGCAAAGGGAAGCTGAGGAGTAGGGTCGCCACCGAAGTAGCAGATGCAGGATGTCCTTTCGTCAACATCTGCGACAAGCTGCTTTATAGATACCTTATGAGGCTTTGGAGTCTCACTCCTGAAGTGCCAGTTCTGGCAGTAGAGACAATTAAAGGTGCAGGCTCGGAAGAAGACAGCAAGATTTAAATAACCAAATTCAGGACCTCTCGAATAGGCATACTTTGGATAGCCAGCGCCTGTGCCGCCGGGACATACCCAGTCTCCTACACAGTTTGTAGGAAGCGGGTCGTGATACCATGAGAGCTTGCCCTCTTCTGGAGACACCCCAAAGAGCTTTCCTCCTTCGTTTTTTCGCAAACCGCAGTAGCCAATTTTACCTTCGGGGATTCTGCACTCATTTATACAGATATTGCAGGGGACTCCTTCGGGGTCTTTGGGCGGTTCCTGGGGAAGTCCAAACGCATTTCTGCTTCTTGTGTGTGCCTCTTTTGAGATATTGAGAGCAACCTCCGGACTTTCTCTGATGCACTCGAGGCATACTGCGAGCTCTTTTGAGATGTAGATTGATTCAGCATTGCAAATCTTGCACCGTGCCATGTTAAAAAAAGAGGTTATTCGTTGATAAAGGCTCTTTATGCTGGACTCCTACAACAATAAAGATTGATCTCTGAGCTACTTAAGGAAGCCTCTTCAAATAGCATCTACTAAACAGAACAATATAACATGAACTTGCTTTTTTTAATGTATTATAAATAAAAGAGTATTGTAAATCATGCCTGTCCAAAATAAATTCTTAGATACTTTGGGATCCGAGGGATATGATGCGATTTCTGGAACCAAAGCCATGGGCAACCTCAAGGAGGTTGAAGACGAAGCGGAAGCCTCAACTGCCGATGTTGCAAAACTAATATGAAGCCCCACAAAGGCTTGCACATAGATTAAGGTAGTTCCTTGGCAAAGAAATTGTCTCATATCCCTACTTTAATATTATTTTGGACACCTTTGATATTGTATCATAAGCAACTGCAACCACAGGATATGCAGATGATTTCATTACCAAATAACGATTAGCAGGATGGTGAAGCAGTCAAATTGTTCTAAACAGGGGTTTAAATATATATGTTCGCAAGTTTACCCATAAATTGCATTAATATTCTATAATTTATGAAACAAGTTATTAATGTTCGGAACAACAAAAAGACAAAATCCAAGTCAGAGGTGATATATGGCAATCTTTGAAAAAAGTTCTTATGAATTGATGATTGAACACCTTACGTATTCACTTGCAAAAGACATTTATTCAGCTACCAAGAGGGATAAATTTCAGGCTGTTGTTCTTTCAGTAAGAGACCACCTTGTCCAAAACTGAATGAAAACACAGCAATATTATTATGAAAAAAATGT
>DAIQAO010000080.1:0-7700 GCA_036781645.1 Dissulfurispiraceae bacterium
GTTTCAATCCACGCGCCCGCATGGGGCGCGACTGTTATTCTATAAATCCTTTAATACCAACTATTCTAAAGCTGCTTTCTGCGAACATTTCATATTTGCTTCACAAATTCTCAGAATTGTCAAAGAACAAAACTGCATTTTCATTATATTTCAACTATTGCGAACCTTCTGGTAAAACCTTGCAGGCTTATAGTTCGCAACTGACCTATCAGACAATCAAAAACCCCTCTTGATCAATAGGTTGTTTAGCACCGACATGCTCAACCCTGTGCTTCCAGTTGGAGCCGAGATAATAAAATCTCAAACTATCTTTTTCTAGATTTATTTCAGAAATTAATCTGCTTTTCAGCTTTGCCCATTGCGCCGGGTCAACTATACACTCAAATACCGAGAATTGAACCCTTTGTCCATAATCGAGACATGCGCGGGCGACTCTTCTTAGACGGCGCTGTCCTCCATCGTCAGATGTAGCTACATCATAGCTTATAATCACAAACATATTTCCCCTCATCCTTGCCCTCTACCTTTAAAAGGAAGAGCGCGATCAAGTAGTTCACCTCCAGATGAATGGCGGATAATTATCAATGTCACCGCGCAGGTGACGAGCCATAAGCATAGCCTGCACATATGGCAACAAGCCAATTGCTACCTTTTCTTTGATGAATGGATGTTCAATTTCGTCTTGTTTGCGTTTTTGATAAGATATGAGGACGATCTTTCTCGTTTCATCGTCCATCCATACCGCACCTGATTCTTTTTTCCTGAAATCTCTGCCGTTTATCTGACAGAGGTTGATTAATGAAAGGGTCAGGCGATCTGCAATGAATGGTCTGAACTCTTCCATCAGGTCAAGAGCGAGTCCGTATCGTCCTGGCCTGTCTCTGTGCAAAAAGCCGACTGCAGGATCAAGCCCCACTGACTCAAGGGCTGAACGCACATCGTGCATTAGAAGTGTATAAAGAAACGAAAGCAAACAATTTACATTATCAAGCGGCGGTCTTCTGTTGCGTTCTTTGAATGTGAAGGCATCTTTTTGAGATATTATCAAATTATCAAACACTCCGAAATAAACGCTTGAAGCATCACCCTCTATTCCACGCACAACATCAAGAGGGGATTCAAGTTGTAATCTCCTAAGCAAACTTGAGAGAGACAGAGAAGCGGCTGCAACTGCATCTCTATCAAGCTTTTCGGGGTGATCTCTCAACCCACGCTGAAGGACAGTTCGGCAATTAGCAACTTTCCCTATGACAATAGCTCTGGCAATCATTGCTGAAGCCTTTAAATCATCGGCTTTGCGGTATTGTTCACGCCTTAAAAGCACATTTCCTGATACAGGACCCTGAACCTTTGCCATAAATCTCCCATTTTCAGACAAAAAGCTGATTGCCACTCCTTTTTCTGCGCAAAAACCCATCAGATAGGGGCTGCATGACACTTGTCCAAAACATACGATTCCTCCAAGCGTATGTATTGGCAGGCGCATACGCACTTCATCATCTACCTTAACGGCTACGGTTTCGCCATCTTTTTGGAGATATGCACCTTGTGTTGTAACAAAAAGGGTATTAAGGAGTTTTTTCATCTTTCCTCTTCACAAATCATTTATGCTCCAATGCCTTCATCAGATAACTGGATGCCTTTTTACTAATCTGCGGTAGACATAGATTCGATAATGAACACATCTTGCACTTTTTGGAATATTCAGCTTTAGGCGTGATGCCTGATTCAATTAGTTCGCGAACTTTCATTGCTGTTTGTTCTGTTTCTATGCGTAGTTTTTCATCGAAAATAACATCGCTCCTGCGTCGAGTTTTACCATAAAAAATAGCGCCTGCTTTGATTTCTACGTCAAGCATCTCTTCAAGGCAGATAGCCTGAGCGCAAATCTGCACCCTGTCGCAATTATCTATTTTGGGCTTACCGCGTTTGTATTCGACCGGCAAGGGCATCCATTTCTCCCCATGCCTGTGAAACTCAACGACGTCAGCCTTTCCAACAATACCAAGTCTAAGAGACCGAATCGGAACGCCATAGTCAATACGGATATTACCTCTTGACTCCCGATTTGATTGATCAACCCTTTCGTGCATAATCCGCCCCTCAGCAGTAAAAAGATTTTCATCCCATAATTGCTCTATGTGAATAAGTGCGCACTGACGCGGGCAGAATACAAAATGCTGAAGCGATGAAAGCTGTATTAAATCGTCGGGAGACTCAATCGCCATTTTCTATCTAACCTCTGACCTCCAATGTCACCCCTTGCGGCATATCTGTCTGTGATGGAATTTTTATTGTGTAATCATCGAAATCTCTTGAAGGACTCTTTTTTGGTTCAACTTTAACCATATCAAAAAGTTTATGAGCTGGTGTATTGCCCATCGCAGAAGCGTGCTTAAAGACTATCAATTTACGGGTTGCCATTTGACCACGGGCAGCTGAACGATCATGCTCAAACATGTTCAAAAGAGCTTCCCAAAACAAGTTTAGATCATCTTCATTAAATCCTGTCTGAGCCGCGAATGGCGCAGAAATAAAGCCATGGCAGCGATAGAGTCCATAAGGCAGGGTAAATTTACGTCCCATCTCTGAACCGCCTGCTTCCGCTCTTTCTTCAGTTGTCTTAGCTACGCGTGTAATGCAATGTTCAAGAGGGACAACCTGATTGACGCTTCGTGCAAAGGTCAGTTGAACTGGTCCACGCACCTGACCAGCATTTGCCCCTGTGGACATCACCGCTCCAAAAGTGCGTACATCATAATAGGTCTCACACATATACTGTTTCCCTCTATCAATTTCGCTGCCCTGAGCTTCGCCTTTGGTTTTACGCTTATCGCCATCTTTTTTGTCTACAGGAGGTTCGTTGAGATCGATGCCTAATGCCTCATAACCCTTTCTAATACATTCATTGAGTATTGCTTTTTCTTTCACAAAAATATCGTATCCTTTACTGTTTCCTTTTAACAGCTGCACATAGTTTCTAACCTTGCGCTTAAGACACACATCTGTCACAAGTCCATGCCCTGTTTCGGGGTCAACACGTGGCAGATTGCCAGCATCTGGATCACCATTTGGGTTGCCGTCTTTTACATCAAAAAATAATATAAAGTCGTAACGGTTGTTGATTGGATTGCTCATAGTCTATCCCTCCTTTAATTTGATTAACTGTTATTTTTTTTGAAGAAGTCCTGCCTCTGGTGATAATATCCCACTGCAAATCTTCCCTGATCATCAAGTGAAAGATGAGAAGGAAAGGATTTATCAGCAGGTAACTTATCCATAATCTCCCCGATCAATTTCTCATAGAAACCCTTAAAGTTTTCGAGTTTTGCCAAATGATGATTTTTCAGTTTCATTAAGCTCGGGAAAGCAACTACTGGTGTGCTTGAAGCAGATCCATAAAAGCGATCACGAATCGTAGTGTTAATCTTTCCTTCTCCGCCTGCGGACTCAATTTGCACTTTTTCCAAAACAGCAAAAAGTCGCCCAAGTAAATAGCCGGGGTTTGTATTGCCTGTGTCTAAAGACATGTCAACCACCTCCTTTTCGTTTGAATTTTTATATCTTGCGTCCCGACATAATATCGCCTTTATTATCGCAGCACGTGGATAGCTCACATTTTGAATTAACTTTCCAGTTTTTAGGTCTTTTTTTGATTGCTCTGCCTTTATCCTTGCTATAACAGTGCTCAGTAAAGTTCGCGGATAAGGCGTATTTGTTAGTATCGCCTTCATGAGGTCACCTGCAATATTAGGCAACACATCATAATATTTCCCTCTGAAGTAGACTCTATTTGTTTTTGTTGGGTCTTTCGTCTCCACCGCTGTTGCCGCAAGTAATGCATTAAGTGAACAATTGGGTGGTTCATAATTAGCATGAACGATGCTTATATCTTCAAAGTGCTGAAAGATGTTTTCAGCTACTTCACGAACAGAACCTGCATACCAGAACCTTACTGCGATTCGAGCGGCATTTGGCGAAAGTCCAAGGACATAGAACTTTGTATTCGGATCGAGTTCTGGCTTTGCACCAGTCTCAGGTGATTTATACATTGCGATAAGTGCTTTATAATCTTGGTCAGGATTATCCTTTGGAGGTTCACCAAAAATATCGGCAAGGACGTCTTCAATTTCATGCTTCCGCTCAGCCCAAAATACTGTGGTAGCATCCCCAATTTTGAGCCATTGTCTTGAATTATCACGCTGCATATAGTTGATAGCATGTATATAAGCATCTGATGCAGATTTGCTAATCGGTGCGTTCTTATGCCGAGATTCTTTCCCTTCTTTTCCATAGGACCAATATGCTGGTTCGTTGAATGAAACCAAGTGCGATTCCCCTTTACCAGAACCTCTTAACCCCTTAACGGGGTTCTCAAGACGTGCCAAGTCACCACTCTTGCCTGTGACTAAACAAATGCCTTTTTCAGCTGTAATAGCTTTATTGGCAATCGCTTCTTTTACTGCATGACGATTACAAATAAGTGATTGTTCACCTTCGAGCCTAAAGGCTAAAAATGGGTCTTTGGTCTTGATCTCTTCCCATTCTGGATAATTTTTAATGCTCTCATTATGGTGCCTTAAAAAATTAACAACTGCTTTTACTCCTTCGTCAATATCAGGATTTGGAAAATAATCGGTAATTGTTGAGATAAATTTATTACGCTGTACATTCAATCTTTCCGGATCCCCCTTTGGACTTACCCCAAAAACATAACTTGCTTTATCCCATAGTAGATTTGCCTTAACATTTACTGTTCTGCTTCCCTCAAAAACCTTTGGCACAATATATGCTCGTGACAGTTTTCTTTTCCCTTCCCCTGTTCTGGTATCGTCAATTCCAGCAATGCTACCATCTTTTTTTAAGATTATTACAAAAGGGATCGCTACGCGTTTAAAGCCTTCTGGCTCTATATCTGATGCCTCATCTTGCACCAATCGCTCATAATATTTCACTAACGCCTGCAATATCATATTCTCACCTCCTTCTCATCAATTATTATCCTCCCGTTGTTGAGGCTTGCCCGAAAGAATGAAGGCTTGCAATTGTCATTGCAGAAATGAGGATTTCTGTTGTTATCAGCAGAGTCATGTTGAATGTCGTAAAGCATCCAACCAAGGTCGCGTGTTTCTGAAATCGGTTTTGGGAGCGGCATGCCGTTTGTGAACACTTCAAACTCTGCCGCAAACTCCCGGCATCCAAGATACGGTCGGTGAAAGCACTGCCCTTTCTCAGCCCTACGGAGAAACATCTCGGTAAACTTGACAACAGTATCTTCTGCTCCTGCCCTATCTGTCATCTCGAAATAAGCATGGATAGTGTAAGCTACATCTCTAAGAAATAGACCAGCTCTTTGCTGCCTTTGATCTTCAATGAATATTCCATTTGTGCGCGGGGACATGACAACACCGACCTCATTCCGCCGCACAGATTCCCATTGAATTGGATTTAAGACATCAATCTGCGTCACCTTCCATCGAATAGCGGGTTTCCAAAGAATGGCTTCAAGGATGCCTCGTGCCGCTGAAGGTGTCATCACGTCGTAGGAGACACGCTCAACCTTCATCTCCGGTCTGGTAAAGCAGGCGTTTCTGCCCCAGACTTTCAGGTGAAAACCATTGCTTTTGATAACTGGCGAATCTCTCATGTTTCCCCCCTAAATAAAAAAATTTAACACATCAACTCATCAGGCTCGTAAATCATGGATTTGTCAGGCAGAGTCCAAGATCAGGATGATACATAGCTCCGCCCTCTTGAATAAAAATTCCTGGGTAAACTTCTGTAATAGCTCTTTCATTAATAAGTTTTGTATGAACATATCTCGGCACATTCACAATATACCTTTGAAGCTTTCGCATCAGCCATCGCTCCGGCCCGTTCTTTTTCAACAACACGATTAATTCCTCGCCTTCTCCATAACGGACAATAACAGGCGCATATTGTTTATCATCAATCAGTTTGAATTTTTGAGCCGCCGAAAGAAAGCTGAAACGTAATTCGCTGTCAGGCGCAAGATCTATTAGGATGCTATGTTTATCAAGATTATTGCCCTGTAGCCAATAAAGTTGTTTAAAGAACTGCTCAAATCTTTCGGGTGCAAGATGGTCATCCTTTTTTTCAGCGAGTAATCGTCTGCCCATTTCACCTGCCTGTTTAAGGTATCCAGGAGGGAATTGACTTGGCGGGACAAATACAATCACTCGGCCTTTCTCAATCAATCCTTCCCTGTTACACCTGCCCGCAGCCTGCGCGATTGAGTCGAGCCCAGCAAGGGCGCGGTAGACCACTGGAAAATCGAGATCAACTCCTGCCTCTACAAGCTGTGTACTGATTACTCGAGTAGGGATTTTATCTCTGAGTTGTTTTTTTATTTTTTCAATGACATCGGACCTGTGAGCCCCACACATCAAGGCAGAAAGATGAAAGGTACCCGTCGGCATTAATTCGTAAAGCACCCGACAATCATCACGCCTATTGACTATACATAGGACAGAGAGATGTTGAGAGAGTTCAGATGAAAGGTCTTCCCAAGTACGAGGTTTCATTAGATCATCGGGCGTGGAAACCTCTACTCGTTTGAATGCGAGATGAAGCGAAACAGGATTTTCCATAATTTCTACTGTATTTACCAATCCTTCAAATGAGTAATCAACAGACTTGTGCGGTGTGAATGCTGGCTGGGTTGCAGTGCTGAGAACAAAGGTGACGTTATAGTTTTGATTAAGCTCTTTGATGGCATGAAGAATAGGTTTTAGATATTCAGGCGGCAGTAACTGGACTTCATCAAGCACCACAACGCTGTTTACAATATTATGAAGCTTGCGGCAGCGGCTTGAACGGTTGGCAAAAAGGGATTCAAAGAACTGCACAGATGTTGTAACAATAATAGGTGCATCCCAGTTTTCACATGCCAATCTGCTTCTTGCAGTTTCGCTCCTCTCATCCGACACATCAACATTGCTGTGATGTTCAATAATCGTCTCTCCGAATATCTGTCTAAATTGGTCGGCGGTTTGCTCAATGATGCTTGTGTAAGGTATGACATAAATGATTCGGCTTTTATTGTGCCTGACAGCATGATTCAGGGCAAAAGCCATAGAGGAAAGGGTTTTCCCTCCACCAGTTGGAACTGTCAAAGTAAATATAGCTGGAGGATGCGTTGATTTTGCAATGCATTGTCTTAATATCTCCGCCCTCTGTTTATTAATGAGGGTAGGGTCTGCCTCTCCCTGCTTTTTTGTCATGAATTCTTCAAAAATTGGAAGCAGTTGATTGATAGATGGATAGCCTTTACGAGCCTCCGACTTCTCCGGTTCAAGAAATGCCTCGGTATCGAGGAAGTCAGCATCAACGAGACAGGAGTAAAGCATCCTTATCCACAAAGCGTGCCCCTCTTTTGTTCTAAACTTTTGTTTTGGTAAGGATTGCTGGATGATTTCATCAGGGATTTTGTAGGTAAGTGTCTTTTCCAAAAGTTCTTCATTTTCAAGACGGTGGATTAGACTTTTTTTGCCTGCCTCAGCAGTTTGCCAATCGGCAAGTCCAGCGTGGTGCCCAGCTATTGGATAGCCAAGTATTCGTCCAGCTTTGCCGAACTTTTGAACTGCATAAATTGCTCCAGCCGTTGAATGGTCTACTCTGCCATGCTTTGTCTCTTTGGTCTCAATGTGTGCATCTGAAGTCTTAAAAAGCAGTTTCTG
>DAIQAO010000081.1:0-7607 GCA_036781645.1 Dissulfurispiraceae bacterium
AAAAAATATTTGTTTAAAAACATAACCATGCTGAATATAATTCTGCTTTTAAGTATATTGCTCCTGACAAATTATACATTTTTACCTTTAATGGACATAAATGTGAAATACACCTCTGCTGCCGCAAAAAAAGCGATTCTCACGAAAAGCCAGCATCCACAGAACAAGCTGAAACTCGAAATATTACTGATTATACTCTTATCGCAGAACAAAATCTCTTTCATCCAGAGAGAAAAATCCCTGAAAAAAAAGATGAAAAACAACTTCCTAAACCTGAGTTTGTCTTATACGGGACATTAATGACAGATGATGTTAGCATCGCTTATATGCAAGACCTCAAGGCTCCTCTTAACACTACAGGAAGAGGAACCCGGCAGAAGGCTATCCAGAAGGGCACTATCTTTAGTGGCTTTACCCTCTCAGAGGTTCACCATGATAAAGTTGTAATGTTAAGAGGTGAAGAAAGGATTGAAATAAAAGTCACGGAACAACAAAATAAAAAAGAACGAAGTTCTATTGTTACACCATCTACTTCAACTGTAAAAACTGAAATTCCAGATTCAGAAGTTAAGAGTGCCGCCGAAAAAGCTGCGAAGAGCAGGATAGAGGTTAGGGCTTCACCTGTTAGAAATGAGAGGGGTAGGGAAAAGGAACAACAACCCACTGAGAGAAGAACTCAGAGAAGAAACCCCAACACTCAGTAAAAAGCACAACCCTGTCCAAAAAAACATTTTCAACTGCTTTATCATCTCATAATAGCGCCTGAAGAAGCTGAACTCACAGACCTTGCATATCTTAAAAGGTAGCCATGCTTAATTTTGGGTTCAGGCTGCTTCCATTGGGAAAGCCTTTTTTTGATTTCCTCATCTGAAAGCAGGACATCTATTTTTCTTTCTGGTATATCTATCTTTATCTTATCACCATCCCTCAAAACTGCAATTGGACCTCCTTCCATAGCTTCAGGGGAAATGTGACCAACGCAGGGACCGCGAGTGCCGCCCGAAAATCTCCCGTCAGTTATAAGGGCAACCGACTCGCTAAGCCCCATACCAACGATAGCAGATGTTGGTGAGAGCATTTCTCTCATTCCGGGACCGCCTTTCGGTCCTTCATACCTTATGACGACAACATCTCCGGATTTAATTTGTCCCTCAATAATAGCCCTCATAGCAGACTCTTCTGAATCAAAAACCCTGGCTATCCCTTCGCAACTCATCATATTTTTACTGACTGCCGTTTGTTTTACAACAGCTCCATCAGGGGCGATATTTCCCGTTAGTATAGCTATGCCTCCCTGCTGGTGATATGCCTTGTCTAATGGTCTGATAACAGATTCATCAAACACTTCAGCATCTGCTGCAATTTCCAATATATCCTTGCCTGAAACTGTCGGGTTAGCTTTAAGCATCCCTTTTAACCTTTTCAAAACAGCGCTGATTCCGCCAGCGTGATCAAGATCTTCCATATAGTGCTCGCCACTTGGAATCATGTTGCAGATATGTGGGGTTTTCAAGCTAAGGTTGTTGAAGGCAGTGAGCGGCAATTCTATGCCGGCATCATGTGCTATTGCAGGTATATGCAAAACCGTATTAGTTGAACCGCCGAGTGCAAGGTCAATAATGATTGCATTTTCAAAGGCATGGCGAGTCATTATTTTTCTGGCTGTGATTTTCTCATTAACAAGCTCGACTATTCTTTTACCGCTCTCAAAGGCAATCCGTTTTTTCTGAGCCAAAACAGCAGGTGCAGTTGCGCACCCCGGCAGACTCATTCCAAGCGCTTCTGTTATACACGCCATAGTATTTGCCGTATACATTCCTTGGCAGGAGCCAGCACCCGGACAGGCACATTGTTCAAGGGCATACAACTCTTCTTCCTTTATTAAACCTTTCTTATATTTCCCAACCGCCTCAAAGGTATCGCTCGTAAGATTCAGGCGCCTGCCTTTATAATGCCCAGCAAGCATTGGACCAGCAGTAACGACTATCGCAGGTATATCAAGCCTCCCAGCAGCCATGAGCATGCCCGGGGTTATTTTGTCGCAATTAGTAATCAGAACTATACCGTCGAACTGGTGGGCGTTAGTAATAGTTTCTATCATGTCAGCAATCAGTTCCCTTGATGGCAGGGAATAATGCATACCGCTGTGACCCATAGCAATGCCGTCGCATATCCCTGGGATACCGAAAATAAAGGGATAACCTCCACCGCTATGAATTCCCTTTTCAACAAATCTCTCAAGGTCACGCATGGTAATATGACCCGGAATTATGTCTGTAAAGCTGCTTGCTACCCCGATAAAGGGTTTGTTCATCTCACCCGGAGGCATCCCAGTAGCAAATAATAGGGCGCGATGTGGCAATCTCTCAATTCCTGTCTTTATGGTGTTGCTTCTTAAATTCATCTAAATCCTCACTAAAATTTTTTTATGCCGCTGCGTGTTCCAAAACAGAATTAATTTATGCATACAAACCGATTTGCCACTATAAAATATAATTGGAAAAAATTTTACTAACGTAAAAACTCAGATAAACTAAACGCTCAGGTTTTAGAGAACTGTTTTTTATATTCCCGAATCAGCTTGGCTATCTGGTCTTTTTTGTAAAGTTTCTCTTTCTTCAAGCGCTTTCTTTCGAGTTCTTCCTCATCAGTGAAATAATGTTTCTTCTCCATCTCTGTAATGATTCGGTCTAATTCTCTGTGTTCATTGCAAATCTTTCTGAATTCCTCATTCTGATTTTTTAAGCTCTCAATAATCTCCTCTTCCCTCATAGCCCCCCCTTAATGAAAAATTGATGGAAATCAAAACGCAGAAATACAATATAATTTAGCATTAAAAGCAGTTACACAACAAGTGATTAATATTAATCAAAAAAAATGCTTGACAAGCACCTGAAAATTTAGTATAGTTAAATCAAAGGGTAAGGCTTCACAAAGGTGGTGGTCTTGCTCCTTTCTCCCAAAGTCTTTTGGATGTAACCTTTAGATGTAAGGTCGTAAGATTTGGCGTCTCAAGATGTAAGCCGTTAAGATTCACCGGGAAGAAAGGATGCGGGCGCCACCTTTTTTGGTGCTTCGATTTTCTTTCCTCCACTTTTTTTCAAAAAGTATCCTGCCAAATATGATCCCCATTGTTTTGCGACACTTTCTTTGTTATTATAGGTTTATTTTACGAGAACAAATGTCACAAGAAATAATCATAACAGGCAGATGGGATATCAAAGAACTCGACTCTCTTTTTCTTAAAGCCTCCTTTATTGACAAACCTGATGAGCGGATAGCATTTCTCTCTGAACATTTTTTAGGCATTTCCTATCAAGGGCACACCTTAATTGGTAGCCCTGAAAATCAGGAGGTGTTTGTTATCAATCTTGAAGCAGTTGATTGCTTTACCTACCTCGAGTATCTTGAAGCCATGAGATTATCAGATTCTTTTTCTGCTTTTAAAAAAAACTTGAAAAGGATAAGATATCAAGGCGCTGCAGTTGACTATCTGACAAGGAACCATTTCTTCTCGGACTGGATTTCATACAATGCTGACCTCGTAGAAGACGTAACAGAGAAAACAGGTTGTGGTAAAACTTCAACCAAAAAAAAGCTTTTGAATGTGCAAGACGATGGAACTTTTTACCTCCCAGGCATTGAACCCAGAGTAAGAGAAATAAAATTTATACCCTCGTCTCTTATTGACGATGAGATAATAGCTGAACTGAATATTGGCGATTATTTAGGCATTTATACAGAAAAACCAGGATTGGATGTCTCTCATGTAGGAATTCTCATCAAAAATGCAGGTAATATTGTCTTAAGGCACGCTTCGTCAAAACATAAAAAAGTAATCGATCAGGACTTGCAGAAATATATTATGGACAAACCTGGTATAGTAGTGCTAAGACCGCTTTAATAAACTAATTTTCCATCAATGCTCCATCGATATAAAAATTCTGAAGCAGCCTTTTCCCCAGCATTTTTGGGATACATATTGGGTTTTGCTTGAATGCTCTTTTAATACATGTAACGATATCTTCATCTCAGCCTAATTTTTGTTGTTTTCCAAGTTTAATCCCTGTCAGGCTTATCCATTGACCATCAATAATTTTTTCGACAAAGTTGATGCCATACCCTTCGTATGTCTTGATTACATCATGTTCCTGCCCCTCAATAACGCCTGAAAAGACTACAATGCCGTTATCACATAAACGAGATATTATTTTGGAGGCAAGTTCTATCAATACATTAGAAAGTAAATTGGCAACTATGAAATCAAAGGTATCTTCAATATCACTCAGTCCATTACACTTAATTGTTACATTTTTTAGATTATTGAGTTCTATATTCCTTCTTGCTGCTTCAATAGCCAGGGGGTCTATATCTAAGCCAACCGCTTCCCTGAATCCCAGCTTTGATGCAGCAATTGCGAGTATTCCTGTGCCTGTGCCGATATCAAGAAACTTTTTTAAACAGGGCATTCCCCAAGATAGTTTTTCTATAAGCATCAGGCATCTCATGGTAGTCTCGTGGTGTCCTGTCCCGAAAGCCATGCCCGGGTCTATTACTAAATTAATCCGTCCTGTTTTGGGCTCAAGCCAAGGGGGGATAATAGTTAGCTTATCTCCGATATCAAGGGGTTCAAACTTCTGCTTCCACGACTCATTCCAGTCTTTGTCGGAAATGTAGAGATAATCGAAGGAGAGTTCATGGGGCAACCCCGAATTTTGAAGCACCTTCTTAAAAGCTGTCAGTTCTTTCTTTACAATGTCAACATACATAGCATCAGGGAAATAAACTATAAGTGTCCGCTCGCTTACAATAATGCCTAAACAACCAATACCTGCAAGTCTTTCAATTAAGGCATCTATTGAGTCTTCCGAGATTTTGATATTAAATTCGTAATAACCCATTCTATGAACCAACCGCTGTATAGCTCAACTTTTTTGCGAGATACCTTCCAGTATAAGATTCTTTATTTTTTGCGACCTCTTCAGGCGTTCCAATCGCAATTATTTTACCGCCCTCTTCTCCTCCTTCAGGTCCTAAATCAATTATGTAATCGGCAGACTTTATTACATCTAGGTCGTGTTCTATTACTATGACAGTATTGCCCATTTCTACAAGGCGATTTAGGACATTAAGCAGCCTTTGAATATCCACAAAGTGCAAGCCTGTTGTAGGTTCATCAAGTATATAAAGAGTTTTGCCAGTTGCTTTTTTCCCAAGTTCTTTGGAGAGTTTTAGTCTTTGCGCCTCACCGCCAGATAGTGTAGTAGCAGGTTGCCCCAAAGTTAGGTATCCCATGCCCATATCTTCAAGCAAACTGAGTTTTTGCTTGAGTAAGGGGACGGCTTGGAAAAATTCAAGAGCCTCTGATATGGTCATATCCAAAACATCGGAAATGTTCTTATTTCTGTAAAATATGTTCAGAGTTTCTTTATTGAACCTTCTGCCTTTGCAAACATCACATGTCACATAAGCCTCCGGTAAAAAGTGCATCTCTATTTTTTTCTGTCCGCCACCCTGACAAGACTCGCACCTGCCTCCAGAAACATTAAAGCTAAATCTAGACTGTTTATAACCCCTTGCGCGCGCATCCGGCAAAAGAGAAAAGAGTTTTCTGATGATGTTAAATAAGCCCGTATATGTAGCAGGGTTTGATCTCGAAGTCCTCCCAATAGGGGATTGATCTATACAAATAACCCTATCTATCTTTTCGACACCTTCGATTTTTGAGCATTTCATCTGCAAAGGGCTTTTTATGTCGAGCTGCTTAGCTATTGCATCATACAGGACATTGAATACGAGAGTGCTTTTGCCTGAACCAGAAACACCGGTGATACAACAGAATACCCCCAAAGGAATAGAGATGTCGATATTTTTTAGATTAAATTCAGACGCACCAATTATGTGAATATAATCGCGCGGCTGCCGCCTCTTTGAAGGCACAGGAATAGTCATTCTATGGCTTATAAACTTACCGGTCAGGGAGTTTTCATCTCCCTTTATGTCATCTACTGTTCCAGATGCTACAACCCAGCCGCCATTTTTCCCTGCACCTGGTCCCATATCCAGAAGGTAATCTGCCCAATTTATAATCTCCTCATTATGCTCAACCACAATTATAGTATTGCCTGCATCCCTTATGTTCGAAAGGCTTTGGAGCATTTGATGGCAGTCTCGGGGATGAAGTCCGATACTGGGCTCATCAAGTATATATAGTACCCCTGTAAGGGATGACCCCAATTGGTTGGCAAGCCTTATGCGCTGAGATTCTCCGCCGGAAAGTGTAAATGAATTCCTGTCAAGGGTAATGTAACCGAGTCCAACCTCTTCAAGAAACTGGAGTCTATCCAAAACTTCTTTGAGAATTCTTCTTGAAATAGCTGTTTCCCTTTCAGAGAGCCTAAGACCATTAATAAAACTTTGAGCCTCTCTAACAGTCATGCTTGCAAATTCCGCTATATTGACATCATTGATTTTGATGCTCAAAGCCTCTTTCCTGAGTCTTTTACCCCTGCAATCCTTACAGAGAGTAGAAGACCTTAAGCTTTCTTGCTTATCATCGTCTTTATCATAGTTGAAATCAACGGGGAAAATGTCGCTGCCGCCCTTGAATCCCAAGCCTCTGCATTCTTGGCAGGCACCATATTTGCTGTTAAATGAAAAGAGTCGTGGTTCTATCGCAGGATAACTCGTTGCACATTTTGGGCATGCGAGGCTTTTACTGAAAAAAATATCCCTCCCTTCATCTACAAGATTGATTATCACAGTATCTGAATACCTTAGGGATGTATCAATGGCAGTTTTTAAATGCCTGATTACTGAGTTTTTTATAATAAGTCTATCGATAACTATTTCTATGGTATGTCTCTGTTGTTTCTTTAACGATATATCCTGAGTGAGATCAACCATCCTGCCGTCAATTCTTGCCCGCACCAGTCCATCCATCCTCATTTGACGGAGTTCTTTTTTATATTCACCTTTTCTATCCCTCACTATGGGGACAAGAACCTGAATTCTTGTTCCTTGAGGCAAGGAGTTAACAGATTTGATTATGTTGTTTATATCCTGGGAGGCTATGGTAGTGCCGCAATTAAAGCAGTAAGGAATTCCTATCCGGGTGTAAAGCACCCTCATATAATCATAAATCTTTGTAATTGTGCCGACTGTTGAACGGGGACTCTTTGAAACTGTTTTTTGATCTATGGCAATTGCAGGAGAGAGCCCTTCAATATGTTGAACATCAGGTTTCTGTAATTGTTCAAGAAACTGGCGGGCATAGTTTGAGAGACTTTCCACATACCTCCTCTGACCTTCTGCATAGATTATATCTATAGCCAGAGAAGATTTGCCTGAACCTGAGGGTCCTGTGATAACCGTTATTTTGTCTCTTGGGATAGTTACATCAATGTTTTTTAGATTGTGTTCTTTGGCACCCTTTATAACAATCGAATCCTGCATATAACCCTTTAATTTTCTTGACTTCAGCATGGGCTGAGTAAAACTTGTCTATGATTATCATTACTAACGCTCAAAACCTAAAAATAGCTATAGGAAGGGCTGTTTCGGAATTTTAATTTTTATAATCTACCATACCTGTCCAAAATAAATTC
>DAIQAO010000082.1:0-7570 GCA_036781645.1 Dissulfurispiraceae bacterium
TGAAATTTTTATGCGAATCAAACTTTTTTATTATTGAAGCATCTCTACTTCAGGTCAATCATACATTACAAGGATAAAAAACATCAAAAAACACAAAAAATAGAACTAAATAATAATTACATAATTTGACTAAATAATCAAACCAAAAAAGGGCAAAATCAATAAAAATAAAATGTAATAATTTAACCTAAAAGGCAATCTCAAGGCAATGGTTCTAAAGGAAAAATTTTTTATTTCTTCGTCTTAGCCATCACCAGCAAACTTCAACGAAATCAATTTCGATACACCAGGCTCTTCCATTGTTATGCCATATAAAAAATCCGCAACCTCCATCGTCGCCCTGTTATGGGTGATTATCAAAAATTGGGTGCTTTGGGAACATCTCCTTAGCATCTGTGCAAATCTTGTTGTATTTGATTCATCCAGAGGTGCATCCACCTCATCGAGAATACATAGCGGCATGGGTCTGATAAAAAACCCGCAAACATCAGGGCTAATGTAGTCAAAGCCTTCTCGCCCCCGGATAGGAGATTAATATTCTGAAGCTTTTTACCGGGCGGCTGGGCTATAATTTCAATCCCGGAGTGAAGTATATCGTCTTGTTCTGTCAATATTATATCAGCCTTGCCTCCCCCAAAAAGTTCCGAGAATACCTCAGAAAATTTAATTCTCATAGTGCTATAAGCATCTTGCAGTTTCTTTTTTGTTGTATTGTTGATTCTTGTTATGGCGTCTTCAAGCTCCGATATAGAGGTTTCAAGATCCTCTTTTTGGCTCATCATAAATTCATAACGTCCTTTGAGTTCCTTAAACTCCTCTATTGTCCCTAAATTCACGGCTCCAAATTCGTGTATCTTTTTAGTAATCCGATCAAGATCTTCCTCATCTTGTTCTGTATTATAACCACTTGACTCAAAAATGTAATTGTCTATCTCGATAGAATATTTTTGCATAATCATGTCTGCTATATTTTCCGTTCTAAGCCGGTATTCCATCAATTCTGTCTTTAACCGTGAAAGGTTTTTGGAAAGTTCATCAGTTTCTGAGCGCAGCCTTTTCAGTTCCGACTCCCTCTGAATTACTTCTTGATTTAATGTATAAATTTCCTTCTCCCTCCCAGACAGTTTCACCTTGATGTGGTTGGAGTCTTCAAAGAAAAGCTTGATTTTATTGTTTAAATCTTCAAGTTCATTTGTTGAAGCGGCAAGTTTCTTCTCGCCCTCTGAAATCTCTCTTTTTGCGGAATCATTCTTCTTCTGCATCTCAGCCAGCATATCAGAAATGCTGTTTTTTTCCCTGCTAAAGGCATTGACTTTCTCCCGGCACGTGTTAATAGACAGCCTCAAATCATTAATTTGTTCAGATGTTGTTTGGTGCTCTTCCCTTATCGCAGCCAGAGAGTTCTGAATAGAGGATAATTCATTGGATATATCGCCTTTCTTTGTTTCGAGTCTTTTAATCTCTTCTGAGATTGAGAAAAGGGTTTTCTCAAGAGAGTTTTGTTCTCCTGATATTGACTTAATATCTGTTTCCAGAAATGATATTTTTTGATGTTTTCTCTGGATATCATCTCTCAGGTTTTTGTGATTTTGCTCATTGACAACAATCACCTTTTGAAGTTCGGCTATCTTGAAGTCAATGCTTTTTAAGACGTCCCGGAGCCTTGAGTTATAGGATGCCAATTCCATTAACTCTTTTTCGAGATTTTCTATACCTATTCTCTCTTTTGCAATAGCATTGTATAGCTCATTTATTTCATGTTTTCTCTTGAGTATTTCTTTTCCTTTGCCGGCAATTATAATTCCTTCAGGGGTAATAATCTCGCCGTCAAGGGTAACTATAGCCTGATTGTTTAATCCTTTATTATGGTGTATCTCAAGAGCTGTATTTAAATCGTTCGCTACGTAAATGTTGAGCAAAAGCTCGGAGGCGGTTCTTTTGACTGACAAAATCATATCGTCTGAAGGTTTTTCTTTCCTGCCGTTGAGCTCAAAAGCAACAAGCTCTGCTGCCTTTTGAGCTTCAGGATTTTTTTCCATTGAATTGTTTGTGAATATATTTCCATCCTTGCTCTCGGTCGGGATTAAATTTGTCTTAGCTGCCCCATTGTTTTTGAGTCCTGTATAAAGCAAGCAGGTTCGGCTAAGATTTCTTTCTTTTATTATCTTTATCGCAGCAAATAAGTCCTCTTTTTTGTTTATTATGAGCGAATTGATTTTTTCTGCAAAGGCAGCCTCGATTGCGTTTTCATAGCCGATATGAACCTTTATGAAATCTGCTAAAGAATGCCTAAAAGCATTTTTGCGTTCATCTTGGAGGATATCGCTAAAAGGATTTTCTTCAATAAGTTCTTGCAAGGATTGCAGCCGTGACATCAAGGATGCTATATTTTCTTTGCCCCTGTGAAGAAGGGCATTTTTTTCTTCCATCTGCCTTTGTATATGTGCAGCCTCTTTCTGATTTATCTCCCTCTTTTCCAACAACTCTTTTAATTCACTTTGCATACTGCCGTGAGAACTTTCCAGTTCCTTAATTGATTTTTCCTCCACGCCAATGCTTGCCCTGATATTCTCTATGTCCCTTATGGAAACTGATTCCCTGTATTTTAGGTTTTCTAATGAGGCAGATATTTTGCTGTATTCATTCTTCTTTGTGCTGATTAGTTCTGCTATGCTAAAAAGCTCCCGTCTTTTTAACTCAAGATTCACATCCTTTTCATCTAAGTTTGATGCGATGTCCTGCAGTAATAGTCTTTTATCCCTGAGTTCATCAGCAAGAGTTTCGATCTCTGTCCTGAGCATCTGTTCATTTTCCTCAATTTCAGATAAATTGTTTTGGAGGGTAAGCTTTTTAGCGTGGGAGGTTTCGATTTGGTGTTTTAACCTTGCAATTTCAGCATTTTTACTCTCAATCAATGTCTTTAAAACGGCGATGTCTTTCTCTGCATTGGACAGGGACATTTCTACTCTAGCGAGCTTTTCCATGAAGAAAGCTACTTCGCCTTGCAGTCCCGTTATTGCAAGTTTCTTTGCCTCAATGTTATTTTCAATGGAAGAATATTCAGCTCTGAATGACGCCTCATCTGCCGAAAGCTTCTCTATTTCTGCAGTAAGAGAAGAAATTTTTGAAGTCAGGTCGGAATGCTTCATTTTGGCGATTCTCAATTCAATAAGCCTCAATTCATCAATTAATTTCTTATATTTTTCAGCTTTCCTAACCTGTCTTTCGAGGTTTGACATCTGTCTTTTAACTTCATATATAATATCGCTGATGCGTGTCAGGTTTTGCCTTGACGCTTCTAACTTTGCGTCTGCTTCAGTTTTCTTTATCTTATATTTTGCCACCCCTGCAATTTCCTCAAGAATAAATCTCCTTTCGTGGGGTCTGGCATTTAAAATCTCTGAAACTCTCATGTTGTCGAAGATTGCATAACTTTTAGGGTCTATCCCGGCGCCGAGTAGAATATCCCTTAAATCCTTGAGCCTGCACTGACGCTTGTTTAATAAATATTCACTCTCGCCAGACCTGTATAGCCTGCGGGTAAGTGTTACCTCGTCTCTAACATTAGGTTGACTGCTCCTTGAGGCTTGTTCCGATTCTGTCTGTGTTGCGAAAGTCAGGGAGACTTTGGCAAGCCCTTTCTGTTTTTTAGCTGAAGAGCCCTGAAAAATGACCTCTTCCATCTTATCGCTTCTGAGAGACTTAACGCTCTGCTCACCTAATACCCATCTAAACGCGTCAACAAGATTGCTCTTTCCACATCCGTTGGGTCTACAACACATAAAATACCGCCAGGAAAAGACACAACAGTCCTGTCAGCAAAGGATTTAAAACCCGATAGCTCCATCCGCCTGATTTTCATTGCTATGTAATTTTAAGTCTGCGAGGATAAAAGGGTCAAGCGAAAAATAATGCTAATATAAAAATAAATTTTTTTTATTTGACCATTGATAATGGTGTATATTAGCCTTTTAGTGTTTGTTTTATTTAAATTTTCAAAGATTTTAAGGCTGGAAGCCTTAAAAGAATTATAAATCACAAAGGAGGTTTTTATGCCAAAGAAGTATGCTACCCCGTTGTTAGACGAGCTTGAAAAGGGTCCTTGGCCAAGTTTCGTGAAAGAAATGAAAAAATGCGCTGCAAAGAATGACATGGCGGCTGATGAGCTGGGTGTGCTTGAGAAATCCTACAATACCAAAGTTGGCTATTGGAAGCACGGAGGAATAGTCGGCGTTAGAGGATACGGAGGCGGAGTTATCGGCAGGTATTCTTTAATTCCTGAAGAGTTCCCCGGCGTTGCGCATTTCCACACCGTCAGAATTAATCAACCAAGTGCATGGTTTTATACTACTGATGCCTTGAGGACAGCCTGTGATATATGGGATAAGTATGGCAGCGGCCTGACCAATATGCATGGTTCAACCGGCGACATGATTCTCCTTGGCACAAGAACAGAAGCCCTTGAAGACGTATTTGCAGAATTCTCTTCAAGAGGTTGGGACCTTGGAGGCTCGGGCTCTGCAATGAGAACCCCAAGCTGTTGCGTGGGTCCGGCAAGATGCGAGTGGGCGAATATTGACACCCTGGAACTATGTTATCAATTGACTCAGGAGTTTCAGGATGAAATACACAGACCTTCATGGCCATATAAATTCAAAATTAAAATCGCCGGCTGCGCCTGCGACTGTGTTGCTGCGATTGCCCGCGCTGACTGTTCAATCATCGGCACATGGAAAGGCGATATAAAAATTGACCAGGATGAGGTCAAAAATTATGCAAAGAGTGGTTTTGATGTCCAGAAGTGGGTTGTTGACATGTGCCCGACAGGTTGCATGAGCTATGATGGGACGACACTTTCAATTGATAATGAAAACTGCAATAGATGCATGCATTGTATATCTAAAATGACAAAGGCTCTCAAGCCAGGCGATCAAAAAGGAGCGACTATTTGCATTGGCAGCAAGGCGCCAATTGTTGTTGGCTCTTTGCTTTCATGGGTCATTGTCCCATTTATCAAAATAGAGAAGCCCTTTGACGAGGTTAAAGATATAATCAGGAAGATGACCGAGTGGTGGGACGATAATGGGAAGCCAAGAGAGAGAATTGGCGAGGTCATTGAGAGAGTCGGCATGAGGTCATTCCTTACATACATTGGCGTGCCACCTCAGCCTCAGCAGGTTAAGGAGCCGAGAAAAGATCCCTTCTGGTTCTTTGAGGAAGAGGATATTGAGAAGATTAAGGCTAAAGAAGCAGAAGAGAAAAAGACTGGTAAGTATAAATTTTAACTTCAGATAAATCAAAAGGAGGATATAATGTCAGCACCACAAAGAAAAACCGATATAGGACCACCTTACTATGAGCAGTTTTTACCGCCTGTGATAAAAAAGAACTATGGCGACTGGAAATATCATGAGCAGCTTTCGCCTGGAGTTATGGTTCATGTTGCAAACAGCGGAGACAAGCTGTTTACAGTCAGGGTGGGGAGCCCGAGAATACTCGCAACAGATTCGATTCGTGATATATGCGCGATAGCAGATAAGTACTGCGACGGCTACTTGAGGTTTACATCCAGAAATAATATTGAATTTCTTGTATCTGATGAAGGGAAGCTCGCTCCATTGCAGAAGGAATTGAAAGATCAAGGCTATGCCATCGGTGGCATTGGTCATAGAATCAGCAATCCAGTTCATACACAGGGATGGGTGCATTGCCACAGCGCATGCACAGATGCATCCGGGCTTGTGAAGGCAACTATGGATGAGCTATTTGATTACTTTACAACAAAGGAACTGCCCAATAAAGTCAGGCTTGCAGTAGCTTGCTGTGTCAATATGTGCGGCGCTGTTCATTGCTCTGATATAGCTATTGTTGCCGTTCACACAAAAGTGCCACAGGTTGATGCGGTGGCTTTCAAGAATATGTGCGAATTGCCAACAACAATCTCTTCATGCCCGACAGCCGCTATCAGCCCCGACCCGGCAACAAAGAGCATTAAGATTAAGCAGGAAAAATGCATGTATTGCGGAAACTGCTTTACAGTCTGCCCTGCTATTTCCATTAAAGACGCTGACAGGGATGGCGTTGCTATCGTCGTAGGCGGCAAGGTTGGCAGCTTAAGGAGCAATCCTAAATTCTCGAAGCTCGTTATTCCTTTTATGTCAAATGAGCCTCCCAGATGGCCTAAGGCTGTAGCAGCCATTAAACTGATAGTCGAGACATATGCAAAAGACGCCAAGAAATTCGAGAGGGTAGGCGAATGGATTGAGAGGATTGGTTGGGAAGCCTTCTTCAAGAAAACTGGTATAGAGTTTACATACCAGCATATTGATGACTTCACGTTCGCAAGGGATACCTTCAGAACAGCTTCCACATTTAAGTGGTAGAATAAACAGGAAACGGGGTGGGATTATCGCCCATCCCGTTATTTATCCCAAACAATTTTATTTTTAAAATAATGAGGTGATTTAAATGGACGCCGAGGTTGTCAAAAGTAAGATATTTGAAATCCTGGAAAAGGCAAAGGGTAAGAAGAAATTAAAAGAAAAAGATATCATCAGAATGGCTTCAGAAGAGCTAAACATCGAGAAGGATGAAGTCAAGACGGTATTAAGAGGTTTGATAGAGGAAGGTAAGCTTTGTTATTCATATTCAGGCGGCGCCAGCTCTGTCGAAATCCCGAGCGAAGAATATCTCAAGGAAAAAGGTTTTCTGTAATTATTTAGACCTTCGTTTAAAAACATAAGTTTAGAAAAAAAGGCAGTTGCCTCTTTAGAAGAAGGAGGCAGGTGCCTTTTTTTCTGTCCAGCCTTTCCTAAGGACATTAATATTGTTTTTTATCAAGCATTTTCAAACCATGTTTTTACTAAATGATTTAGAAAATTACTACCTTTTTATATATATTTGTCAAGTTATTGGATAAAGTTTTGGACAGCCTGATATGTCCAAATAAGTTTAAAATTTCTTGGTTAACAATAATTCTTTATAATCCATCACTGTTGTCCGCTAAAAAATTAGCATAAGGCTTGAAACCTCCGTCAATGGTGATAGATAATATCACCAAAATCCAATAAACAGGAGGTTCAAGCCATGCCACATTTTAACACAATCTATAATCAACTGCTACATCTTATACCGAGACATCAATTTGAAAGTCTTGTTCAGAGGTATAATGGTGACTATTATGTTAAGTATTTCACCTGCTGGCAGCAGTTAATAACCCTTCTTTATGCTCAGATTAAAGCTAAGGATAGTCTAAGGGATATAGAGACATCCCTACTCCGCGCTACAGAGTCGCAATCCCTTCAGAATTAGAGCGGAAGAGCGGAAGTCATTAGCGCGGATGTTTTATAGAAAACGGTAAAAGCCCCACAAAAGCTTGCCTGTCTCATCTATCAGAATCTCTATATCCGCTATTTCATCTTTACAGTATCTAAGCCTCTTTGCAAAACCAAGTAAAGATAAAGAGAGCATTACAAAATATCTCTTTTTTCTTTAACCTTCCGAGCTTCAGCGCTTCAGAACTCCGCGCTACAGAGTCGCAATCCCTTCTAAATGAGGTCTTCTTTCCTAC
>DAIQAO010000083.1:0-7220 GCA_036781645.1 Dissulfurispiraceae bacterium
AAAAATGTAAAAAGGGCTTATTATCTATCTCTGGAATTTCTCTTAGGCAGACTTCTGGACAGCTATATCAGCAATCTTGGATTAACTGAAGACTACAAAAATGCAGTTCCATGCTTCGATTTCAATTATGAAGATTTACTTGAACTCGAATGGGATGCCGGACTTGGAAATGGGGGGTTGGGGAGGTTGGCAGCTTGTTTTCTTGATTCTCTTGCATCCCTTCAGTATCCGGCTTATGGTTACGGTATCAGATATGAGTATGGCATATTCTCTCAGCGCATTAAAGATGGCTTTCAGATAGAGACACCCGACAACTGGCTAAGATACGGTAATCCATGGGAATTCCCAAGACCAGAAGTCCTTTGCCCCGTTCGCTTCCGCGGGTGGGTTGAAACAATTACTTGCGGCAGAGGCAGGATGCATATGGTCTGGAAGGATACAGAAGATGTCATAGCTATGGCTTACGATTACCCTGTGCCTGGTTTTGGCAATGACACAGTCAATACTCTCAGGCTTTGGTCTGCAAAGTCAACACGAGACTTCGACCTCGAATACTTCAATAACGGCGACTATATTAAAGCTATGGAAAACAAGAATTACAGCGAGACTATCTCGAAGGTTTTATATCCTGATGACCAGTCTCTTGCAGGCAAGGAACTGCGTCTAAAGCAACAGTATTTCTTCGTTGCCGCAACACTTAAAGACATCGTTAGGAGATACAGGAAATTTCATTCCACCTATAATGAATTTCCTGATAAGGTCTCGATACAATTAAACGACACCCATCCCTCCATTGCCATTGCTGAATTAATGCGGATCCTCGTTGACGAAGAAGGGCTATCATGGGAAGACTCGTGGGATATAACTGTTAAGACATTCTCCTATACCAATCATACCGTCCTGCCCGAGGCGTTAGAGACATGGACGGAAGGGTTGTTTGCCTATCTGCTGCCCCGCCACCTGCAAATTATTCTGGAGATTGACAGGAGATTTCTAATTCAGGTTGGGGAGAAATTTCCCGATGATAATATTAAATCCACAGTTGCCATAGTGACAGGAGATGGTGAGAGGCGGGTAAATATGGCTCGTCTCGCGATAGTGGGAAGCCACACCGTTAATGGTGTATCTGAACTGCATTCAAAGATTATCAAAGAACACATCTTTCATGATTTTTATAAAATATTCCCTGAAAAGTTCAGGAACGTCACAAATGGAATCACCCACCGCCGTTGGCTGCTTGAGTCCAATCCGGGGCTCTCTACACTTATATCCGATGCCATAGGGGATTCCTGGATAAAAGACTTGAGCAGGCTTAAAGAGCTCGAACAAATGGCGGATAACTCTGAGTTCAGGCGTAGATTCAGGGAGATCAAAGAGGCTAATAAACAATCTCTCTCGAGCTACCTGAACCTTATCTTTAATATCTCTTTCAGGCCCGATTTTATGCTTGACTGCCAGGTCAAAAGGCTTCACGAATATAAGAGGCAGATGCTGAATATACTCCATGCGATAACCCTTTACAACAGGATTTCTGAGGGCAGAACACATGATACTTTTACCCCCCGAACCATACTATTTGCAGGCAAATCCGCCCCGGGTTATTATCTGTGCAAGCTCATTATAAAGCTTATTCATTCAGTAGCCCATGCAATTGATGAAAATCCAACCGTCAAGAAAAAACTGCAAGTTATCTTTGTCCCAAATTACGGGGTTTCGATTGCACAAAAGATAATACCTGCTGCCGAACTCTCAGAGCAAATCTCCACAGCAGGCTTTGAAGCATCCGGGACGGGGAATATGAAATTCACGCTCAATGGCGCTTTGACTATCGGGACGCTGGACGGAGCCAATATAGAGATCAGGGAAGAGGTTGGAGAGGAAAATTTCTTTTTATTTGGACTCACTGCAGAAGAGATAATTGCTATGAGGAATTCATACAACCCATATATGTTCTATGAAAGAAATCCCGAACTCAGACAGGCGTTAAACCAACTCATGGATGGTTTTTTTAGCCCTGAAAATCCGTCTCTTTTCGTTCCCATAGCCAGATCCTTGCTTGATGAGGATAGATTTTTCGTGCTTGCAGACTATGAGTCCTATATAAGTTGTCAGGATGTCATAGCCAAAAACTATCTCGATAAGGAGAAATGGGCAAAGATGGCTATCCTGAATATTGCGCGTTCAGGGAAATTTTCATCAGACAGGGCTATCAGAGAATATGCTGAAAAGATTTGGAATATCGAACCGGTCTCTTTTTCCCGCAGACAATGATTCTCGAAAGCTGCAAATCATTTGCCCACAATAAAAAGGCGATGATACAAGGGAAGAAGATTTATTCGTTATTATTCTTTCCCGGTTGAAACCACATCTGAGCAATTATGGTTGGCACAACTCCTGAAAGTATTACTGCTGTCACGAGTATTGTATATTGCTCCTGATTAATAATATTGTTTGTATAGCCGAAAAGGGCTGATATTGTTCCAAATGTTAGACCTGTTGACATAAGCAGAGTGGTGTACATACTCCCCTTTTTCCCAAACTTGAACGCTTTTGCAAGCGGCAGAACCCCTATAAACTTTGCCACCATCTTAACCAGAAGAAACATAAATATTAAAAAACCGCTGCTCCATATTACAGAAAGTTTAATTAAAGAGCCAGCCATCAAGAAAAAGAATGGCGTGAAAATGCTAAAAGCTGTTGCACGCATCCTCTGACTGAAGATTCTATTTTGAACAAAAAATGGTGCTAACACCATCCCAACCAGATAAGCCGGCAAAACTGCCTCGCTCTTTGCTGTCAGGGCAAGTCCTCCAAGTCCGAAAAGCACAAGAAAAATAAATTTTGTCTCAGGTTCGCTTATTCTGCCTCCAAAATTTTTAAAAAACCAGGGGGTAAATTTTGGCAATAACCATAGCGTAATTGCTGTTATTATAATAAATATAATCAAATGCCAGTCATATTTCGCAAAAAATACACCGAGCGCCAGAACTGTCCCGAGATCGGTGATGAAGCAGGCAGCAAGGATAATCTTGCCAAGCTCGGCTTCGTTATAGCCAGTCTCTATCATAACTGCGTAAACAATTGCAACAGATGTTGTAGAAAGGGAAATACCTGCAATCGCAGCCTGAGGAAAAGTCCATCCCGCCACCCAATATGCGTAAGCCATAGCCCCTAAAAAAGGCATCAAAAAACTAAAAAATCCAATACCGACGCTTTCTTTGAATTTTCTTTTAAGAATCTGGGGCTCTACTTCTGCCCCTGCAAGGAAGGTTAATATGATACTGCCAAACCCAGCAAGAAAAGCTAACCATTCAGTTCTCTGGAGAGGCAGGAAATTTCCCCCAATCATGCCAACTATAATCTCAAGTAAAGCAATGGAGATTGCTATCCTAACAGAGAGGAATATTGCAATAAGGGCGAGCCCCATCCACATAGCAGCTTGAAGCCATTGATTTTCCACAGTTCCACCTATAAAACTACTAAAACTACTATGATAAGTTATAGCATTAAAAAACAGATTGTCAAAAAATTATTTTGATATCACTGGTGTCCAAAATAATATTCAAGCAGGAATATGACACGATTTCTTTGCCAAAGAACTACCTTCGTCTATGTCCTAAAATAGCTATAAGCGCCTCTTCATTGCGACCCTGAGCAAAGCGAAGGGAAAGCAATCTCTCCTTTTCTGATGAGATTGCCACGAACCCTACGGGTTCTCGCAATCACCTGTAAATCCATAGGTTTATGATCCTACGGCTATTTTGGGGCATGGGTAAGCCCTTGACAGAATTCATACTTAGTTTTGAAATATTGGCGGTCGAGGCTTCCGCTTCGTCTCGAACCTCATTGAGGTTACCTGTGGCTTTGACTCAAGAAATCGCATCATACCCCCTGATTCCAAAGTATCTAAAGAGTTTATTTTGGATGGGTATGTTTTGACATAAAAAATAAAATCGTCAGATGAGATGGGCAATTAATTTAAAAAAGCTATTGGAAAATCCGAATGGTATTTAGAGTCATGAAGGGAAATAGTTGAAATAAATTTTGTATAAGTATTCTGATATCAATTTGCTATGTGAACTTAAAAATGGGTTTATCGCCGCTAATCTCAATTAATACGGTTCCACCCTTTTTCAACTTCCCGAAAAGTATCTCATCTGTTAGGGCATCCTTAATCTCTTCTTGAATCAGCCTTGAGAGAGGACGAGCGCCGAATAATGGGTCATAACCTTTTTCAGAAAGCCAACGCCTTGCATCGGCTGAGAGCAACATCTCGACTTTTCTAGGTTTTATCTGCAGTCTCAACTCATCAATGAATTTATCAACAACCCTTTCCATTATCTCAGGAGTGAGGGGACGGAAGGTTATTATAGCGTCGAGACGATTTCTGAATTCTGGTGTAAAAAGTCTTTTAATAGCCTCAATACCTTTTGACTGGCTATCAGTAACCCTATCTCCAAAGCCAACAACCCCTTTTGCCATATCCCTTGCACCTGCATTGGATGTCATGATGATAATTACATTTCGGAAGTCGGCTTTTTTGCCGTTGTTATCAGTCAGAGTAGCATAGTCCATAACCTGAAGAAGCACACTAAATATGTCGGGATGAGCCTTCTCAATCTCATCCAACAGCAGGACGCTGTGTGGATTTTTGCGGATGGCGTCTGTCAGCAAACCGCCTTGATCGAAACCCACATAACCGGGCGGTGCCCCGATAAGCCTTGCCACCGTGTGCTTTTCCATGTATTCACTCATATCAAAACGAATGAAATTTATGCCCAAAACTGTTGCCAGCTGGCGGGATACCTCCGTTTTTCCTACCCCTGTGGGTCCTGCAAAGAGAAATGACCCTACAGGTCTGTCAGGCGAGCCCAATCCAGCTCGCGATCTTTTTATTGCTGAGGCAAGCGAATGGATAGCCTCATCCTGACCGAATACCACTTTCATTAGGTCTCTTTCAAGCGTCCTGAGTTTATCTGTCTCGGAAGAAGATATAGTTTTTGATGGAATCCTCGCAATTGCTGAGACGACATTCTCTATATCAGAGACCCCAACTGTTTTTCTTGTCTTAAAAGCAGGCGAGAGCCTCAATGCTGCAGCGGCTTCATCAATCACATCTATTGCTTTATCGGGGAGATACCTGTCATTTATATATTTGGCGGATAGTTCCACGGCGGCTTTTAAAGCACTGGGAGTAAATCTGACCTTATGAAAATCTTCATAATAAGACTTTAGCCCGTTCAAAATCTTGATGGTCTCTTCAGTTCCTGGCTCGTGAATATCAATCTTTTGAAAACGACGGGAGAGTGCCCTGTCTTTTTCAAAATGATTCTTATATTCCTCATAAGTCGTCGCCCCAATGCACCTTAGTGAACCAGAGATAAGAGATGGTTTTAAAATGTTTGACGCATCCATTGAACCGCCGCTCGTCGCCCCGGCGCCTACTATAGTATGTATTTCATCAATAAAAAGAATGGCTCCTGGTATGGTTTCGAGTCTCTTGATAGTAGATTTGAGTCGTGCCTCGAAATCTCCCCTGTATCTCGTTCCGGCAAGGGCGGCGCCCATGTCGAGCATGAAAATCTGTGTATTCTTAAGGGCATCAGGGACATCCTGCTGATAAACCTTCAACGCCAGTCCTTCGACAATTGCGGTCTTCCCTACGCCAGGTTCGCCGACTAATATTATGTTGTTCTTACGCCTTCGGCACAAAACCTGAATTGTTCTGAGAATTTCTATCCTCCGCCCAATAAGCGGGTCAATAAGCCCTTTTTCAGCCTTTTCTATTAGATTCAGAGTGAAGAGCCTCAAGGGGTCTTTTGCCTTTTTCTCTTCAACCTGAGGGGATTTTTCATCGGATTTTTCTGTCTCATTAGGAATCCTGGATATGCCGTGCGAAATGTAGTTGAGGACATCTAACCTTGTAATGCCTTCTAACTCAAGGAAGTGGACAGAATGGGAGTCTTCTTCTAAAAAGATAGATGCTAATATATCGCCGGCATCAACTTCCTGTTTGCCTGCAGACTGGACATGATTCAGCGCCCTCTGTATAACCCTCTGAAATCCTGCTGTCATACGAGGAAAGACATCAGAGTGTGGAGCGGTTTTGCCAACATGCTCATCAAAGAATTTTTCAATTAACTTCTTGAGCCTAGATAGGTTGCCGCCGCAATTGATAATGATGTCGCTGCCTCTGTCATCGTGCAGGACGGCATAAAGGAGATGCTCAACAGTCAGAAATTCATGGTTTTTTAAACTTGCATCCCTGATAGTAGCCTCGATAATTAATTCCAACTCTTTGTTTATCATTCCTTTTCCATTTCACATTTAAGTGGAAAGTTGTTTTTGCGGGCGAGTTTATGAACAATGTTGATCCTTGTTTCCGCTATGTCTTTTGTATAAACTCCCGCCAGGCCTTTGCCGTTTTTATGCACATGAAGCATTATCTGAACTGCTTCAACAGGCGGCTTTCCAAAGACAGACTCCAGAACATGCACAACAAAGTCCATTGTAGTATAATCATCATTGATAAGAAAGACTTTATAAAGATCGGGTCTTTTCTTTTTAGCAAGGTTTTCCGTAGAAACATCTTCATAAATCTTAGTTTTTTCTACCATTGCCATTTGCCCTCATAATTAACTACCTATTTTATTTGCAGGAAGAACAGGAAGTAGAACTGCAGGAAGAGCACCCGGAAGATGATGCACTCTCAACGCCGCTCATCGCAAAAAGGGAAAATTTTTTTTGAACCTCCTTAGAATCGCATTTTGGACAGGTTATCTGGGGGTTGCCGAAAACGAGTTTTTCAAACTCCTTTTCGCATTTCTTACATTTAAATTCAAATATTGGCATTTAAATCTCCTTAAAGTCTTATTGTTATGTGCCCTGCAGCTAAACAGCAGTGGATACGCTCGTTACTTTCTTTATTATATCACAAAGATACATATTGCAGCTTTAACCTCCTACAAATAGCGATAGAAAACTGCCATCGTGACCCGGAGCAAAGCGAGGGGGAGACAATCTCGTCTTTTTTAAGGGATTGCCACGCACCCCCGGGTTCTCGCAATGAAGGATAAATCAATGGGTTCAACGTTCTATCTTTATTTTTGGGCAAATCCAAAAAATCCTATCATTGATGTTGGGAAAACCCACAAAGAGAGAATTCTTTAATTGTTAACCAGAAGGAAGTTTTTGGTGAGTTATTTTTAGGTTTTTAAATT
>DAIQAO010000084.1:0-6961 GCA_036781645.1 Dissulfurispiraceae bacterium
TGTTTGATTTTTATAGTATTTTCTCTCTAATGACAATTCTGTATTAAATCTTTCTAAACTACAGCACTGGCTAACCAGCTTGATTAAGATTTGTAAGCTTGACAATTTCGCCTTCTTTGGTAAGATAAACAATTAGCTCAATCTGTGCATTTCTTATCATTCTCCCGCATAGAAGGCAGGGTTTGCTGTCGGCAAAGGTGTTATCCTCTTCAAACCCGGCAATATAAATGGCTGCGTCTTTCATTCTTTCGGGAGAGCCATTGATAATGGCATTCTGTTCTGCATGGACTGCTTCGCACAACTCGTAACGCTCACCGGCAGGGATATTAAGTTCTTTCCTCTTGCATTTCTGCAAATCCACACAGTTTATAGAACCTCTCGGAGCGCCATTATATCCCGTGCTGACAATCACATTATCCTTTACAATAACCGCCCCATATCTACGTCTTAGGCAGGTGGAGCGGGAGGACACTATCTTGGCAATCTCAATAAAATATTCATCCCAAGAAGGTCTCTTAATCACCTTGTTGTTAAGGTTCATAGTTGGTGGCTCATCAGTTATCAATGCAGGTTTTTCAAGATCTCTTTTCATTTCCAGTTTTTTTGGCAAGCAGGGCAGCAAGGTTGGCAAATGGCTTATTGTCAGAAGATACAGCATCATCTTTTTCATTAGTTGTAAAAATGCTCCATTGGGAATCCAGATTCCGCGAGTGCTCGTTGTCATGGCAGTAAATACAGAGCAGCTCCCAATTGCTTCCATCAGGGGGGTTGTTGTCATGGTTGTGATCTTTATGGTGAACTGTCAACTCTCGTATCCTTTTGCCCGTAAATTCGCGGCTGCATCTGGCACAGACGGGGGGATACAATTTAAGGGCTGCATCACGGTAAGCCTTTTGAAGGTTTGCCTTTTCACGCCTGATGGCAGCGATAAAATCATCCGTATTATTCGTTTTTCCTTGTTTTTTATTCATAAAATTAGATTAATTCACCCAATGTCTCTGTGCACTATCTCGGGTTTTATGTTATAAGATTGGCTTATATGTACGGCAATTTTTTCTGCAATGACAGGTGACCTATGTTGTCCACCGGTGCAACCTATGCCTATGACAAGATATGTCCGACCTTCCTTTATGTAATTAGGAATCAGAAAATCTAAAAGGGCGCTAAAATGCCGCAAAAAATCAGTTGTTTCTGAACGACTGAGCACAAAATCTGATACAGCTTTCTCAGTACCTTTCAGGGGTTTCAGTTCGGGGACGAAATAGGGGTTGGGAAGGAATCTAACATCAAAGAGCAAGTCAATATTTTGGGGTATTCCGTATTTATAACCAAATGTAATAAGCAAAACTGACATACCTTTATCGGTACTTCTTCTGCCATATAGAAGTGATATAAATTCCCTTAATTGATGAGGAGAGTAAAGTGATGTGTCTATTATTTTATCAGCTGCATCTCTTATGGGAAAAAGAATTTTTTCTTCCTTGCTGATAGCATCTTCGAGTTTAGTCACGCCCTTAAGCGCCATAAGAGGATGAGGGCGTCTCGTTTCCTTATACCTGCGGGCGAGAACATCCCTGTTTGCCTCTAAAAAAAGTATGTGTACTTTATATTTATCTTTTAAAAAGGATAAGAGGTTATACATCTCTGATAGATATTCCCCTTCTCTGATATCTATGCCTATAGCTACCCTGCTAACATTAGAATTCATCGAAGACAGGAAAATGTCGAGGAGTTTCGCTGGGAGATTGTCTATGCAAAAAAAGCCTATGTCTTCAAGAGACCTGAGGGCTATGGTTTTTCCCGAACCTGAAAGTCCAGTGATAATGACAATCTGGATATGCGGCGGCTGTTTTTCGGTCATTTTCTGAATAGGCTCTCAGAACATTTAAAAAGTTTCATAAATAGAGATAGATTTCTCAGATAAATCCGTTTCCTCTTACGGGAATCATTTAGAACCTACACTACAGTTGATGCCGGGGCGGTGGGCAAAAAACAATAAGAATTGACTTGCCCTGCCCCTTGCATTCTGCTGCAATAGAAGGGGGACTTATAGTCATAATTAGATTTGACCATAAACTATATCGTTGGCTCTATCAAACCGTAATTACCATCTTTTCGGCGATAAACAAGATTGATTGCGCTGGTTTTCTCGTTTACGAAAACAAAAAAGTCCTTGTCCAAAAGTTCCATCTGGTCAACAGCTTCTTCGGGCGTCATTGGTTTCATGTCAAACCTTTTATATTTGATTATTCTTCCCTTTTCAGCTGGTGTTGCTATGGCTGAAGCAAGCGAACGCTTATCGGGTTTTCTACGTGAATGGAGCTTTTCCTTATATCTCTTTGCCTGCTTTTCGAGTTTTTCAACAACCTCGTCTATGGAAGAATAAATCTCTCCAGTTATGCCTTCTGCCTGTATCAAATACCCGTTAACTTTAAGGAGAACCTCCGCCTTATGCCTGTATTTCTCAACACTTAAGGTCACTACGGCTTCAGTAATGTTGTTTATATACTTTTCAAACTTCCCTATTTTCTCTTCAGCATAATTTTTTAATGCAGGTGTAATTTCAAGATGACGACCATTTACTATAATATTCATAGCACCCCTCCACTATCTATTTTTTGTTACTAATTAAAGCCCTCTTTTTTTCTTCTTGTTTGCTGAGGGATTTTTAATTCATCTCTATATTTGGCTATAGTTCGCCTTGCTATTTTTATATCATAATCCTTCAACTTATCAGCGATATTCTTATCACTAAGTGGTTTTGTAGCATCTTCTTCAGCAACGATTTTTTTAATTAAATCTTTTACGGAAGTAGATGATACTCTACCAGCAGTCGTTGGTATAGAACTGCTGAAAAAATACTTAAAACTGAAAATGCCTTGACTGCATGCAAGAAACTTATTCGAAGTAACTCTGCTGATTGTGCTTTCGTGCATTTTTATATCCGCCGCAATATCCCTGAGAGTTAAAGGTTTCAAATACTTAACCCCCCCATCAAAAAATTCCCTTTGAAACGACAGCAGACTCTCTGAGACTTTATATATTGTCCTATTTCTCTGGTCAAGACTCTTAATGAGTTCAACTGCAGAGCGCATTTTCTCCTTAAGGAAATTCTTGTCTTCTTTTGAAATTTGATCTTTCTGCATAAAGAGTCGGCGATAGTTGTTATTAAGCCTGAGCTTTGGCATCCCCTCATCATTCAGTGTTATCTGATATTCGCCGTCTGCCTTGAAAATATATACATCAGGAACGATATATATTGTTTCTTCACTGGAAAAACTCCTGCCGGGACGCGGTTCAAGTCCTTTGATAATCTTCACTGCAGCAGCGACATTTTCAGTCGGTACATCATAGATCTTTGCTATCTGCGAATATTTCATTTTGCAAAGGTCGTCTAAATTATTTGTAACTATTTTCTCAACAAGGGTTCCAGACAGCCCCAAAGAATTAATCTGGAGCAATAAACACTCCGTTAAATTCCTTGCAGCAACACCTGATGGATCAAGATCCTGAATCAGTTGTCTTGCCTTTACTATCGTATCAAGACTTATTCCAGATATGGAACATGCTTCTTCATCAGTAATCTGCAAGTAACCGTCGTCATCAATGTTACCTATTAATAATTCTGCCGCCTTTTTGGTATTAGAATCGGCAGTGGTTAAGCCTAATTGCCATAGAAGATGCTCGTGAAGGCTCGTTTTTTTTGCGTGAAAAAGCTCAAAAGAAGGCTTCTCGTCAATTCCAGGGGAAAAATAACCTATATCTCTTCCATCACTGCCTCTATCATCAAAATACTCATCAACTTCAAATTTAAGATTTCTGCTTAGTAGAGGTTCGGTATCTTCATCCACATCCTGGATATTATCCTCCCCCTCCATTGATTCGCCGGTCTCAAAATCCTCTGTGGATTCCTCCAACAAAGGGTTTTCTATCAACTCCTGATTTAGAAGCTGTGTAAGTTCTAACTGCGTCATTTGGAGAAGTTTTATGGCAAGCTGCAACTGGGGTGTTAGTATGAGCTTTTGTGTTAATCTAAGGTCTAATCTCGTTTCCAGCGGCATTATAACCTGAACTCCTCTCCAAGATAGGCTTCTTTAACTGATAAATTAGCTACAAGCTCATCTGCACTGCCTTTAGCTAGAACAGAACCATTATTAATAATATATGCCCTGTCAGTAATTGATAAGGTTTCCCTAACATTGTGGTCAGTAATCAAGATGCCCAGCCCTTTTTTTTTAAGATAAATCAACATCTTCTTCAATTCACTAACGGTGATTGGATCGATTCCCGCAAAAGGTTCATCAAAAAGCATGAAAACCGGATTCAGAGCAACCGCCCTCGCAATTTCAGCCCTTCGTCTTTCGCCGCCTGACAGCATAAAGCTGTTTCTGTCACAAAATTCCCTCAGATTGAATTCGTCAATTAATTCGTTAACTACAGTTTTTGAATCAAAGTTGCCATTTCTTTTATAGCCGTTTTTGGCTGCTTGTCGGATTTCGAGCACCGCCATGAGATTTTCACTCACCGTAAGCTTTCTGAAAAGTGAAGGCTCCTGCGGCAGATAACCGATCCCTCTCAAAGCCCTTTCATACATGGGCAACTTAACTATTTCCTCTCCATCCAGAAGGATGCTTCCGGAATCAGGAGATATCATTCCGGCGATAATGTAAAAAGTGGTTGTCTTGCCCGCGCCATTTGGTCCCAACAAGCCGACTATTTCTCCTGTGCTTACAGATAAACTAACATCCTTGACAACATGCCTTTTCCCGTATGATTTATTAAGACCTTTTGTTTCAAGAAGTTTTGGAGTTGCTAACTTATCTGGCAATTTTTTTCTGCCCCCTGCCTTCCTTATCCTGCAGTAAGACCCTGCTGTTTTCTACAATGTAACGTTCACTATTAAGGAAATAAGTCATTTTTGAGCCAGTTATGACATTGCCCCCGTCAGTAGCACGGGGTTCCCCAGTAAAGATAATCTTCTCGTCAACGCCGGCTAAATACTGTGCAAATGCGGATGTAATAACCCTTTCTCCCTTTATAACCTTTATATTCCCTTCAGAATCAATTTTTTCTATGCTACTGCCTGATCGCTCATCCTGATAATAAACAGTCATCTTGTCTGCATAAATCGTCATGTCTCCCTTAACCGCCTTGACAGCCCCTTCAAATACGGCTATCTTTGTCTTGTTATCAGCAGTAAGCGTTTTCGATGTTATTGTAACTGGCTCTCCAGTGTTTTTCTTTTGCTCAGCAAAAGAAAACTCGTAAAGTGTTGAGGATAAAACACTTATAGTTATGAAACAGAATAAAATCCTAAATAATTGTTTCTGCATATTTGGTATAAATATTCTCCCTTTACTTAAAAACTGCCTTTATATTGTTGTTAAGTCTTGCCTTATCAGTAGAAGCTGAAAGTTCATCCCCTTCTATAATAAAATCCTTACCAACAATCTGTATTTTTTTGTCTGAGGAGAGTTCACTCTTTGAGGCATCCCATGATAAATTTATGGCGCTTATTGTGTAGTTATTTGTTTCAGCCTTAATATTGCCCTCTATTTTTATGCTTTGATTAGTTGGATTGTAAGTACCGCTATCAGAATTGAGAATGAGCTTTCTATCGGGAAATGTTATCCTGAGATTTTCTAATTTCACTTGAGTAGCATCGGCAAAGATGGCTTTTTTCGCCTCAACATGCCACTTGATAATACCGTCCTTTTTATGGGTAATCTTTATATCGTCCATATATGGCGCTTCACTATACTGCAGACCTATCCTTGACTCTTTATAGTGGATTGAGTATATAAACAACATTATTAAGGAAAGAAGGAAAGATATGCACAATAAAGCAACCCTTCTCATACTCAAATTGTAACATACACAGAACATCTTGTAAAGGCAAAAGGCATGCCTGATTTTCTGAAAAAATGTTATAATTCAAAATTATTATAAACCTCAATTAATTATGCATATCAGTGGCAAGACAAAAATAGTCGGCATTTTTGGTTCCCCTATAGAACATAGTCTTTCTCCATACATGCACAATGCCGCCTTCAAACATCTCCACCTCGACTTTTGTTATGTCCCCTTTCTGGTTAACCCTGAATCGCTCCCTGCCGCTGTCAAGGCTTTAAAAGCCTTAAGTATCGTCGGTGTTAATGTAACAATTCCCCATAAGGAAAAGGTTGTTTCCTTTCTAGATGACCTGAGCGAAGAAGCTAAATTCATCGGTTCAGTAAATACAATCATTAACTCCAAAGGTAAGCTAGTAGGCTTGAATACAGATGGCAAGGGCTTCATGAGTTCCCTTGCAGAGGCTGGAATAAATATATCAGGCAAAAAGATTCTTCTTATCGGGGCAGGCGGGGCAGCAAGAGCTGTCAGTTATTACTTGTGCAAAACGGCTTCACATTTGTTCATTTATAACAGAACTGCCAGACGCGCTGAATCCCTTCAAGCACATCTATCTCAATTAAATAAAAATGTTTCGACCGTCAACGAAGATTCAATAAATAGTGGTTTATTCATCAGAGATATTGATATGATTGTAAATTCAACTCCCCTTGGCATGAAATCAGACGACCCAATGCCTTTTAATACAACCCTTTTAAAGGCTCATCAGATTGTATGTGACCTCATATACGCTGACACCCCCCTCATAAAAGCTGCCTCAAAGGTTGGCTGTAAAACTCTCAATGGGATGGGAATGCTATTGTGGCAGGGTGCACTGGCGTTTCGGGAGTGGACAGGCTTGGAACCACCAATCGAAATTATGAGAGAAGCCTTATCAGGTAAAATATAGTCTCAATTTTAAATATAGTTAAATAATATTTCACTGCCGATTTAGCCTCAAAGTATTAAATGTTTCTATCGTTCTTTTTAATTAATTTATGAGGTAATAACACTGGCGTCCAAAATAATATTCAAGCAGGGATATTATTTTGGAGCACCTGTGCTTTGAAAT
>DAIQAO010000085.1:0-6848 GCA_036781645.1 Dissulfurispiraceae bacterium
AAAAAAATTAAAAAGTGATATTGGCAAAGAGATAATTGATTGCAGAAAAAGAAATCATTATGTAATCAAGATGCTTGGCGGCAGGGCTATTCATCCAAATGCTGCCCTGCCAGGGGGATGGTCTAAATCTATCAACGAGTTTGAAAGAAAAGAGATACAAGCTATCGCACTAAAAAATGTAGACTTTGCTCTTTTAACCCTCCAAGTATTTGAAGATATTGTATTAAAAAATAAGCAGTACATTGAATTAATGCTTTCTGATGTATACCTTCACAAAACTTACTACATGGGGACTGTGGATAGTAATAATTATGTTAATTTTTATGATGGAAAGATAAGAGTTATTTCCCCTGATGGCTCTGAATTCGCAAAATATGCCCCAAAAGATTACACTCAACACGTAGCAGAACATGTTGAACAGTGGACATACCTAAAATTTCCATATCTAAAAAATATAGGCTGGAAAGGATTTGTTGATGGCTTAAATAGCGGTGTTTATTGCACTTCACCTTTATCGCGGCTCAATGCCGCCGATGGTATGGCAACACCTAAGGCACAGGAGTTTTTTGAAAAATTTTATGCCACCTTTAGTTCAAAAAAAAATCATGGAAGGCATGAGCCTATTCATTATCGCCTTGCAACACACTGGGCAAGGCTGATTGAGCTTCTGTATTCGGCTGAGAGAATGCTTGAACTAAGCAAAGACCCCGAGATAACCGACCCTAAGGTCAGAGTTATTCCCGAAGAAAAGCCAACTGAAGGCATAGGCTCTGTGGAGGCTCCAAGGGGGACGCTCATACACCATTATTGGACTGATGAAAAAGGAGTCCTAACAAAGGTAAATCTTATAGTTGGTACAACTAACAATCATGCATGCCTGTCTTTGTCTATAAAACAAGCTGCTCAGAAGCTCATAAAACAATACAAAATAACCGAGGATGCCTTCCTGAATAGAATCGAGATGGCAGTCAGGCTTTATGATCCATGCATTTCCTGTGCAACACATACCTTATCGGGGGAAATGCCTTTAACTGTAAACATAAGAAATAGTTCAGGGCATTTAGTAAATTCGTTGAGGCGCTAAAAATGAAAACCATAATAATAGGTCTTGGCAACTCGATGCTCAAAGATGACGGCGTGGGAGTTCATGTGGCTAAAAAGGTTAGAGAACTAACATGTGAAGCAGAGAATGTTGAGGTTATTGAATTATCTTCAGGAGGTTTGAGATTGGCAGAAGCGATGGCTGATTATGATAGGGCAATTATTATAGACGCTGCTATCATGAGAGGCAAACCTGGCAAGATTTATAGACTTAAAATAGATGAAATCAATCTCTGTCTCAATACATCCTTACCGCATAATCTTAGCTTAATCTCAGCAATAGAAATTGGGGAAAAACTCGGCATAAACCTTCCATCTGAAATAGTAATTTATGGAATACAGATCGCTGATATAAGCAATTTCGGAGAAGATATGACAGAGGCTGTAAAATCAGCAATCCCTGTTGTTATAGAAGAAATATTAAAAGAGCTTAATAAAATCAAAGAACAAAGCGTCTCGTCTTGATAACTTTAAACCGCCAAGGTTCCCAATTTTCTTGGCATCTTAATATTATTTCTTAGTCGCCTGACTTTCTTGCTGAGTATCTTTGTCCTTTATTTGCAAATCCCTTGCAAACTCCAGACATTTCTGGCCAGCCTTCAAGGAGAATCTTTTCTGGCAGTTCTCGCGATAGGCGCATATAACGCAGATATCTTTTGTTTCAGACATCTAAAGCCCTCCTTTAATCCAAAAAGCGTTTGGTGGGATATTTAATAAACAGTATCGCCATACACTGTTATAGGGATTTATTATAATTATAGCTGCAAGTTCTTTCAATTTAATTATGTTTTTAAGGTGCTACAAGTTTTTCTAAATTGGCGATAGGGATAGGAAAGAGTGCTCCAAGGTTTTTATAATCCCCCTAAATTTGGAAAGTTTTGCTTATTTACACAGATTTTGCCTATAATTAATATGATAGCCTTCAAATTATTTTAATTGAGGTAATCCTATTAATGGCAACAATAGAAGACTATAAAGGCAGAACCCCTGCATGGTGCCCGGGCTGCGGCAACTTTGGCATTCTTCACGCATTCAAAGAAGCGGTTGTTGAGTTAGGTTTAGAGCCATGGCACTTTACAATTGTATCAGGCATAGGGCAATCAGGCAAATTCCCCCATTACTTAAGATGTAATACTTTCAATGGACTTCATGGCAGGACATTGCCTGTTGCTACCGGACTCAGGCTCGCAAATCATAAAATGCCTGTCATGGCAGTAGCGGGCGACGGCGACTGTTACGGTGAGGGGGGCAACCACCTGATACATGCTATCAGAAGGAATATTAATGTCAAGCTCTTTGTGCATAATAATCAAATATATGGACTTACAAAAGGTCAGGCTTCCCCGACAACTATGGAAGGCATGGTAACCAAAACTCAACCATTTGGAACAATTTCTGAGCAACTCAATCCATTAGCCTTAGCAATTGCTCTGGATTGTAGTTTTGTAGCAAGAGGGTTTTCTGGAGATATCGGGCATCTTAAGTTTTTGATAAAAGAAGCTATAAACCACAACGGTTTTTCCTTGATTGACATCCTTCAGCCATGCGTAACTTTTAATAAAATAAATACCTTCGAGTGGTATAAAAATAGGGTATATCATATTGAGCCTGAATATGACCCTCAAAATAAAATAGAGGCTTTCAGCAGATCCCTTGAGTGGGGCGAGAAGATTCCTATAGGAATCATTTATCGTAATCACAGGCAAACATTTGAGGAAAGAGTGCCGATTATAAGAGAAACGCCTCTTAACAAGCAGCCCTTCGATATTTCAAAGGTTGAAGCAACCATAAAAGAATTTTTTTAAGGGTTTGTTTTGTTCCTTAAATAGCGCTATCTTACAGTAATCCTTCTTCTTTTAAACTGATGTATTTGCCGTCACCTATAATGATGTGGTCTAAAACGGATATCCCTACAATTTCTCCTGCCTTTTTCAATCTTTCGGTGATGGCTAAATCATCTTTGCTTGGTGACGGGTCTCCGCTGGGGTGATTATGAATGAATATTACCGATGCGGCAGATTCCCTTATTGCTTCTCTGAAAGCCTCACGGGGATGAATAAGGGACTTGGTCAAAGTCCCTTCTGAGACTTTGTCATATTCCCTTTCCTTTATTAATCTGTTTTTTGCATCGAGCAAGAGGGAGATGAAGACCTCTTTTTTGAGATTTTTGAATCGGGGCGCAAAATAGGAATACACCTTCAGGCTCGACGAAAAAATAGGTTTACCTTCGGAAGATTCGCTCATAAGTCTTTTGCCTAATTCAAAGGCAGCCTTAATCTGGGCGGTCTTGGCAGGCCCGATGCCTTTTATCGAGGATAAATCTGATATGGAAGCAGAGTCGATGTTTCTTAGGGATTTAAAATTATCCAGAAGTTCGAGGGCGAGATTTAAGACCCCCTTTTTACCCCCTGTCCGCAGAATTATGGCAAGCAGTTGGGCATCTGATAAGCTTTCGGGACCATATTTGATAAGCCTCTCAGCAGGTCTTTCGCCTTCAGGCCAACTTTTAATCTTATTAGAAGGCATATTTTTATTTAACCCTGACGCCCTCTTTGACATCCCCTTCAGGAATTAATATAACAGGATTACCGTTTTTATCAGCAGCGGCGAGGAGCATGCCGCGCGACTCAACACCCATGAGTTTTGCTGGTTTTAGATTTGCCACTACCACTATTTTTTTGCCGATGAGTTCATCAGGTGTATAAGCCTTGCCAATTCCGGCAACAATCTGCCTCTCTTCGCCTATATCTACCTTCATCTTAATGAGTTTGTCAGATTTGGGGACTCTTTCTGCCTGTATTATCTTGCCAATTTTTAATTCCACCTTTGCGAATTCATCTATTGTCAGAAGTTCTGCAGATGTGCCTGGTGTTTCAGGTTTGTTTTCAACTGCTTCGGGTGATTTACCTTTTGCTTTCTCAATCCTTGGAAATAGCTGCTCCGATTTGGATAATCGAACAGGGTAGCCGGGATTCCATCTTTCAAAGCTATATACATCAGGAGTTTCGCCATCTCTGGCATTAGAATGACTTTTAGCAACCTCATTGAGCATATCTCTCAAGCCGAGTTGACCCCATATTTTTTGTGAAGTTTCAGGCATAAAAGGATATATCAGGAGTGCCGTAAGCCTAATGGCGTTCCACAATTCAAATAAAACACTTTTTAATTCTTCAGGATTGGTCTTGGCAAGTTTCCATGGTTCTGTTTTCGCGATATAATTATTTGCTGCCCTGATTATCTCCCATATATTTTCGAGTATAAGATTAAATCGGAGATGAGACCAGAGATTTGGATCATTGGCTAAACTGAAGCCCTTCTCGCAAAGCTTAGGGAAATCCCTCGTATGGGGATTATATGAATCGGGCTTTTTTATTTCCCCTGAGAGATATTTTTCTGCCATAGTTATGAATCTGCTCAAAAGGTTTCCGAGGTCATTAGCAAGGTCTGTATTGATTCTTCTTATAAGTGCGTCTTCCGAAAAATCACCGTCCAAACCAAAAGGCACCTCCCTGAAAAGAAAATAACGAAAGGCGTCAAGCCCATATTTATTTGCCACTTGTAGAGGGTCAATCATATTGCCAAAGGATTTTGACATCTTTTTGCCTTCCACAGTCCACCAGCCATGGGCAAATAGATTGCCCGGGAGGGGAAGTTCCAATGCCATAAGCATGGCAGTCCAGTAAACAGCATGGGTTGTGAGTATATCTTTTCCAATAAGGTGATGGGATGCAGGCCACCACTTGGAACCGCTTTCAAATGAGCCTTGTTCCTCGGATAAATAAAAACTTGCCGAATAATAATTCACCAGTGCGTCAAACCAGACGTAGGTTACATAAGCATCATCAAAAGGCAGTGTAATACCCCATGAAAGCCTGCTTTTAGGTCTTGATATGCATAAGTCTCCGAGGGGGTTGGAGCGAAGAAAGCCTAACACCTCGTTCCTGCGGCTTTCAGGGAGTATATAATCTGGATTATTGAGAATATATTCAATGATCCTGTCCTGATATCGAGACATCAAAAAGAAGTAATTCTCCTCTTTGATGTTTTCGACCTGTCTCATGCATTCAGGGCATTTTCCCTCGGAAAGGTCTTTTTCGGTCCAGAATCTCTCGCAGGGAATGCAATATAATCCTTCATAAGAGCGTTTTTCAATTTCCCCCCTATCGTAAAGGGTCTGGAGTATTGATTGAACTATTTTTTTATGTTCTTTATCTGTTGTTCTTATAAAGGCGTCATTGCTTATATTGAGATTTTTCCAGAGATTTCTGAAATTTTCAGCCATTAAATCAGCGTGTTCTTTAGGTTCTCTGTTTCTCTGTCTTGCTGCCTGTTCCACCTTTTGTCCATGTTCATCAGTGCCTGTTAGAAAAAAAACCTTTTTTTGCATCAGCCTGTTGTATCTCGCCAGTATATCGGCGGCGATAGTGGTGTAGGCGTGCCCTATATGAGGGATATCATTGACATAATATATAGGTGTTGTGACATAAAATCTTTGCGTTTTGTTGAGGTTCATTTCTTGTGTTTTCTCCTCTTTTTAAACCTGAAGTGGCTCTTTTTATTGTTTACAGTATCTGATTTCTCGTTTGAGAGATTATTCTGTGGGGCAATTATAGTTTTGCCTGAAGGCTCATCAAACTCTTTCTGATTAGGCAGATTGCGAGCGAGTATTTCTGGAGAGGTTTTAAGAGATGGATACTGCCCTGCTATAACTTCAATACTTTCTTCTTCTGCCCCAGGCGGTATTTCATAATCTGCCGTTATATTATCAAGCTCCCCCTCATATTCGAATCTCAGGCAGCACATCAGCCTTCCGCAAAGCCCCGAAAGCTTTCCTATATTGAGGACAAGCTCCTGTTTTTTTGCCATCTTTATTGAGATAGGCTCAAAAGAAGTAAGAAAAGTCTTGCAACACAACTCCCTTCCACATATTCCAATACCCCCAGTATATTTTGCCTCTTCTCTAACCCCTATCTGCCTCATCTCAATTCGTGTTTTATAGCGGGATGCGAGGTCTTTGACGAGTTCCCTGAAATCGATTCTGCCATCTGCGGTAAAATAAAAGATTATTCTTCTTTTATCAAGTGTTGCCTCGACATCTATAAGTTTCATCTGCAAGCCTCTTGCCATTATTCTTTCAAGACAATAGACCTTTGCTTCTTTTTCTATTATTTTGTTCTCCTGACTTGTTTTGATATCTTGTTCAGTTGCTATTCTTAAAATTTTTTTTAATTTTCTTTCAGGAAATTCCACAAAATGTTTTGGTTTTACTACATTTCCAATACTTAATCCAAAATCTGACTCGACCACTACCAAATCCCCAACTTTGATGTCTTCTTCTTCGCTGACTTCAAAATCGTATATTTTATATCCAGATTTGAATCGTATTCCGACTACATCCGGCATTAACGGCACCTCCGTTTTATATAAACAGATAATTTAATCATTCCAAAATCGTTATTCAACTTTAACGGTATTAATCCAAACCAGCACTACTTAAAAAATGAGATTTTTCAAAAACTTTGAAATGAATTTTGTATCTGAATCAAGATATTATACCACAGGCAAATAATTGTCCTTTTTAAGCAGGCATGCAACCTTAAAGTAGCGATAGACTTTTTTCTGGATATTAAATCTCATTTTTTTCCATTTTCATTTGATTATTATGATAAAATAGAATTTCAATAGATAAAATATAACTCTATGAGGTTGTTTCATGAGTCAGCATAATGATAGTGATAAAGATAAAA
>DAIQAO010000086.1:0-6657 GCA_036781645.1 Dissulfurispiraceae bacterium
GCATTTATATCATTAAAGATGGAGTTGAGCTGGAGGACTACAAGGGTTGGAAAGGAGCGTCCCAATTTGCCCCTTTACCAAATTTACACAAAATAGTTGACAGTACCCAATATTTTTGCTAAACTGCAGAAAGTAATAAAGCAACATTGAGGAGGAAATTTTGAAGATATTATTGGTTCAACCATTTGGACATTACTCAGGGCACCATTCAATATATACTGAAAAACTTACGAAAGCTCTTATAAAAACTGGGCAAGAAGTACATCTGGCTACATTTTCAGGCTTTATAGAGCAGTGGACAGAGAACTTGCCTGTTCAACACAAAAGCTTTCTATCTCCTGTAAGCAAATTTAAGTCTTTTTTCATTCGCCTCAGGAAATTTGAAAAGTTATTTCCTGTAGTGGCAGCAATTGAGTCATTATTAACGTTTTTAGTTCCAGTTAGGGCAAAAGGTTTAAATCACTATGATGTAATACATGTTATTGATTATTATCCAATTTTCTTCTTACCTTTTGGTTTTGCCAGAGGCAATGTCTTAGTGGTTAATATTAACCAATCCCCTTCAGAAGCTCAAAGAAAAAATTTAAAATTCCATACTAAACGATTTATTAAGAAGACAATATTAGAGAGATTAGAGAGGCAAATTATGAAAAAAAATACAGTTTCATTTGTATGTCATAGCAAGCACGTGGAAGAAAGCTATCGTAAGATTCCTATATATAAACCAATTACTACAATCCCATGGGGAATTGATAACCCTGACAGAATTATTAGAAAGACTGATGCAAGGAAATACCTTGATCTTCCTCAGGATAGGCGTATATTTTTAATTTTCGGGCCCAATCATAATTTTAAAAATTTTAAGACAATTTTCCAAGCTACTGAAAAAATTGAAGAAGATTTTATGTTTATATATGCTGGCAAAATCGTTAAATCCGATGAGAATAATAATCCAAAGTGGTTAGCCCAAAAATATGGTTGCTTTGAAAACACTTTGATAATAGACAAGCATATACCGGAGTTTGAAGTTCCTTATTATTTTTATTCAGCCGATGCATTAATTCTTTCATATAAAAAAAATTTTTTTGGAGCGAGCGGCGTATTGTCGTATGCATGTCAGTTTTCTTTGCCTGTTATTGCATCCGATGTCGGACAGATGGGCGAACTTGTTCGAACCTATAACTTGGGCTTAACCTTCGAACCGGAAGATTCAGAATCGCTGTCTGTTGCACTAATGGATTTCATTAAATTACCAGAAAGCCAGCAAGAAAAATTTAAAGATAATATGAAAGATTTTATGTTGAAAAATTCTTGGGATTCGGTTGCGCAACAACATTTATACTTCTATCAGATGAGCCTAAATTTAAAAGTGAAGGACTAATATATGTCAAAAGTATCTATTGTAATCCCAACAAGAAATAGAGGGCATCTTTTAAGATATGCCCTTTATAGCACATTACAACAGACTTATAAAGATATTGAAGTTGTGGTAAGCGATAATTGTTCAACTGACAATACCAGAGAAGTTGTGGATTTATTTAGTGCTGATTCACGAGTAAGGTATATCAGGGCAGATAAACCATTGGCATTAACAGATAGCTGGGAATTTGCATGTTCCCATGCAAAAGGTAAATACCTTGCACTCCTCGCCGATGATTGTTTTTATTTTAAAAGTACGATGAAACGAGCAGTAACGGAAATGGAAGGCAATAATGTAAAAGTAGTAGTTTGGAATACCTGTACCTATTACTATCCTGAATGGCACGAACGACGCAAAAATACAGTCTATATACCGAAGTGGATTAATAAGTTGCAATTACTTTCTTGCGATGATGCTTTAAGAAATCTTTTAGATTTAAATATCTATTATCCTTATCCAAAGTTTCTAAATTCTTTGATAGATATGTCAGTCATACAGGAAATTAAAAATCATCAGAAGCGATTATTTTTGCCACCTTATCCCGATTTTTTTCAGCAGTGAGTGTTCTTAAGAATATAGACAAGTATGTATTTATTGATTTACCATTGGCTATTGACGGGGTAACCCCAATTAGTATTGGTGCATCTCTAATGTTTGACAGGGGTGAGTCAGCAAAAAAAATTTTAGGAGATTTAGAAAAAAATAATGATATTTCGTTAGACATACCAGTTATTACAACATGGGTTAATATTGCCCAGTCAATTAAAAATGCAGCAGAATTTTACCCAGATATTCCTTATAAAGTGAATAGAAACCTTACCATATGCAAAAGCGTGACCGAACTAATTCATTTAGTAAGCAGCAAAGGTGCTAAATCGGGGACTGACTTTGACTATCAACGACTTAAAGATTTTATAAAAACACAGCCAGATGTATTAAAGAAAGCTGCTGCAAGACATGAAAGATTAGCAAAAATAAAAATAATAGCAAAAAAGATTCGTGAATGTATGCCATATTGGGAACACATTGAAAGGATTAGAACTAAAGCTCATCATTATGTGTTCTCTGGCAGGCAGTATGGATTCAATAGCATAAAAGAATGTGGAAATTTTATAGAAGATTTTATTGAAAGGAAGATGATACGGTAGTAGGGTAATCTTATGATGAAGACTAATGTAACTGTAGTAATTCCTACATACAATCGTGCCAAAGAGCTTAGGATAACTCTTTCAAGCTATGTATCTAAGCTTACTAAAAAGATAATAATAGTTAATAATGGTTTAAGGGATGATACATCAGATGTTATAACATCTTTTAACGATCGTTATGGAATATTCAGAGAGATAAGAATTTCTGAAAAAGTCGGTGCATCAAGAGCAAAAATGATAGGTGTTTTAGATGCGAGTACTGAATACGTTCTCATAGGCGAAGATGATGTCTTTTTATCGCCGGATTATATCGATAGTCTGCATAGCCAAATAAAGGAATTTCATTGCGACATTATCTCTGGGAAAATAATTAGTTTAAAAATTAATTCAGAACAGGGTGTAGAAAAGTCTATTAAAAGTATAAATAATAAAGATGTTATTGGTTTCCCACAAGATTTTAAGCCTTTTCAAGTGCCAGAGAAGATACTAACTCTTGGCATCCCTGTAGAAGTTCCATTTACACATGCAGTTTGTTTATTGAAAAAGTCAATTTGTGATGAAAATTTATTTGATTCATGGTATGCAGGGAATGGATTTCGTGAAGAAACAGATTTCTTTTTATCGGCCCGGGAGCTTGGTGCGAAAATATTTTTTTACCCCGTCTACTTTTTGTTATCACTTAAGGGATTCTTTGGGGCGAACCGGTGGTCAACGAAAAAATCGCTTAGCAGTTGAGTTTTGGGCTATTTACAATACTTGGTATATGTTGAAAAAACATTGGGCCATTTTAGCAAATGATTTTAAATTGAAAGGTGGTCCGCTGTTTAACACATTCCTTTACTCTATACATCGTGAATATGGTTATTTATTGAGAGCCTTTAAAATCAATTCTAAGAAGTGATGATATATTCAAGACCATCTTTCATATTCTTGGTTGTCTATTTGCTAATGTTGTTTTTTGCTGTTGCACCAGTGTATCAAACCGATATTACAAATGAATTGAGAAGTAACATTAATGCATATGGTATCTGGTTTCATTTTTTGTCTATTATCAGTTTTTTAATAGGTGCACATGCCGCATCATTCAGTTACAAATACTCTTCCATTCAAGAAAGATTTTTCGTATTTCGCAAGAGACGTTTTAGCATCTTAATTTATTCATATTGTTTTATAGGTCTTTTCGTTGCTTTATGGCAAATAAGTATCTCTATTAGTCCAAGAGATTATTTTAATGAGTTGATTAGCTATATAGTACTTCAACAAGAAAAGCCTGAAATGCGGGCATATTTTTTGCGGGATAGAGAAAGTGGCGGACTCCCTGGAATAATCAAGATGTTTTCTTACTTACCTCTATCAGCATTATATATGGTTTTGACTTATGAATTTATTAATAAAAGAATGTATTGTCAGAAAGGCGATATGCTAAGTACTAAAGCAAAGAAATATTTATTTATCATTTTTATGGCGATACTGGCTCGGTCTATGGTTACCTTGGATAGGGTCGTTTTATTAAGCTTTTTCATGTTATTATTGTATTATTTTATATTTTCTTCTAATAATAATTTGAAGAGATTGATTTTTAATTCGCTCAAAAGACCTGTTTTTCATTTTTTGGCAATTACCATCTTTATTTCTATATATGTTATAACCACTATCCGCCAGGGAAAGGGAGTGGGGAAGTTCTTTGCAGAATATTCATCATTAGGTTTAGCTAATCTTTCAATTTTATTTGAGAAGCCATTTGATTACACCTGGGGGACTGAGAGCGTTTTTCATGCTATACACTTTCCTTTAGAATATTTTGGGTTGTCCCATATTCTTCCAGCCTTCAGGGAGGCGGATTGGATATGGAATCCTGCAAGATATTTAACAGCCTATGTATATCAGGATTTTGGTATATTCTGCAGTATCTTTTTTATTTTGTTTGGTTTTTTGGCAACATTGATATATTTAAAGGCACGCTACAAATCTAATCCTTATGTGATTGTTGCCTTATTTCCTTTAATTATAGTAATAGCGAGTTCTGTGGTGGTACCAGCCTTTAGGGGTGTGGATTGGTGGGTGAGTTTATTTGGTGGACTGGTAGGGATAAAATTATGTTTTAAACGTTCTGGCATTCGGAGCGGGACACTTGACAGTCATAACTGATAGCATACGCGAAATTTCACACCAGATGGTATAAATGAAATTAAGAGATATAATAAGGCAACGACATATCCGCTATAGATTTATTGATTCGCTTCCAGCAGGAGGAGTTGTTCTGGATTTGGGCTGTGGTAATGGCTTAATGCAAAACTTAATTAGAGACTATCGTAAGGATCTGAGATTTATCTCAGTGGACAGAGAGGACTATTCTAATTGCTTTCCGCTAGGAACATTCTTTAAGGTTGATATAACTAATGAAAGATTGCCAGTAGATTCAAATTCTATTGATGCTGTGTTTTGCAATCATGTACTTGAGCACCTAAATTCTTATGAATTGATTCAATCTGAAATAAAAAGAGTTTTGAAACGAGATGGAAGTGTATATATTGAAACACCAAGTAGCAGAAGCCTTTACTTTCCATCTATCGGGTTTTTTAAGGGCCAGAGTGGGCCAACGAATTTCTTTGATGATTATACACATGTAAAACCTTTTACGCGCCAATCATTATATCTCTTTGGGCAAAAACTTGGACTTAGAGAAATCAAAACTGGTTTTGCTAGGAACTGGGGACTTGTACTATTGAGTCCTATATTGCTTCCGTATTCAATTTTAAAGAAAGATAGGCAACTTTTAGCTTCCATACTCTGGAGCAATGGTTGGTGTGTTTATTTATATGGCAAGCAAATTTCAAAGTAGTAATGAAGTTGCTAAAAATTATTTTAATACGAAAAGATTTGGCATTTTAAAGTCAATAGATAAAATATTATCTTTTATCTATTCTTTTCTTAATTCTTTTCGTTCAAATAAGAAAGTAGCGCACGAATACAAAAGGATTCTTATTCTTGAATCGCATCTCATTGGTGATGTTATAATGGGCTTGCCTGCCTATCAAGCGATTCGTGAAAATTATTCAGGTGCAAAACTAATTTTCTGGGGCAATAAATGGGGTGAGGATTTACTTGCTGAACAAGGAATTTTTGATGATTTTATTATTGCAAAAATCCCGTGGGCAGTATATGACTATTCACTTCCCACTCTGTTTAAACTTTTTTCACAAGCTATAAAACTAAGAAAGTTAAATGTTGATATGGCGTTAGATTTTCGTGGTGATATTAGAAACATATTCTTGCTTTATCTGACAGGAGCAAAGAGAAGGGTTAGTTATGATTTTACTGGCGGAACATATTGGTTAACTGATGTTGTATCTCTCTCAGAAGGCTTACACATCGTAGACAGAAATCTTAATTTGTTGCGTTGCATAGGTGTTCAAGTTAAACATATTACTCCTAAACTACAAGTTTGACCTAATAAAGTTGAAGATGCAAAGAAATATTTCAAAGAAAAGGGATATAAAAAGGTTGTAATTATACATCCCGTGGCAAGTCAAAAAAAAAGGTTTTGGATGCCAGAGAGATTTGCACATATTATTGACTTCTTGCAGAATGAAGGGTTTACACCGGTTCTCGTTTGTGGCCCCAAAGATAATGACTTTATTTATAAAATAAAAGATAAGTGTGAATTTAAACCAGATGTTTTAGCAGTAAGCTTAAAAGACCTCCCAGGTTATCTGAGTTGTTGTGAATTTTTTATTGGAGTTGATAGCGGTATAGCTCATATGGCTGCTGCCTTGGGTAAAAATGCAGTTGTGTTATTTGGACCACAGTTGCCATTGCTTACCGCTCCGAGGGGTGATGGGAATATACAAGTAATTATTAAAGGTGAGTTTGAATGCCGACCATGCTCTGGCGATTTATGCAAGTATAATAATAATTCCTGCATGGAGGCAATAGAGATTGAGGATATAAAAAATGTGGTGCATAAAATGAAGGTTTCAAACTAAATTATGCATAGAACAAAAGCAAATACAAAGCCTCAATTATTAAAAGTATTAGTCCTCTGCCAGCTTTTCTATCCTGAATTGGTCTCTACAGGCCAAACGCTTA
>DAIQAO010000087.1:0-3292 GCA_036781645.1 Dissulfurispiraceae bacterium
GATTTCTTTGCCAAAGAACTACCTTAGTGCATGTCCTAAAATAGCGATAAGCGCCTCGTCATTGCGACCCTAAGCAAAGCGAAGGGGAAGCAATCTCGCCTTTTCTGATGAGATTGTTACGAACCCTACGGGTTCTCCCAATGACCTGTAAATCCGTAGATTTATGATCCTACGGCTATTTTAGGGGCATGGGCAGGCACTTGACAGATTTCATACTTAGTTTTGAAATATTGGCGGTGAGGCTTCCGCTTCGTCTTCCGCCTCTTTGAGGTTATCCTTGGCTTTGGCTCCAGAAATCGCATCATATCCCTCGGATCCGAAAGTATATAAGAATTTATTTTGGATGGGTATGTGTTCCCAGTTTTTTTAACTATGCTATAGCGGATGGCATCTATAATTTGCTTTATCCTGACAAGACTGCATTAAAGGAAAACCCAAAAATGCACAAGATTTTCAACTATGTTTTGAGTTCAGCTAAAAACTCAGGAAACTCCAGTAATTTTACTCTTGACAAACATTTTGAGATAAAGATAATAAAAAAGTATCACTTTTTCAGATCAAATAGTTTATTTTTAAGGTTTAACTGAAGTCATATTAATGTTTAATTACTGAGCATAGGGTTATACTAAAATATTGAGAATATAAATTTCTGAGTTCCCTTAATCAAAACTGCAGAAAGATATGTCCAGAATAGACAATAAAACCGCTTTAAATCTCTTAAAATCACCAGATCTGCTTCAAATTGGTGCGCAGGCTGATAGCATCAGGAAAAATCTTCATCCAGAAGGCATTGTAACTTTTATCGTTGACCGAAATATTAACTATACAAACATCTGCATTAACAAATGCAGGTTCTGCGCCTTTTATCGGGACATTGACAGTCCTGAAGCATATCTTTTGTCAAAGGAAGAGATTTTCTCAAAAATAGATGAGACAATCGCGCTGGGAGGTATCCAGATTCTCCTTCAGGGCGGGATCCATCCAGAGCTTGGTATTGATTATCATACAGACCTACTTAAGTCAATTAAGGAACGATATACAATCAATGTTCACGGCTTTTCACCGCCTGAGATAACTTATCTTTCACAAAGACATGGCATATCAGTTAGAGAAACTCTGGAGATTCTTAGGAAAGCTGGATTGGATTCAATACCGGGCGGTGGCGCTGAGATACTTTCCGATAGGGTAAGGGAGGTATTAAGCCCTAACAAGATTAAGTCTCAACAATGGCTTAATGTCATGGAAGAGGCTCATAATATAGGAATGAAGACGACGGCTACTATGATGTTTGGCAGTGTTGAAAGCCATGAAGAAATCGTTGAACATCTTGATTCTATCAGAAGCCTTCAGGATCGTACAGGGGGATTTACAGCTTTTATTCCATGGACATTTCAGTCAGGCAATACTGAACTAAAAACAAGTCAGAATTCACAATATAAGATTCAAGAAGCCACCGCTGTTGACTATCTCAAGGTGCTTGCTATATCAAGAATTTATCTCGACAACATTAAAAATATACAAGCATCATGGGTCACGCAGGGGCTGAAGCTTGCTCAGGTCGCTTTAAGATTCGGGGCAAATGATTTTGGCTCCACTATGATAGAAGAAAATGTGGTGAGGGCAGCAGGGGTAAGTTATCGGGTATCAAAGGAAGACATAATTGATGCAATAAAAGCCGCTGGATTTAAATCTGCCAAGAGAAATACCCTTTATAAAGTCTTAGAGTGTTATGATTAGCTATCCCTAAATTAGCGATATGATAGGAAGAACTGCTTTGGGATTTTAATAATCGACAAGTTTTATTTAAATTTTACCTTAATATTTTATAATAGCAATTTTTGCAAAATTTCATCAATTTTCTTAGTCAAATTAGATTATCTATCTCTGCCGATATGTTAAAAGAGGCAATATCAACCACAAGCCAGGTTGACAACTCAAAGGGACTCTGGATAACGCCTGAGAAGTATTATCAAATGGGTGGAGGAGAGAGAGTAATACTAAATCACGGAATCTGCCCAACATGCTATCGGGATATTATCTCTCCGATTTATTGCACAACTTAAAATTTAACTGTTATTTTTATTCTGTGCGCTCAATTAACACCTTCCCTAAACTGATTTTGTCCAAATTGGATTGAAATATAAGAATATAAGGGATACTTCCCGTATATTACTTGTCTTTTTTAGAACGTCCAATTTTTTGAGGGAAAAGGTTTCGCTTCAAAACCTTCTCCAGTTCTTTTATAAAGCCCTCACTGCCAAGCTGTCTGCCTGTTGATGTAGTGCGCCGTATTGATGCATTTATCTCTTTAGCATCCTTACTTACTTAAATATAGGGACACCATACTTATTTTTTTGACTTTTAGCCTTTTTAAGGCATATTATTAATGCGTGGCAAGAATAGCAAGAGTAATAGCGCCATGGCATTCTCACCATGTAACTCAACGAGGCAACCAAAGCCAACAGGCCTTTTTCTGTGATGATGATTACAAAACCTATATTGGTCTCATGTCGGAGTGGAGCAAAAAACACAAAGTAGAGATATGGGCGTATTGTCTAATGCCGAATCATGTTCATCTAATTATGGTGCCTGAAACACAAGAGGGGCTAAGGCTTGCGATAGGGGAAGCCCATCGCAGATATACAATGAAGGCTTTATTAGTAAGCTTGAAGAAATATCGGGGAGGGTTCTGAGAAATCAAAAATCGGGTCGTAAGAAAATGGTTGAGCAGAATTAGGTATGGTGTCACCAGAAACTAGAAATCGACTGAACCGACCGGAAACGAATGAATAATAAAAAGCCGCATACCGTATCGCCCATAGTTATTTATTGGTTTTTTGCCCTCGGTATAATATCTGCCTTTGCCTTCAGAGCGATTATAATTCTTCAACGCTTTGAGCCGGCTTGGGTAAGGCCTGTGTGGTATGTTGGCGTATTAGGATTTACTGCTTTTTTTATGTATAGATTCTATATATCAGAGAAGAGAAAAAAGACGATTGCGAGATTTCAACTTATCGAAAAATTAAAGGCGAATGTTTGTCTTACCGAAGAAGACAGGGACATTATCGTTTATTTATTATCATCCCTTAAAAAATCCCCTGAAAACATCAATTACTTTATAATCTTTTTGCTCTCTATTTTAGCTATTGTTTTGGACTTATTTCTCACATTTGTGGTGTAAGTGGGAAGCATAAAACCAAAATTGTCATCAAAAAATCAGTATAATCAAAAGTCTGGAACAGCCTTTTCTATCTGTATTTTAATATCCCACATTTTTATATTGACAATATAT
>DAIQAO010000087.1:3392-6273 GCA_036781645.1 Dissulfurispiraceae bacterium
TTAATATATACTTAAACGGTAACCGATTGCCGTTTGAAAAAAGTGTCCTTCCTATCCTTTGTTTAAAGGGTATGCTTAGGATGCTTTTTTGCCCTGTTACGCTAAATTTAATACAATTTAATAAAGTAGGAAATAATCAGTAAAATCTCTCACCCCTTTTCCAAAGAGGATAGAGTGGAGATTTTGTACCTTTTATCAAAGTATTTGCATTACTAAAAAAGAGGTGCGATATGTGCAGGTTGGCGGCGATAACATCGAATGAATACTTCTCGCCAATGGAGCCCATTCTTGCCCTTGAAACCATGAAAGAAGGGCATGACGGCTCCGGGCTTGGCATCGTTATGAAAAATTTAAACAGCGAGTTTGAGCTCTTCAAGGAATACCCGATACTCTCTGGTATCTGTTCCAAAAAAGGCGTTGAGATTCTGGACAACTACATGGACAGACTCGGCTTCAAGCTCAAGCATGTCTGGACTCCAAGGATAAAAAGGGTAAAGGGGGTTAATCTCCGTGAATATTATTTTGCGAGGGTTTATGACTACCCAGATACTTATCGCAGGAAGACTTTTAAAGAAAAAGAGGACCTTCTGATGAACACCCGCCTTAACCTTAGAAAACTTGGCGAGGCCGATGAGTCTATATTCATCTTTTCTTTTTATCCAGACATTATTACCATAAAAGAGGTTGGCGATCCTCTGCAGTTGGGTGAATGCTTCGGTTTTGACAGGGATACAATAAAAGCAAAGGTCATTTTTGCCCAGGGCAGGCAGAACACGAACTACTCTGTTTATCTCTACGCATGCCACCCATTTTTCATTCAAGGCTACTGTTCCATGACAAATGGTGAAAACACTGCTTTTGTCCCTATTAGAGAGTTTTTAATGAGTAGAGGATTCCCCGGATATATTTGATATAACAGCGACAGCGAGGTTTTTGCTCACATTCTTCACTATTCAGTAAGGCAGCTTGGATTGCCGCTTCATTATTATAAAGACATCATTACGCCCCTTAAAACAAACGAGATTCAAGAAAGGCAGGACAAAGATGCCTTAATGCTCTTAAGGCAATCCCTGAGACCCTTATGCATAGACGGTCCTAATATGGTTATTGGATTTACTCCAGATGGAAGCTGTTTTATGGTGCACGACTCAAAGAAGTTAAGACCCGGTGTTGTTGGAGGCAAGACAGGCAAATATGCCCTGATGTCAGAAGAATGCGGATTGGACAAGGTCATTCCTGATAGGGATAAAACAACTGACGTTTTTCCTATGAAATATGACATGGTGATAGTATCACCTGAAGCAGAGGAGGTAAAGGTATGGAACCAACAGCAGGGCAGCTTTATCAATTAAAGCAAAATCAAGAAAACTCACTAAAAGAGTTTCCATATATAGTTCGGTGGAAGGATCACCGATGCACAAGATGCGGCAGGTGCACGGCTGTATGCCCCGTAAAGGCTATAACCCCTGCTGTGAAGGTCAAAAGGGCAGTTGTATCTGAAGGAGATACACCCACGCCGGTCGTATCAAGGAGAATAACGCAGGTTGTAGAACAGGTAACAGATATGGAACACTATTGTGTAGGCTGCGCTACTTGCTCTCTCGTATGTCCGAACGATGCTATCGAACCTGAATGGAATCCGTATAATAAATTCATTTTTCATAAAAACAAGGGTGGTGAAGGCTATAAAAGAGGCGGAAGAAGGAACGACCCCTTTATATCCACTCTTGACAGGCTTAAATTTACAAGGATTTCAATGCTAACAGACCCAGCCCTTGATGCTGGAAGGCATGAATTCAGGATAAGGTCTTACATCGGTAGAATCTTACCCCCAGAAGAATTGCCTATAAAAGTGCTTGACGGCAGAGTGGCAATGGAGAACGATTCAGCCAAATTTATACCTCCTGTAAGGGAAATTTTTCCTGTTATGATAGGCAGTATGTCAATAGGCGCTCTGTCGCCGCCGATGTGGGAAGGTCTTGCGATGGGTGTGGCTTATTTGAACGAGGTGGAAGGACTGCCTGTCGTAATGTGTTCGGGGGAAGGAGTATGCCCCCAAGACTACTCAGGTCAAAGTATTTGAAATATTTTATAATGCAGATAGCCTCTGGCTACTTTGGATGGGACGAGATTATTCATGCAATACCCCATATGAAGGAAGACCCCGCAGGGATAGAAATAAAATATGGGCAGGGAGCAAAGCCCGGCGACGGCGGGCTTCTTATGGCTCAAAAGGTTATGAAACTAATAGCCAGTATCAGGGGTGTGCCCCAGTTTGTTGACCTTGCTTCACCTCCAACACATCAGACCAAGTATTCGATTGAGGAATCTGTTGCAAAGATGATCCAATCCATGTCAATGGCTTTTGGCTTCAGGGTCCCAGTGTATCCGAAGATTTCAGGCACAAAGACTGCTAAGGCCGTCCTTAATAATCTCGCAAGGAATTCCCTTCGCCTCTGCCATGTGCATAGACGGCGAGGACGGAGGAACAGGGGCTGCTTATAATGTATCATTGGATAAAATGGGACATCCGATAGCTTCAAATATAAGGGAATGCTATCTTGACCTCGTAAAACAGGACAAGCAGAATGAACTGCCTCTGATAGCGGCTGGAGGAGTTGGCAAGAAAGGGAATTTAGCGGCAAATGCTGCAGCCTTGATTATGCTGGGTGCATCTGCCGTTGCTGTCGGCAAATATATTATGCAGGCTACTGCAGGCTGTTTTGGGGATGAGTATAACCGCTGTAATCTTTGCAACACTGGTTACTGCCCGAGAGGGATTACAACTCAAGACCCTAAGCTATACAGGAGGCTCGACTCAAGCGTGGTTGCAGAAAGGCTTGTTGAAGTGTTCAAAACTGTTGATGTCGAGTTGAAAAAG
>DAIQAO010000088.1:0-2727 GCA_036781645.1 Dissulfurispiraceae bacterium
TATGCATCAAGCTGCTGGGTGGGCAGATTCTCTATCTGGTTAAATCGCTTGCCCTCATACCTGACAGTTCCCTCAATGCGGGTTTTATAGTCTGAAATGGTATATCGAACTGAGCCTTTGAGTTTTACCTTCGGGGTGTAAGAAAGTTCCTTGCCTGTAACGCTGTTTCTTGAGTCTTGAACTACTGCATTTATCTCGGTTATCAGACCCTTCCCCCAGTTATACTTGGCTGTAAGTTCAACACCCTGTCTATGAGAGCTTGGAATATTAATGGGGCGGTAAATCTTGTCGTCTCCCCTTTTATAGCTTATAAGGTCTGTTGTATCTGCCCTAAAAAGGGTGAACTGCAAAGTCTTGTCTTTATCAAACTTATATTCAATACCTAAATCATAAGACCATATCTTTTCTTTTTTTAGGTCTGGATTGCCTCGCGTCTGGTCTATAGAGCCGTGAGTTGTCTGATAAAGCTGTTCAAATGTGGGGACATTTACCGTGTAGCCTGCCTTTGCTTTAATTAAAATTTTCTCTGTCACACCCCAGCCAAGCCCGCCTGTAAAGCCCGGATTAAAATGAAAGTCATTTGTATAATCTGCTCTGAGCCCCAATGTCCCCGTAACATCTCCAAAACGGCGGTCATATTGACCGCTTAATGAGTTTCTAATACGGTGGTGGCTTCCTGATAGTGTATGCTCATAGTCGTTCAACTCAAGCATACCTCCAAGCCTTATGTCCCAAAGCCCCTTCTCATGAGTCATTGCAGTGTCGAGCTTGAGTCCGAGTTTATTATCATTCAGAGTTGCGATGAAGCCTGTCTGGGATTTATCTCTAAGATTGCTTATATCGCCATAAGCACTCAAGGTGTAAGTCCCTTTCCCTTCGCCTATGATCCCCGAATAGCGCCCCTCTAAAGAGCCCTTGCGGTATTGCTGTCTCGCATCAGGCGTTAGGTTGTCGAGGGGCCCTGGCATCCCATATTCTGCATCGTAATATCTTGCGCTGATTTCGTATTTAGCTCCTCCTTGCGTCTCTCGATTCCAATTAGCTGCCAATGAATAGTCCTTCCTGTCGCTATTCTCCCGCTTGCCGTCCCTTCGCCTTGCAGAGGCTGAGATAAGAGAGCCTCCATCTGCTATTGTGAGGCTTTGGCTTATGCTGCCATCAACGAGTCCATAAGAACCACCTGACGCTTTAATGGTAGTTGGGTATTTTTCTTTATCTTCTTTCTGAACAGGCAGGCTTCTTGTAACAATATTTATTGCCCCCTCGCTGCCTCCAGGACCAAGCCACACGGGAATGGGAGGCTTAAAGACCATAACCGACTCGACCATATCAACAGGGATAGTATCAATCTCAAAGTTTCCAAACTGATTTGTGCTCAATGGTCTGCCATTCAGGAGAAGCAAAAGACCTCCTGACTTCCCGGAACCCCTGATAGATATACGTGAACCTATTCCTCTACTGGGTATAACTTCAACGCCTGGCATTGTCTTCAGAACGTCCTCAACTGTTGTAAGATTTCTCTCAAGAATCTCCTTCCTTTCTATTACTGAAACATCCTGCGGATGGTTCTTGATGTATTCCTGGAGCTTGTCTGAGGTAATAACTATCTCAGAGAGTGTATAGCCGTCCTTGCTGTCGGTGTTCATATGACCGTAGATGTTTCCAACAGCAAACAGCAAAATCGTTAATGACATCAATAAAATTCTTAGATCAAGCATAATTGTTTTCTCCAACGAGTAATGTCTTCCATAATTTTAGGATAATGCCGCCCTTCGACAGGCTCAGGGTGACAGGCTTGTCCTTCTGCCCTCTCACTCAGGCACATATACCACCCTGCCGTCTTTTAATTGAAAGGCTGTCCCAAGCCTTGTGCCCTCGCCGCTTAGTTTTTTGTCTGTAACCTTCTGTACCTTTATCTCCCTGCCCTTTTTAGTTATTATCTCCAACTTGCCATCAGGTGTTTTTTTAGTGAAGGTAACGTCAGATCTTGGATCGAGCAAATCCAGCATGTTATAAGCCATAAAAAGGGCTATCATCATGCTCACTATGAATACAACGCTTGCATCAAAGAGATTGGCAACACCCGATATGGGCTCTTCGAGCGGTTGTTCGTATCTATCAAACCTTCTCTGTCTTCTCAAAAATCTCATCATACGCCCCTGTAGTTTTTGAGTCTTGAATCTTGAACCTTGAATTCCTTAGCGCAAGCTCACTCATATATTCCATCTCCCTGATGTCTGACCTGACCCACTTTTCCTTAACTAATGTCATCAGATACGCCGCAACGCCGCAGGCAAGTCCTACAACAGTCGTAGTAAATGCAGTGACCATGCTGCTTGCCATCTTGGGCATATCTCCCTGAGCAAGGGCAGAAAGGGCGATACCCATAGGTATCAATGTCCCCATCAGTCCGAGTGCCGGACCAACCCTTATGACAAACCTTATTTTGTCAAGGGATTTAATAAGCGCCAGTTCAGCTTCCTGCAGCCGCCTCTCAAGATCAATATCAGTTGCAGCGCCATTTTGTGATAATTCCGTATCGAGCATCTTTTTGAACTTTAAAAGGACTGATGGATTCCCCTGCCTTCTATCAATGTATTCCCGCAAAAAACCGCCAAAGTAGATTACAACCCAAAGGATAAGAAGCACGAGTCCAATTATTACTGGATAAAAAAGCGAGGACGCAGTGATGTATAAAAAAGTCTCAAGTCCGGCAAGAATGTTCAT
>DAIQAO010000088.1:2827-5992 GCA_036781645.1 Dissulfurispiraceae bacterium
AAAGCGAGGACGCAGTGATGTATAAAAAAGTCTCAAGTCCGGCAAGAATGTTCATTTCTTGACCTCCGATTTTAGGCCTATACAATGAGAGCGGTTTGAACTGTTTGAACCGTTTGAACTGTTCAAAAAATAGCCGATAAAGAAAGCCACAAAGAGCAGTGCAAATGCACCGATGCTGTGATTAATGTCAATATTTCCGCCTCTTGAAATAAATGATTGATAAACACCCTTTGCCTCCTCAATCTTTGACGGGACAAAAAGAGAGGAGATAAAATAAAGTCCAATGCCAATCATGCTGAGACCTAAAAAGCTCTCCTGCCTTAAAGATGAATTTTGAGACAAAAACCTTGTCAGAAAAACAAAGCCAAGAGATAATACAGAAAATATGCTTCCCAGCCCCAGTCCGATTAAGTAGGGAGGTTGGCTAATCACGCTCAATGCAGACCATACAGAGAAGGTCATTGCAGAGAGACAGACGGGGCAGGGAAGCAGCAGCAAGAGAGAGGGAGGCGGTGAGGTGGGTGAGAAGCTTGAATTTTTGTTTTTTAATACTGTTTGTTCTGTTTTGAATCCTGAGTCTTGAATCTTTAGTTTCTGTATTGAATTACTACCTTGCTTTCTTAGTAAAATAATTCCCCACAGAATTAAACCCGCAGCCATCAAGACATGGATATATTGTCCGCCTCTCAAAACAAGCTCAAGATACTTAACAAGCCCTTTTGAAAAATACGCAATAATTATAAATAACGCCGTGTATAAGGAAAGAGTTATTAAAATCCACTTAGACCTTATACCGCCAAGTCCGAGTCCGAATCCTACCTTGAGGGCAAAAATTCCGAGAGTGAAAAACATCCCGCTAACCCACATAATGATATTTAAATCCATCTGCTCCATACTCGCTTACTTTTTAAACCCGTTTTGTTTTATAAGAGCCTCCATAGTCGCCTCATAAACAGCCTTCCCGATTAGCTCGCCTATCTTGCTGTGTCCGCCGGCATATGTCACTTTTGGCGCTCCCGTGCCTGAGACAACTATTACATTATCAGTGCCAGTGCCTGTTGCCTGAACGTTTTTTGTATAAGTGCTTGGAACTTTCAGGTCTTCAAATGCGGCTGTCTTTGCCTCAGTCGCAGTGATGATAACCCTCGCCATAGCTCCGTCTGTAAGTCGTGCATTAGTGAGGACTATAATATTTACAGTTCCGCCCTGCTTTTCGCCCTCAATATGCCTGCCCTCGTCAACTCCTGTCCTTAGGGCATTCGACCTTGCGCCCGCTGTCACAAGCGCTGTAACGATAAAGGGTTTATGTGTCTTTGTAACAACAGCGAGGTTATCCATGTCAGCAGCAGTTGCCATCTGCGCAATGTCTTCAACTCGAACGCCTAAATTGGCTGCAATCTTATTTTTAATCTCTCTACTATAAACCTTGCCGCCGACCTCATGTTCAGTCTTAAGGCTTTCGCACACATCCTTCCATAATTCGGGCTGGGCAGAGTGATTGACGACTGCTAATGCGTCAACAAAGGCATCGATTGTAGAAAGAGCCCTTCTCCTTTCTGGAAACTTAACAATCAGAGTCTTTTCCCAAAGCCCTGCCTTGTCGGCTTTAATAACATAAGCTTTAGCGCTCAATTCCGGAGAGAGGACTATATCCTTCGCCAAAATAATTGAAGGCATCAGCAAAAAACAGAAAAATATTAGTACCAGATATTTAATTTTCATAAACACTCCTTATTATTCCTTAAATATCGGCTCCATAGGATGAGGTGTATTAAAACACCCACTTAGCCCCTGCCGTAAAAGTCCTGCGCGGCATTGGATAACCAAGAACATATGCATAATTTCTATCAAAAAGGTTCTCGATAGCCGCTGAGATCTCGAGCATCTTTAATGGTCTATAGGCAGCTTTAAGCTGCGCTACTGTAAAATCACCCTTCTTTATTACCTTTCGATAAGTTGGAGAGGCCGGATCCCAATCAGTTGCCCTTTCATCTCCAGTGTAATTAGCTATAAACCTCAGACTCCATTTATCCTGCCCTGCCTTTACACCAAAAGCCCCTGTCCATTTCGGGGTGAATGTAAGGGTCTTGCCGCCAGCTTTAATATCGGCTGGGTCATCGCTCGAATATCTCGTGTGGTAAGTGATGTTAGTAAAAGGCTCTATTGAGATGTTAAGTCCAGTCGCAATCCCTGCATCGTAAGAAAGATTTATTTCCAGTCCCTGCAAAGTTGCGCCGTCGATGTTTTTGTAGCTCTGAGCGTTAAGTATGTTGTCAAAATAACTCGATATCTTGTCTTTAAAATCAGTATGGAAAAATGTTAAACCACATTTTAAACCGTTTAACCAGTTTGAACTGTTCAAACCGTTAAACTCGATCCCTGCATCATAAGTCATGCTTTTTTCGGGCTTGAGATCAGGATTGCCGAGATACCGCGTGCCCCATTGAACAACATCCATTGCAAGTTCATCTGGGGCGGGGGCTCTAAAGGCAGTGCCGATATTGCCTTTGAACCTGAGATTTTCAGTAAATTTATACACCACTCCACTTCTTACAGTCAGGTGGTCTAATTCTTCCTTTCGTGGTTTTAGGCTTGTCATTAAGGGGGTTGGAAGTATCTCATTCTGGAAATAGTCATAACGGAGTCCAACATTAAATAAAAGCCTTTTGTCAAGAAGTGATAATCTTCCTTCTGTAAAGGCGCCATAACTATTAAACTCTGACTTCGGGTAATAAGGCGCTCCAACGCTTCTCCAACTCACGGTTTTCATCCTGTCCCATTGAAGTCCTGCAATCACCCTATGGTCGCCAATAGGGAAAACCTTTTGAAGACTTATACCCTGAGAATCCCTTTTAGTCTTTGTGATTTCTGCCCACTGTCCGCCGATTGTGTTCCAAGTATCCTTGTCTTTGTTGTAATATAACTTTGCATCCAGAAATCCCTTATACTCTAAATCGAAGCCGTTTCTTTCTTTCTCCATGCGGTCGTCATAATCGGGCTGATACCATGCGTTTGGACTGCCCATGTCCCATGTCTTATAGTGTTGTAATCCAATAGATACATGATGGCTGCCGGCAAATTCATATCCAAATCTTGCAGAGATAGAGCCGTCATCATAGCCTGTATTTTTGCCATATGGATTGCCTTTTATATCTTTTACCTTAG
>DAIQAO010000089.1:0-2140 GCA_036781645.1 Dissulfurispiraceae bacterium
TAGATAAAGGGAAACAGCCTCATAATATACCTTATTCCGAGTCTGTTAAAAAATCTAAAAGGGAAATGTCAAACTTATGGGGGGGTATATATTATTCAGACGATTTTTCTTTCGTATCCCTGCTGGCTTTACCTTTTATTATAATCATCTCATCCATTTCTTTTTTTAGGCCTTTGAGCCTTCCAAGATGTTCAACGGTCATTTCAGAAGCCTCTATTTGGTTTGTTACGACATAAGGTGTAAGCAACATGATGAGTTCAGTCCTCGTTTCCTTGTCGGTTGTATTCCCGAAAAGATATCCTAAAAGAGGTATTTTTGAGAGCACAGGAAGCCCCTCTCTGGTGCTCTGAGTATCCTCTCTTATCAGCCCCCCTATTACAATAGTATTGCCGTCCTGCACAACAAGGTTCGTTGAAGCTTCACGCTTTTTTATTACCACTTGGTCAGAGTCAAAAATTTTCTGTATGAAATAGTTAGAGACCTCCTGAGTGAGTTCAAGGGATACAAGTCCACCTTCATTAACCTGTGGTTTAACCTTAAGTATAATCCCTGTATCTTTGTATTGAATCGTCCTTTGTATCTGGGTAGTTCCGGATACGTTGGTCTCAGAAGTCGCAATAGGGACCTGATCCCCTATCTGTATCCTTGCCTCACGATTATCTGACACAAGGACATGGGGTGATGCAAGAACTTTGAGTTTAGCCTGTGACGCTAAGGCTTCGAGCTTAGCCCTAACTACCCCCTTTGCATCAGTAGCAAGAAAAGTGAACCCTGAACCTGTAAAGGCATCGGTCAGGGCAGTAGGGCGTTGTCCCATAATGCCGGCAAGGCTTACATCCCTGTCAAAAGGTTTTATGTTTGTAACATTTATATCTGTTTTTAATGACCACGCCAGACCAAAGGTCAAATCATCTCTAAGCTCAACCTCCGCTATCATTGCCTCTATCATTACCTGACGAGGTACTTTATCGAGCCTTTTGATGGTATCCTCTATAAAGGTATAATCAGTAGGAGTTGCTACTATTATGAGTGAATTGGTTACTTCGTCGGCAAATACCCTCGTATCAGCAGAGACTAAAAAACCAGTGCCTGTTGCTATTGCGGCTGCGCCTGTTCGGGGCGCTGTCGGAGTAGTTGGTGTAGTTGGGGTAGGCGTCCCAGGAGCAGTTGGGGTTCTTGGCGGTGTAGGAGTAGTCGTTGGTGTTGGGGCTGAAGCTGTTCCTGAAAAAATAGACTGTAAAAGTGATGATATATGAGATGCCTTGCTATTTTGAAGATGATAAACGAATATTTTAGGTCTTGCCTCAGCAAACATCTTATCAAAAGATCCTACCCACTTTCTTACATAATTAAGATGCTCTTTGGATGCTGCAATAACAAGCAAGCTATTTAAGCGGTAGATGGGTATTACCCTTAGTGTGCCACCTGTGAGATGGAGCCCTATGGCGCTTTCAACTTCGGGCATGGAATCCTTCAGATTTATATTTTTAAAAGAGAACAACTCGATTGCTACTTCATCAGGCTCTTTGCCTACCTGTGCATAAACGAGTTCCTTTGCGACATCAGAAAGTGGAACTATTCTATAAAGACCTTTTTCCTCAACATACCCAATTCCATTGAGCCTCAAGATTATCTCCATTACAGGGAGAACTTCTTCCCTCGGAATTGGTGTAACCGTTCTGAAATTAACCCTTCCTTTTACCTTGGGGTCAATGACATAGTTAACCCTCAGGATATCTCCAAATATTGTTTGAGCAACCTCAAATATATCAGCATCGTCAAAAAAGAAGCTTATATTCCCGCCTGCTGGTCGCAAATCTCTCTTTTTAGGGGAAGGCACGCTTACTGCTGGCGGGGTTGTCTCTTCCTTTGAAGGGGATTTCTGCATTTCTTCCTGTTTTGTTTCAACGGTAGCCTCAGGTGTATCAGCTTGCTTTACCGCCTTTGTCCCGCAGGAACAGAGGAGAAACAGAACAATTATTAAAAAGAAACAATTTATATTTATATAAAATCTCTTCATGTACAGACTCCTTAAATGGTTTAGACATTTAAAATAAACGATTTGAAATATAGTGTCAAGTAAAATGCCTAAATCCTGCAATAAAACTGAGCAGTTCTACAAAACCAACAAGTTAGATAG
>DAIQAO010000089.1:2240-5985 GCA_036781645.1 Dissulfurispiraceae bacterium
AAAAAGAAAAAAACCCTGCGGAGAGAACGCAGGGCTTTGAAAAATTGATAGAATATAGGGGTAAATATGTTTATAGATAATTATTTTTTAAAGACACTAAACAACTTATCAAGTCCACCTTTTTCAAGTTTTGAAGCCGTCTCAAACTCCCCAGCATCAAACCATATCCCTTCACACTCTGAGCATTTATCAACCTTTATGCCCTTAAAGTCAATTTCAATTAGTTCCATTCCGCATTTTGGGCATCTCATATAGTGAAGAGCCTTAAGATCTTCCTTTTCTTTCTGTGCAAGTTTGGCATGTTTTTCATGCTCTATTTTTCGTAGTCTCTCGAACTCCTTCTTGGCAAAATACTCGTCTTCTTTTTCGCTCGGCTTACCCGGCATATGAACCTCCTTATTATTCAAAAATTTTGTTATAAAATAGCAATAATTTTGTATGATTAATAATTTTAAGGAATAAGACATACTTTGTCAATTCCAACCTTTTTCTCCTAAACCATCGATAAAAAGATGTCATTTAGAGCAAAGTGAGAAATCTTAATGCTTTACGACAAAGATTCCTCACACCCAAAGGGTGTGAGGAATCTTTGTTTTCCCTTTGGGACAGAGGTATGCCCACATGAGCTTGTATTTCAGGCTAAAAAGAGATTTTAGAGTTTAATAAAATTAAAAGAGCTTTTTAAACAATTGCAAGTTTAAAAAGGTGCATTTTGATGCTCCAAAGGGGGTATCTCCATTTCTATCGCTATTTTAGGGGGATGGCTGCTTGCTTGAAAGATAAACGCGTTTTGTGATAAATTATCAAGTTTTAAAACATACGCCTTATCAGATTGCTTCTGATGGTCCCTCAACGGAAACGGGCTTTGGCTTAAAATCCCTTAAGGGTTAAAGAAGCATAGGCGAAGGAGAAACCATGGAGGTACGAAAAATGAGTGTAGTTACAATGAAGGAGTTGTTAGAGTCAGGCGTCCACTTTGGACATCAGGTAAAAATCTGGAACCCCAAAATGAAGAAATACATCTTTGGGGAGCGAAACGGCATACATATAATCGACCTACAAAAAACCTTGAAAGGCATCGAAGAGGCTTATAATTTTATAAGAGATATCGCCTCAGCAGGGAAGTCGCTCCTATATGTTGGCACAAAAAAACAGGCTCAGGATTCTATTTACGAAGAAGCGGTAAGAGCAGGTGCGTTTTTTGTTAATAATAGATGGCTTGGCGGAATGTTAACTAATTTTATAACCGTTAGAAAAAGCATCGAAAAGCTTAAAAAAATAGAAACCATGAAAGAAGACGGCACATATAACGTTCTAACAAAAAAAGAGGTTTCAAAATTTGAAAAGGAGAGAATGAAGCTCGAAAAAAACCTGAGTGGCATAAAAGAAATGCAAGAACTACCAGGAGCGATTTTTGTCATAGACCCCAGGAAGGAGAAAATTGCAGTAGCTGAAGCTAAAAAGCTTTCTATCCCTATAGTAGCCGTTGTTGACACAAATTGTGACCCCGATGAGGTAGATTATGTCATTCCAGGCAATGATGACGCAATAAGGGCTATAAAGCTTATCTCATCGAAGATCAGCAATGCTTATCTTGAAGGTAAAGGCATCCTTGCAAAAACCCTCGAGAGCAGTATTGAAGAAAGCGGGATAGAAGAGAAAATTATTTCTGTATCTGAAACTGAACCTACAAGCGTGGAGGTAAATCAATGAATATTTCTGCTAACATGGTCAAAGAACTGAGGGAACGAACTGGTTCAGGGCTTATGGACTGTAAACGCGCCCTATCAGAAAATCAGGGCGACATAGAAAAAGCTATAGACTGGCTTAGACAAAAAGGACTGGCTGCTGCATCAAAAAAGTCTGGAAGAAAGGCTTCTGAGGGGCTAATTGGCACTTACGTCCATATGGATAAGATTGGTGTGATGGTAGAAGTTAATTGCGAAACTGACTTTGTAGCGCGCACTGACGAGTTCAGGAGCCTTGTGAAGGATATTGCTATGCATATCGCTGCAGCCTCACCTCAATATTTATCAATCGACGATGTTCCAGAGAACGTAAAGGAACGAGAAAAGGAAATTTATAGGGCACAGGTCACTAATAAACCGGCTAATATAGTAGATAAAATAGTTGAGGGAAAGCTTGAAAAGTTTTATAGCGAAACGTGTTTGCTTGAACAGATATTCATAAAAGATACCGAGCAGAAGCAAAAAATCAAAGACTTGATAACAGAGAAGGTCGCCAAGCTTGGTGAAAATATTGTAATGAGAAGATTCGTAAGATTTCAGCTCGGCGAAGGCCTTCAGGAAAGCGAACCCCAGCAATGACTGAAAAAGCAAAACCTGCCATCCGAAAAAAAAGAAGCGGGCAAATACGCTATAAAAAAATTTTACTGAAACTCAGCGGAGAAGCTCTCATGGGTGACAAGGCATATGGCATTGACTCCGCTACCGCCCAGTTTATAGCATCAGAAATTAAGAAGGTGGTTGACCTCGGGGTGCAGGTGGCAATAGTAATCGGCGGGGGCAACATTTTTAGGGGTGTAGAGGCATCCGTAAAGGGAATTGAGAGGGCGTCAGCGGACTATATGGGCATGCTCGCAACAGTTATAAATGCCCTCGCTCTTCAGAATGCCCTCGAAAAACTCGGGCTTCATACGAGAGTGCAGTCAGCAATAGAAATGAAAGCATTGGCTGAGTCTTATATAAGGAGACGGGCAATAAGACATCTCGAAAAAGGCAGAGTGGTCATCTTTGCTGCTGGCACAGGAAATCCTTATTTTACTACCGACACAGCTGCTGCCTTGCGGGCAATAGAAATCGGAGCAGAGGTAATTCTTAAAGGAACAAAAGTTGACGGAGTTTATACCTCTGACCCCATGAAAGACTTTTCAGCAAAGATGTTTAAACAGATCTCGCACTTTGATGTTTTAAAGCAAAACTTAAGGGTAATGGATTCCACAGCAATAACCCTATGCAGAGAAAATAATCTCCCCATAATAGTTTTCAATCTTAAAAAGGCAGATAACATCAAAGAGATAATTTACGGAAACAAAGTTGGTACACTCGTAACAAGTAATTAAAGGTTTTCAAGGGCTTGCCATTTTTCGTTGTGACATGTTTTACCTGGGGCTTTACCCTTATGAAGGGCATTTTAACCTAATTAAAATAGTGAGGTTTAAATGATGCAGGACTTAAAAAAGAAGGCAACTGACCGTATGAATGGTGCAATTAGTTCATTAAAAAAAGAGCTTGCCTCTATCAGAACCGGCAGGGCATCTCTTGCTTTATTAGATGGAATCACTGTTGATTATTACGGAACGCTCACACCGTTGAGCCAGATAGCAACCCTTGGCATTCCTGACAGCCGGCAGATTACGATTCAACCGTGGGAACAAAAAATTATACCCTCAATAGAGAAGGCAATTTTAAAATCCGATCTTGGCCTCACACCAATCAATGATGGGAAAATTATAAGGATTAACATCCCTCCACTTACAGAAGAACGTCGCAAGCAGCTTGTAAAGGTTATAAGAAAAAAGGCTGAGGAAACACGGATTATTGTCAGAAATATCAGAAGGGATATAAACGAAGAATTAAAAAAGGATGAAAAAGAAAAACGGATTAGTGAAGACGACTCCAGAAGGCTGCAGGCTGAGATTCAAAAAATCACTGATTCTTTTATCAGCAAGGTTGAAGAGACAATACTTCAAAAAGAAAAAGAGATTATGGAGGTTTAATTATTT
>DAIQAO010000090.1:0-5897 GCA_036781645.1 Dissulfurispiraceae bacterium
GTCGCAATCCCTTCTAATTGAGGTCTTCTTTCCTACAGCACCCCCCAAAATTCATTTTATATATCAATAAGTTACAAAGGGGGTTGGACAACTTTTTGCGACTTTGAAAAGTTACCAAGGAAATATTGCGGAAATGTTTCATGATTGTTTCCGAAGTTGTCAAAGAGCAATCAATTAAGTATATTATAAAATTAATCATATTGCAATAGATTTTTTTATTCCGAAATATGAATACAAACATGATAATATCTTGTCACCCTAAGTTAATCGCCCTTCGACAGGCTCGGGGTGACAAAAATATATGGATTCCCCAGTCAAGCTGAGGAATGACTGACTAAGTTATGCGTTAATGTAAAAATAATTTTAATCAGAATCTCAATGTCGCCTTCAATCTCTGCGGCTTGAGTATTAGGTCTAATCCGTCAATAGGCGATTTAACCACTATGTCTGCTGACTTAAGGGCGTCCACAGCGCAACCCTCATCAAGGCAGACAGCTACTCCGATTTTAGCCGCCTGAAGCATTCTCCTGTCATTGTTGCCATTTCCAATTGCCATGACACTTTGAGCATCAAGCTTTTTGACAAAATCCTCTTTTTGTATATCATGATTTTCACCTTTGAGAATCATTATTTCGCAATCAATTCCTTCAAGTTCTGATAATACTTTACCGAATGTGTCTGCCGTAAGAACATGAATCTTCAGAATTTTTGTAATCTCATTTAACCTTTCTTTAACGCCCTCAATTAATTTGCCATCTACTGACAAAGTGCCTGTAAAATCTGAAACAAGGTGCTCAATTTTAATATGCCCAAAACCGGGTATTTCGATTTCTAACATATTTCTACATCCCCTACATTAAGAAGTTTTTTATTAAAAGGATATCACATACTTGCCCAATCCGAAACTCGTTCCTTTTCCAACATGCAGAATCTCTCCAGCTTTAAGTATCGGCATAAAGGGCTCTATATTTCCTTTGTATTTAATATCTCCTATAAGTCCACCCATTTTCATCCTTACTGCCTGTCGGGTAGAATACCTTTCCCAGTCATACCATCTTAGATTATCACTCTCTATAACAACATTTTCAGCTTCTAAGATTATTTTCTTATGATCCCACGCCGGCTCCCGCATAGTTGAATGAAAATACTGCAGCAAACACAGCCTTCTAAGCAATGCCCTTATGAGAATGTGAAATTCAAGCTTTACTGCCAAATCCCTCCCATAAGAAATTCGCACAGGAGTTATAAATCGCAATGTAACCGAGTTGCTCTTTTCTGTATCGTTGTGATTTATATCGCTATTGAAATCGATATCTTCTGGTATTTCGAGCTTTTTGACTGCGGTATCTCTGATGACTTTATCTTGAGCGGAATATACTTTCCCGCTATCATTATCCACTCTGAGCAATCTATATCTACCCTTCCTTTTGCCAATACCTGATTTGCCAAGTTCGTCAAAGGTGTATATAAAATATGGCAGATAATCTAAAGCCCTGCCTATAAGAATTAAATTAAATGAAAGCTGTTCTCCCGGGTTAAATATATTTTTTGCCGCTTCAGGGGGTTCGATTATAAAAGGATGCGGTATTTTTAAGTATTTGTTCATGTGCATCATTGAGGCATCCGCTGATGGAGAAGTCTCAAATACATAGGCATAAATGCATTTTGACTTAAAAAAACAATCAGTGCAGTCGTTTCTTTTCAATGCACAAACAACCCTTCTGAAAGCATAGCCAAAAGCGCCCCTGAATGTAGAGCCTTTATAGTAAGGCAACGTTAAGGCATCTAAAGCCTCGATAATAAAATTAAATTTGCTGTATTCAATAATCATCATAAAAAAATACTCACTCCATCAGGGACTCTATCGCCGCAGCCCAAAACGATAGTTTTTAGTTCAGACGGCAGCGGGTAAATTCTAATGTCATCATATCTTTCATTTATAAGCTTTTTTAGCTCAGCCTTGAGTATAAGCAACTCTTGCCAGGTTAATTTGCAATAAAAAACTGAATACTGTATATGAATGCCTCTCTGCTTCATAAATCTATAAACTCTGGAAAGCCGCTTAACATCGCTAATATCATAACACACAAGATAATTAGCCTTCATAGCCTCAGCTCCCTCATAAGTTTGAATATATCATCTATAATCCCTTCTACCATTTCACGCACAATCCTGCGTTTATTTTCAAATCTATGAGCAATGTCTTTCATATCTTCACTTTTAAGATTTTGAGCAGAGAATGTCTCGTTGTTGCCCTCTGATGCCTTAATAAACATGATACTTTGGAGGTCTGCCTCAGGCTCAATAGCATAAAATATATCAAGAATAAGCCCAAAGTTGTGTCTTCTATTTAAAACCCCTATATGCGGGTCAAGGTCAGCCTTTACAACACTCTCAACAACAATCTCTTTGAGAAGATTATTGATTATATTTTTTGCTGTTTTGTATAGAACCTCTTTGCCAGCTACACAACGGCTAATAAAAAGTTTGTATTCTTTTTCTCTAAAACCTTGAGAAGTCATGTTTTTGGCAGCTGATTCTGAAAGTCGTTTTATTGTATTGAGCTGAAGCTTTCTCCTTTGCGAAAAAAGCCAGGTTTGAAACGAGCGAATATTCCTTTCGGTTTTAAGAAATATTTTCTGTTCTTCATGGTGCAAGGGGAGTTCGTGATTAAATGGGATGGTTATAGCCAACTCCTCACCCTTTTTATTCATAAAAACAACAGGAATGTGATTATCCGCTAAAAGCGTAATTATCCCCGCGTCCAATCTGATATTGCCAATTATAACTGCCCTGCCAATAAGAGCAACAGGAATGCGCCTTCCAGATTTTCCTTCTTCTTTTACCAAGACTGAAGGTCCATCCCTCAAGATTTCGAGTCCTTTAGCCTCATTACAATAAAGTGTCCTGTCCATTAATCCTCCTTGCCAATGCTCTAACATCTTCAACAATGAAGGTTCTTATGTCCTGTGCCCATTTTTCGTAAAGGGTATAAAATTCCTTCCTGCTTTCTTTCTTGAGATAACAACCTGGTCTTTCTTCATCGTATGCAAAATCTCTTTCTCTAAAGATTCTTTCTGCAAATATTTGCCACACGAATCGGTCAACTGCAGTTCTGTATATCTCAACCAAGTCGCAGGCAAGCGATTCCCTGCCGTATTCAAATTTGTGGTAAAAGCCTATTGTAGGGTCAAGTCCAATTGTCTCTATTTCTCTGACTACTTCGAAATGGAGCAAGGTATAACATAACGAAAGCATAGCATTTACGGGCTCTTCCGGCGGCCTGCGTGTTCTTTTTTTAAAGTTCAACGAATCAGCAAAAAGTTGTGTATATGCCTTGAAGTATGCTGATGATGCGCCTCCTTCAAGACCCATAAGTGCGGTCTGTTCAATATCCTCGTTTTTTAATTGGACTATTATCTCCTCAATAATTCTGATTGATTTGGTTAACTCAAATCTTAAATCGCTCCTTTTGTTCATTACTTCTTGCAGTAGGCTTAATTGAGACGAAAGCTTTTTTGATACTATATCTTTTGAGTATTCAAGACTAAAATCTGAAAGGGATTTTTCATACTGTTTTATCCTGAGTAAGCCATTATTATGCAGCCTGCCATGAAGCATACCGCAGAATCTGAGCCTCCTGCCAGATAAGAAAATCATGCTGATATTTTCATTTGCGAGCCTATGCAAAACATGCGATTCGATTGTGATATTGCCAACTGCCACAACCCTTTTCAACGGATTAATAGGCGCGCTTCCCTCCCTTTGCCCGTTTGTATAAAATGCAAGCGCATTGCCGTCGAGCTTTATGTGTAGTCCTTTTCTGTCAATGTATAATGTGCCCATAACACAATCCTGTAGTTCAGAATCGCTGAAGGCTGAAAGTAAAGATTAATCTCTGCTGTGCTTTCGTCCTCCCGCTCTTCCAAGCTATTTTCATCCTACATAAAAGTAGCTCGGGTCATTCGGTTGAAGTGCAATTCCAAATATATGAGTTCTGCTTCTGCCGTCAAGTTGAAAAATATGAACCCTGTCCTGATCAGGGAAAATCAACCTCTCAAGCTTGCTCACAACAAATCTCAACTCGCTGTCAGTGAGAAAACATTCATAAACAGACTTCTGCCCTCCCGTGCTGTAGCCTTTGAGGAAATACCTCACCTTGTTGAGTCTGTAATCATCTCTTATGTCGTAAGCTATTAAATAAAGTGTTCTGCCCATATGATCTCCAATATTGTTTTTTACTCACTCACCCTTCATCCCCTCCCATCTATCAGTGCGTTGAACACAGACAGTAGTAAGGAGGGGAATCGCTAAATACTCTCCCCGGAGGAGAAGAGAGAGATGAAGGGTGAAGGAAGGGAGATAAATTAAGCTATAGTTATAGATTAAATTAAAAAACCGGGTTTGTCAGCAAAAGAAACGTTTCGGAAACGTTGTGAAAATATTTACAGACTGCCCCTGACTATACGCATTGAGATTTCACGCAGATATTCCGCGATATTGGGGGAGGCAACGGGTCTTATCCATCTAATCTCAGAATCAAGAAGGCAGTAATCATATTCGCTAAATATTTTTGCAATATACAAAGGCGCAATACCTGCCGCCTTACTATGAGCGTCAAGTAATGCTTGTTTTAAACTCAAACCGTCCTTCAGCAAGAAATAAATGTCGGCTATATCTTTAGGCATACAGCGGTCAACAATTGCAGTAATTTTATTGGCAAGAATGTTTTCTCTGGAATCAATAATGCCAATGATAGGATGATTTAATTTTTCTCCAATATGCGCGGGGACATCGTTGACAATCTCAATCTTTAATTGTCTCTCAGCAACATAAAGGCGGTAAAAATAATCTCCTTTATAATCAACATCAACAATGGGGAAAATGTCTTGCAGTTTTTTCACTTGAACCTCTGCAAGCATGTGAAAATTGGACAGGTAATTTACAAAATAGTCCAAATCATCAGAAAAACGATGATTGTAATACCCCCTTGATAGCGCTGTTCCATCAGTGAGATAAAAAGGAGTGTCTCTGAATACCTGAATTACTTTATCCTGTATGGGATAGATTACTTTATAATAATGCTCTGCATGCATAGTCCATCCCTTCACTTATAGTCTTATGTCTGATTTTTTTCTTAACCTCATCGGTCCATAAATGGCAAAGTTTTTCAGGGTCTATTACTTCGACAATCTTAAACCAATTTACACTTTCAAGCAAACGGGCAACACAGAATGCCTGGTCTGGCCATTTTTTGACAAGCTTGCCTGTAAGAATCGCATAAAATTCTTCGGGAGTAAGATTCAAATCCCACAGGCATTGTCTGAGGATTTCTTTTTGCTCTTTTGTTAAATGTAGGTCTTGCATTTTTTAAATCTTAAAAAACTTTAGATCTGTAATCCCGGCAATTTTTTCGTAATCAGAGTCGTTGTGCAATAAAAATAAATCATTTTCAATTGCTGTCTGAGCAATAATTAAATCAATGGCGCTATTAATGGTTACTCCCATCTTTCTACAATCAGAATAAAGTTTAGCTGCCGAAGCGTGTGATTCCTTCGGGTGTTTTAGTTCATAAAACCTTTGAGAACCAAGATATTTTTTAAGTGTGATAAAATTTTTTTCTGTTTTAACTCCCTGTAAAACCTCTTGACATATATGTGAATTTATCCCAAGAGTGCTTCATGGAGTAGTTCCTTTTTTGTTTTTGCCTTTGTAAGCTTGAGCGCCTTCTTTATAAGTTCATCGTCTAATACAACATTAGTTCTCATTTATACACTTCCTTATACACAGAGTATAACAAACACATCAATCAGGCGAATGGTCAAAAATTACCACCTCGCCCGTTACCGGGCTGTGATATATGAGTTTTTTCGCCCTGCCGTGCAGGGCGTGCGCTA
>DAIQAO010000091.1:0-5657 GCA_036781645.1 Dissulfurispiraceae bacterium
CATTCAATAACAGTTACGCCATAACCAACATTGATGTCTTCATGAGCTAATACATGTCTATATTGATTTCTGAGAACTGTTTTTATTTCCCGCACCGCATCGTTAAGCTCCCACATATAGGTAGCATTTTCTGCCGGCATAGTGGGTATAAGCTGCGGTATCATTTCAGCTGCGTATGACATTAGTAAACTACCCCCCCAGGTCTTATGAATTGCGCTCCTGAAAACTCCTCTGCCCTTTCCACGCTTTTAAGTCTTGCTACTGCAACATCATAGAGAGCCTTCCATGTTATAAGTCTTTCATCTGCCATTAAGTAAGGAGCTGATTCGCCCAAAGAAGCATACAAAAGCACATCCCAAGCAACATCAGTCCACCAATTTGTGTCGGTGTCCTCTGTTAATTCCGCTGTGTATTGATAGTAATATAAATCATAATTGTAAACCTTATCAGGAGTTGGTCTAACTAAAAATTCATTAGTAGCTTGCACTGTAGCAAATATCAAGGGCATTCCTCTGTTATCGCTTTCCAGAGGATAAACACTTAAAGCATGGTCATAAGATGTTTTCATTAACGAATAATATCTACCGCCCTCAAATATCATCAATGATTTGTGTTCTTTAAATCTTGGCGGAATACTGATATACGCATCACTGGTGCTTGTTGTCTGTCTTTTCTCCATGCACTTCCAGTTGTGTTCTCTTTCTATCCTCTTTTGAGCAAGATTAATGAAAATGCCAGATACTGAACCTATGTCATCCCTACTCAGGTAATTCGCTATTAATGCCTTCATCTGCCCGAAGTTCACTGCTCAGCCTCCCCTTGCAATGTTTATTATGTGCTGCTAAAGCGATTGATGATTTAAAGTCCTTCCCGCACTTCTCGCATATTAATAACTCAAAAGGTTTTTCATGAATTACTGACTTTTCTTCTTCTCGAATAGGTAAATCGCCTTCAAGAAGTTCCATCCATTCTGCTTGAAATTTACTGCTATCTAACTCAAATTCAGTTCCCTCTTCTCTAAGTGCAAATCCGTCAAATCCCCTTTGTGTAGCTCTAACTTTGATATTTGGCATAACGCTCCTTTAGTGCTAAAGTTTTAGGGGAGGGGATTCCCCTCCCCGTTGTGTTACTAAACTACGGTATATCCTCTTGGAAATGCTGTAAATCCATCTGCAAACTTTGCTGGTAACAATACCGCTGTTACACTACAAGTTGGAGATGTGCCACCCTGAGTATAAGCAACCCTTAGATACCTATTGCATCTGGTATCCTTTGGGATAGGTAAGGCGAACCTTGCGCCTGCCACCAAGAGAGACCCTGCCAAAGGAGGAGTAGTTAGCAATACAGTCTTAGTGCTAAAGTCTTCTGAAGAATCCGTTTCCAGAGCAATTGTTAGAGTTGGCGAAGTTCCACCTGCGGTTGTGGTTATAGTTACGAGAACAACCATATCCTCACCAAATCCCATCTCTCTATCACTGCCGAAGTCTATAACATCGGTTGATGGAATGAGGGATGTTCCAGTCAGGTTCTGCGGTGTTACGTTGAAACAATTTTGTCTGTCTATTATCATGTCATGCCTCCTATGTTACCTGTGCTTCGGTATTGACTATTCTATCACAACACCTTACAGGCACACCCAAGAACTTTAACCCAGCCTGAATTCTATCTCCAAACTGTGTAAGTCCTTCCTCTATAGACAATACATTAACAGCTTTTTCCATAGCAGCAATCCTTAAATGGCTCATGACAGTTCTATTTGCATAGAACACCATTTTGCCCATGTTAAGAGAAGGGATTCTGTCTATTGCCCTTGCCATCAGTTTAGGCAGGAATGTCGCTGCTGTAGGAGCTTGAGTATCGGATAGAGCTACAAGGTGAGCGGTATTTATATTCGCTATTCTTACAATATACCGCCAATCTTTGATAGCCAATCCGCATTTCCACTGGTATCTGTCCATATAAGCTCTAAACCTGTTGTTATTTGCGTCAAAGGCATCACCAACACCTAAATCTTCATGAACAAGCCCAGCTTTACTGCCTTTAGGAAATACAGCAAAAACAGTATTCGCTCCCCATACCACGAGATAAACTGATGTTAAATTAGCTGTCCCACCAGCACTAAGAACATTACCGCCAACAGGACCAGACAAGCTATTATACTGTGGAGCTATCCCAGTAAACCTTTCAGGATTGAGTGCTGCATTGCCATAAAACAGAGTATCAGCCATCGTTTGATTCATGGACTCAAGAAAAGCCTGAGACTCTGAAAGCCTGTAAGCTGCTGTGTTCCCGTTAAGGTCTGCCTCGTCCTTGTCAATCTCAGACCTTCCTTCCAGAATTGCACAATGCACATCAATTTGAGCGGTTGTTGATTTGCTTTTTGGCGAACCAGTGTTAAGCATCCTAAAGCCAACGGTTGGCAATCCTGTCCTCACTGTAGTTCTTTCTCCAGTGGGAAGGTTGCCCTCTTTAACTAACATATCCGTCAGTATCTCATTGGTTTGAGACAACAACTCCACTATTGCGGATGTTTTGCCTGACGGATCTAATCTTTTAGCCCAATCAGCCAATGTTAAAACTAAATTTCCTATAGTAGCCATATTTTATCCTCCACGTCCCTGCTTCCCATAAAACAGTTCTTCAATGGATTTAGCTCCGCCTTTAACGGATACTCCTGTTGAACTGCCTAATTGGATTGGTTCTGGTTTTTTAATTTTGTTATTTGCAGTATTTTTAGCATTCATAATTTGATAAGCTTTGTTGATAGCCAAAGTCAACTTGCCAGCCAAATCGCCTGTAATAGCAGGATTTGTCAAAACAGAAATCTCTTGCTCTGTAAATCCAAACTCCTTGATAGCGAAATTTGTCAAAGCCTCTTTCTTGTTATCGAAATCAGGTATTGCAGCTCTAACGCCTCTCCATATATTTTCAGACATTCTGGCTATAGCGTTTTGTGCTGAAGCCTCCTTGCTTCGTCTTTCAATTAAGTTTGTCTTAATTTGCATCAAACGAAGTGCGGAATCATAGTCGCCTTCCGAAATTTTCGTCTCGGTTTGGGCGTCTATGTAGCTGATGACCCCTTCAGGGTCTTGCATATAGGCTTCATACACATTCTTTGGCTGCGGTTTCTCTAACTGCCTCATTTGTTCAGCAAGTTGTTGCGTTTTCCTTGTGTAATCCGCTTTCAAGTCTCGATAGGTATCAACCGCCATGTCATAGACATGCTTATATTCTTCGGGTATCCTATTGACATCCATATGGAGCGGATTTTTAAGTAACCGCCTAAATTCTTCTGCTGAATAATATTGGCTTTCCCCAGTCCCAGTTGACTCTTGGCTCGCACCTTCTTCTGGTGTGCTTTCGTCAACTAATGCCCCTTCATTTGCTTGGTCGCTTGTGTTCTCAAGTCCAAGCATATCAGGGGTTAAAGTATCTTCACTCATTTTAAAGCCTCCATTTCGTCTTCCTTTTGTTTTGCATAAATAGCATCATTAATAATCCCATTAATGACATTGCCAATTCTTATTAAAGCCTCGTATTCTTTGAAAAGCTCTTCTCTGTATTCCTTCCCCTTAACAATAGACCCCTTCCACCTGAGGATTATGTCCTGCTCAATTTTAGAAATTATCTCCGAATATACTGGATTTTCCAGTATTTGCTTTGCGTATTCCGCTTTTTTGTAAATGTCCATTATGGCATAAACCCCCTACCACTCATTGCACTTATCGGTGGCATTGGCACCCCTGCGTTAACTGGTTCTTCAGCGGTTACCTGCCCCTTTAAATCCTTAACCATTCCTTGTGGCTGCATTATAGTCAGATTACCTGAAGCAGACGCAAGATGCATAAGCAGCTGCCCAAGCTGCGGATTTTGGCTTGCATAAGGCGCTAACATCTGGATTATATTTTTAATTGCCATGTTCAAATTAGGGTCTGTTACAAAATCAGAAGTGTTCTTAAATCCCATCGCCTCTACTAATTCCTTTACAGCGTTATAGGCATTCTGAGGAGTTATTATCGGTATCCCTGCAGCATATATCTGATAAAACAACTGCAATAACTGCTGCATCTGAATGACAATATTGTCTTTATTGTTAGTGCCTATACCTATATTCACGGTTACATCAAACTTGCCTATAATATTATCTGGGTGTATTTCAACCCATTCATTGAGATATCTGACAGACGCTTTTTTGGATAGAAACTTAATGTTCATATTTACAACATCCGTAACCAGTGGAGATATCCCCATTTCTGCTATCAGTCTTGCTATATATTGTATCCTTTGAGACGCAAGCTGAACTTGCTGGTTAGCACCTCTGAATGTTCTATGTTGAACCGCTGGGATAATTCCTTGATAAGCACGAGGCACCCCTGAATGATAATCTTTCTCTATCTGCAACATTTCCCAAAAGCTAAATACTTCTGGCGGAAGAGGAGCTTTCTGCTCAGGCATGACAACGGTAGATGGGTCTCCAACTGTTCTGATGAAGGCATTGGTAACATTATTATTCAAGAAATCATTCATGTTTATTCTTTCAGGGTCACCAAAATAACGTCTGAAATTAGACTGATACAGGTTATCAACAATTTGACGCAGCAGCTCAGTTCTTAATTGCATCAATTTCTTGAGAATGTCAAACATAGACAAGCCATTAACACGGTGAGCCATCCGCAAGGGTGTTATTACATGAAACGGTGGTTTGCCGTATTCATTCTTTACATCTTTGATTATCTCCGCACCGCACAGGATTGTTAATCTTGGTTCTCCTGTTTCTTCATCATAGTAATAACACTCATAAAACACTGGATTTTTATCATCATCAAATACCTTTCTGGCATCTATGTCACTGTATCTATTCTCTAAAATAAGACTTCTGTTATTCTGTATATCCTGATAGGCTTTCTCTATCTTTTCCTTTGCTTCTTCACCGTAAATCTTTATTGCCTTCCATTTCGGCATCTTGACACAGTGGAAAACAAAGGGAGCATCCTCAATGCTTTTCGCTCTTACTGGAAACCCAAACTCCTCTGTAGGCACTGCTTCTATTAAAGGATATTCATCAGTAACGGCATATCTGACCGTAATGTTATGCTTTGCTATTCTTTGGCTTGCTTCCATCCCTGTGGTCATATCAATCAAGGGTTCTTGCAAAACTATTTCTTCATGTTCAAGTATCTCTATATCTGGCTCTGACAACTTCATACGAAGTTCTAAATCGTCTAATCCCTCGTATCGCTTCTCTATAAACTTTGTTTCTTTCTTCCACTGATATTTAACAACGCCTGTTTTGAGTAATAAGGCATCAGAAATCCAATCATGAACGATTAAAAACCATTTGTTTTTGTGTTTGAGCTGGTAATTAACTAAGATATTTTGTTTTCTAACGGCAGGAACATCTGACTCTTCAGAAGGTTGGAGAGTTACTACTTCATTCTGACTTGTAAATATTTCCAGTAACGCTGGCTTTGCCCATTCTATAACATCCATGAGGTCTGAAGTCGTAATACTCGTTCTATTTTCTATAACCTTAACAATGTCTGGGTCTCCATGATAAAACTTGATTGCAGTTTCTCTGTCGGCATTTAGGGCATTGTTCTCCTGCTTAATTTTGTTAATCTGAGAAAGACAATATTGCAATTTATCCATAGTTTTTC
>DAIQAO010000092.1:0-5512 GCA_036781645.1 Dissulfurispiraceae bacterium
AGCTCTTTTAGCGATTTGGCTGTCAATCTATCCCCTCCAGCACCGCACAGCCGAAGGGAATGACAGAATGACAAATAACGCAATTTTATGTATAATAATGTACAAATAGTACAAATTTTTCTGTTAGAAAACCCTTTGAGTTTTCTGGCGGGATTTAAAACGAGGTTAAACAAATAAAAACAATCATCCCGATATCCGAGGCAAGAAAAAGTCTCCCTTTCCTTATTAAGTCTCTCCGGAAATCTCCGGAAACTATTTATCAGATTACGGTGCACAATGAAGTTGTAGCCGAAATAAAGCGTCCGTCTGCTGTAAAGCATGGGGAAGCTGCGTCCAAACTGCTTTCGCTCAGAAAAAAGCTCAAAGGCAGGGGAAAGGGCTACAAGCTGCCAGTATCTGAAAACATCAAGGAACATCTGTATGTTGCAGAGGGTAAGGATTGAACCTGCCCAAAAATAAAGTTTTCTGCGATACATCATTCTTTTTCGCATCGCTATGCCCCGATGATTCCAATTTTGAAAAAGCAGGCGAACTGCTCGAATACTGCAACAGCAAAACCGTTGCGTTTTATACCACATGGGATATTGTAAGCGAAACCGTAACGCTTCTCCGCTACAGAGCCGATTATAAGACAGCGGTTGAGTTTTTGGATAAAGTAAAACCGACACTTAATATCATCCATTACGATGATTCTGTCAGAACAACCGCCGCAGAGGTGTTTAAAAAACTCTCTAAGGACAAGCGGCTCTTTTTTGTGATGCTGTTTCTTATGTTGTTGTTACCCATATGCTTAATAATATTCCATGCTTCACCTTTGACAAAGACTTCAGAAGCCTCGGATTGACGATTTATCCGTAAACTCATTTATCATATCACCTCCAGCACTGCCCAGATCTATAGCTACCGGCACAGCAAATGCATAACCATACTGTACCACTTCTGGCTTTGACGGAGCTATGCTTTCTATCATACGACCGTAGTATGGCCTTACTTGGCCTTGAGTATAAAATGAAGACCCTGCACATAACATCACCAATGGCTTCTTAAAGGGATTACCGCTGAATGTGTATTCACCGCCGAGTTTCCCATACTTAACTATAGTTCTATAAAATCCCTCAGTCGGGTCATGCTTTGAAGGAACAAAATTTGATAGTGAAACAAAGCCATTTGCGTTGCCCAATCCATCAAATGTATCAAATGGCTCAAGTCCGTCTATAATCTCAAAGCTTCCCTTTCCAGCAGATTTTTTAGCGCCATAGCCGGATAAAGAGAGGTCTCTGAATAGGGACATAATAGTGTCTTCATATCCAGCCCTGATTTTGAGATAAACAGAAAGATAGTTGGCTTTTGCGTCCTCCGTATCAAAAGCCTGCTCCTCAAGTTCGAACAACGATCCCTCGTCTCCTGTCGTGCCTGTCAGCCTGTTTATGGAGCTATGCAGTGTTGTAAAAGGCTTAAAAGGCTTGATGCTTTCATGCCTATCTAAATCAAAATGCCCTTCCCTCAGTATTTCAAATTCATCGGGCTTTAGCCATGCGGTCTTTTTCAGGCTTTTTGCCTTTTGGTAATCATTTGTCTTTACGATTAAAGAAAGATACGCAGGCGCAGGAAGCAAGTCGCCCGGCATCCCATCCGATAAAACAAAAGGAGGATTGTCGTTCTTATATTCGTCCAGAAATTTAGCAAGCGCATCCGCTCCTTTACGCCAAGCCATTATCCAGCATAAGCTGCCGAATATGGTATCCGCCTGCCACGGCGTTAAAAAGCTGCTTTGAGGCTTCAGTTTCAGGCGATAGGTTTTCATATCGGCGCTTACAATGAAAATTGAGTTCCATCAATTTTCATGTCATAAAAACTGACCTTGCCTGAACCTCTACTGCCAAAACCCCCAAGATAAGTGCTTTGCACCTGCCTTAACCCCTCTTTAACGAAATCTATCAAAGCATTTTCATCGTCAGTATCATAAACTTGAAGGACAATTTCTATATCAAATTCTGCTCCAGCAGGCACGCGCTCCTGAGAGCGGGGATGCTCGGCTGTTCCGCTCTTTCTGTTTATAATATTCTCCGTTTTCTTTTCGATAAAAGGCGTTCCCTTTTCTTTTGTAATAGATTGATATTCTTTTCGTGTTCGCTCATTAAAAGCGGCATCCCTTACTAATATCCTTGAAGGCCCAAGCTTATGATTTGTATTTTGATGAGCGCCAAAAACTCTACAAACAAGGCAATCATCGTTTCCGCATTTACAAGGATCTGTTGGTTCACCTCTTTTATTAAGACCAAACTTTCCTAATTTCCTCTCAAGTTGACATCTCATTTTGCCCTTTAGTGATGAACCGGGTATATACGGTTCTCCCGTAACAGGATGCTTTATGATCGGCAAATCAACTCCGCCGATTTCGATCTGATCCGCCGAACCACCGATATGAAGACCGGTCTCGCACCTTAATGTGCCACTTATGACTTTGTACCCTTTCAGTTTCATATTTAATCCCTCCTTCAGTTGTTTTTAGGATAGTGATATGTAAAATACGCTACTATAGCCTGAAAATGCTCCACAAATGCCTCAAAATCTTTCTGCTCGTGAATCTTCTTGATATTAGCATCAATGAATTTATAAAAACTGTCAGGCACCTTGTCTTTGCCCTTAGCCTCCGCAACAAGCGAGCTTAGCTTCTTTATATCAAGGTTTACACATGGCCAGTCTCCAGTCATTTTCAGGCGATTGTCGGCAGCTTTGATATGTCCATAGAACCGTCTTAACTGATGGTTTTTCAATTTAGTCCCGAATGATTTAGCAACACGGGAAGCCATATCAGTTAAAAACTCTTCTCTGAGGCAATGGTTATCGTCGAAGTAACCCTTTTCAAGCTTTTCTAAATAATCGGTAGGAAGTCCCTCTGGCAAAATGCCGTCATTCTTTTTCTTTTGAGCACAATCAAAACATGTCTTATGATACTCTGCCTTAGGCACAAATTCCTTGCCGCAGTCTGTGCATTTCCTCTTCACATCGCCACCCCCTTTATGTAATTCGCCCAATTTACCCTTCCAGTCACTCATTCTTCCCTCCTCTATTTGCCGTTAACGCATAGTTTGCTATTATATCCAGCCACTGCAGTTTTGAGCTTGCTAAATCTTTCAGGTCTTCCGCCCATTGTCTGATTTCTCTTTTTCCAGCATCTTTATCATCAGGAGACGGGAGGTTTCTCGCTATATCATATGTCATAAGCGGCAGGAATTTCAGGTAATCGGTCTTTTTTTCTTTATCATATTTTTGATACATCTGCGCGTAATAAAGCAGGTTTCTGGCAAAGCCCGTTGAAATATCTTTGTCGTTAAGCCATTTTTTCAGCTTCCTACATTCTGACAATACAGGGGGAAGCTCATTCCATGTTATTGTGTGGCAGAAAACCGTTACTCTGTCCCTTCCCGAATCTTTTGCATCATCAAGGGCATAATCAGCCAGTTCCACCGCCCTAAATACAGGATAATTATGTTTCACCAGTCCAATGCCTGCCGATATAGTAAGATTTTTATTGTCGGAGCAGAACCGCTTAAACTCTCTGTTAAGCTCCTCTGCAAAGTCTATAATCTTATTCCACGGCCCGATAACGAGAGTATCATCACCGCCTGAATAGACCGTATAAAGCGCTTGGTATTTGTCCTCCATAAGTTTTTGCATGTATCCACTGAAAAAGACATCCAGCATTCTGCTTAGTGTAGCAATTCTTGAGATCGTTTTGTTTTCTCCAAGTCCTTGTATAAAAATCTGCCCCAGATTATCAGCATCGGCTTTAAGATAACCGAGCAATGGACGGCCTTCGGCATTATGTGCAATACACTCAAAAAATTTCGGCATGTCTTTCTCGACATCAGCCGTGTTTGTGCAGTTGTCCTTTTTTCGGCAGCCGTCACAATCGGTTTTATCCTTAAATAACGGGATATGGTTTGCCACATATCTGAAGCTGTAGGGATGGTGGTAGTCCGGCTCATATTTATTAATGGACATGACAAGATATGCGTTTGAGGACGGCTTTTCTTTTAAATCAAATGAATATCCGCATGGACCTTTAAATTCACCGCTACTGTCTTTATAAAAGCTGATATGCTTTGCATGTGGCAAATGCCTCCCTATCTTCTCATCGTCAGCGCATCTGTCGCAAAGATGCGTCTGCGATTTTTTATTGAACTCACCGGGGAATTTTTTGCACACCTTGCAGAGCTTTTCTTCCGAAGAAAAATCTACATTTAAAACCATTAGATCGGTAGACCATGAACCGCTTGCCAGAATACTTTTAAATGGTTTCTTTTTAGAATCCTGCAAATTTTCGTTTAAACTTCTTAAAATGCCTTCAAAGCCTGTAGAGTTCTCATCGCTTCCTTTGAAGTCTTTGCCTGATGCCTTAACATAGGCCATATTCAAATTTATCTCTGCATTGAATTGTGTATAAAACCACTGGTCAATCTCACGCTGCAACTCGCTCAACTTCTCTTGTGTCCCTGTTTTGTTAGGGAGGAGGATATAAAACTTACCGCCTGAAACCATCAGGATATTGCTTATGGGCAAATCAAATTCATGCAGTATCTTATGGCTTATGATCTCGGAAATCATTGCAAGCTGGAATGAGCGGGAGCGCAGTCTCTTTGCGACACCTCCTGTGCCAATATGCGTAATGTTGAAAATATAGTTCTGAATGCCGGATAGGTCTCCTGCCAGAAGAATAAACTTTTCCTTCTCATCGTCTTTTATTTCCCATAGTCTGAATTCAGGAGAATGATATTGATAAAGACACGCGGCTATAGCTGCGGTTGTCTTGAGATGGTCAAAGAGCGACACATCGGGAATATCTTCCTGTGTATTAGAGGGAATACACCACGCATATCTCATCAAAATGCCCATTATATGCGAAAACATTGTGTCAAAGTCAGAATGATTAAGGTTTTCAACAAGGTTTTTGAATTCTTTGCCAAACTCTTTCAAATGTTCATTGAACTCTTTGTCCTCGTATCCTCCAAAGTTTTGAGGAAAGGCATTCTCCGGCACCAATGGCGTGAGTCTATATTTTTGAAGTTCGGGAAGTTCTTTGTTCAGCTTTGTGCGGCTTAATACCGATACCAGAGGAGTCTTCTTGAAGTCCTGATAAGCATCGGTCTTTCTGCCTCTTTCAGATGATGAGTAATTATCCGCACGGCTGACAAGAAAGGAAAGCGGTTTGTATTGCTCAGGGGCAGTCTGACACAGCAAATCTTCATCGAAATTGCGCTGGTCTTCGTGATGACGCTGCACAAGGGTCTGAAAAAGCTCAAAGTCCACAAATCTTGAAAAAAACTCTTTGAATGCTCCGACAAAGACCGATGATACTTTAGGATGCTTGCCGCTGGTGTCAAGAGCGCCAAAACTACCTCTCTGAAGCATTTTCCCCACATCATGCAGCACCGCCGCCAGTATCACTGTCTGATATTCTCTCTGATTAAACTCGCTCATTATTTCCCCTATTGCAGATACCCTTTTT
>DAIQAO010000093.1:0-3611 GCA_036781645.1 Dissulfurispiraceae bacterium
TAACATGAAAGCTGGATCCAGAGAATTCATCAAGAACATTGAGTTCCCTTTTTGTTATCATGCATATCTCATCGACAAAGAAGGCTCTATAGATTATTTTCATTACGGTTTATGGACGGCAGAAACCAAAAATATTAAAGAAGCGCAGGAAAACCTCGCACGCATTATGAAATCCCTTATACCAAAAGGGGTAAAAAGAATCCTCGATGTTGGCTGTGGATTAGGAAAAACCACAGTTGACCTGACAATGGCAGGATATGAGACTATCGGCATCTCCCCTGACACTAAACTCATGGAAATGGCAAAGACAAAATATAAAGATTATACATCACATCTGATAGAGACTTCCTTTGAGGAATACAAAACAGACAAAAAATTTGACCTGATTCTTTTTCAGGAATCTTCTCAATACATATTTGACTTAGATTTTCTTTTTGCCCACTCCCATAAGCTCTTAAATAAAGTCGGCTACATATTAACTTGTGATGAAATAAGATATATACCTGAAGGTCCTCTTCACGAAAAAAAGAACATCCTGAGCATGGCATATAAACATAATTTTAAGGTCGTGCATAACGAGGATATTACCGAAAAAATCATAAACACAAGCATCCAGGCATCTAACTTTATCATTAAAAATAAAGATCTTATTATCAAAGACTTTGCACCTATAAGAGAAAATGTCAAAGAAGAGATTGAGTTACTCTTACAGGGGTGGAATATGCGCACAGAAATGTTTGAAAAAAAAGCCTTTGGATATGAAATATTTTTATTTTCTAAGAATCACCATGTCCTTGACAAATTAATTACCAAGCTAAGACTTAAATAACATATTATGCCCATTAGCACTTACTTACAAATAAGTAAAATCCTTGATGTAGTTGTAAAATTAAATCCTGCATCCATTCTTGATGTTGGCTGTGGGCTAGGAATTTACGGGGCATTATCCCGTATCTACTTAGAAGGCGATAACCTCTATGACAGAGCCAACCTAACATTCAATAAAAAGGAAAATTACAGGGTAAAGATTGACTGTATAGAAGGCTTTGACAAATACATAACCGACTTGCATAGATATGTCTATAACGAAATATTCATTTCAGAGGTAAAAGAAAGTTTACAAAAGTTCAAAGAAAGATCTTACGACCTTGTCATGGCAATAGATATATTAGAACATTTTGAAAAGGATTATGGCATAGAATTTATTAGACAACTCCAGAGAATAGGAAAAAATGTAATCATAGCCACTCCTCCCGACCCTGCAGAGCAGGTCGTGCCCGAAAATCCTCTTGAAAACCACCGTTCCTGCTGGACTAAAAAAGAACTCGAGTCTTTTGGTTTTTCTATTTTAAATGAAAATACCTATATCCTTGGGTTGTTCCCCTCAGAAAGGGTTAATTCCCTGCAGTCCTATCAAGACACTTTAAAGTCTCAATCTAAGATAGGCATGATATTAAAAAAATTTGGCATATACGTAAAATACTCAAGTCTGCCCCTTTTTGAGGCATTTCAATAAATGGTTATAAATGTTTCTTTGAAAACTGCCTTCCGGCAATATTCTGTCACGCATTGCGTAATATTTACTGCCAAATCTCCACAATAGGCTTTTTTCCATAGCTTCTATCTTCGATTTTAGTTCCGATACTTCAGCAAAAGCCTTTGTTTTGGCTTTAATCGCCTCTGAAATCTCAGCTTCCCTTAATTGAAGGATTTGGTTTTTTTTGTCAATCTCAACTAAAAGTTTATCCACTGCCTTAAGTTTCGAGAGAAACTTTATCGCAGGCTCGTCCAAACCATAAGTAAGCCATGAATAAATTTCGGATTTGGTCATCCTGCCTGAAACCAACCAAAAAGCTTCATAATAACCAGCCTGCCTCGCATGAAAAGTCCTGAATCTATTTAAACCCCTTACCGATTCTACAAACAACTCCGGCTGCTCAAATAATGAATAATGGTATTTTCTAATAGCGCTCTCCTTGATTGCCAAAACATTAGACACATCAATAAGAAGGTTAAACCTTATCGTCCCGTAAACCTCATAGAATGCGACTTTAAAAGCGCAACCTGTCTCTATAAACTTTATAGCTATCTCAGATAATGCTATGTGGTCATCGTGGTTATCAAAAGGCGAAGGTGCAAAGATTATATCAGCCTCAATATCATTTATGAGCTTTGAAAGACGAACTCCGATATCATCCTTATATAGCGCTAAAGAGCCATCCGGAAATCCAAGAAAATAAACATTATTTATGCCTAAAACCTTTGAAGCCTCCAGTGTCTCATCTTCCCTGGCTTTCAGGATGTCATTAACTCCAGTAAATTTCTTAGGAATACTTTCCCCTGAGGAGATCACTGCAAGATTTACCTCTATACCCTTTGAGGTATAGAGGGCAATCGTTCCGCCGCATCCAAAGGATTCATCATCGGGATGGGGAGTAAGAATTAAAACTTTTTTCGCCGGAGGGAGTTCATGAACTGTCATATATATATACCTAATGCTTTAGCCATTTGAACATGCCACTTCGCAAGACTATAGTTCTTCTCTATAACACTCCTGCCTTCTGAGCCAAGAGCCTTTCTGAGTTCTATATCTTCTTTTGTCAGCAAAATTTTTTCGATGCATAAATCCGCTATTGCGCCGCTATTATCTGAAACGGCTGGCAGCAAGAGCATCTTGAGAGGATAATCTTTATAAATAGCCTGTGCAACCCCAACATTCGTTGTGATAACAGGCACTTCACAGGCAAGGGCTTCTGCAATCACATACCCAAAAGATTCGTATCTTGAAGGAAAGAGAACAAAGTCAGCTGCATTATAAAATTCCACGACCCTATCATGTTCAATTTCCTCGAAAATTCTCATATTATGAATTTTTGGAAGCAAATTTTTATCAGTCCCGGTCCCCAGAACGATTACCCAATAGATATCTTGAAGTAATCGGGAAGTCATCACTTCCTCCATGATATCACAACCCTTAGTTTTATCCCACCTTCCAACATAAAGCGCTACATAAGCATCTTCTGGTATGAAAAGTTTCTTCCTCGCCTCTTGTTTGTCAAATTTCTTAAAAATATTCGTATTAACACAGCTATTGATAACCTTAATGTCACTCAATCCATAATATCTCCTGAGTTCATCAGCGACATTTTCGCTCACAGACAACAAAGTTCTATCATAGCCACTCACCGACTCCAACAACTCGCCATAAAGGTATCTTAGCTCAAAATAAGTGTTTTCAGAGACTACATCCTTAATCGCATCTGCGAATGCTGCGTGGCAAGAGTGATAGATATTAAACGCCCTGGCTCTTGGAGGGAAATAACCCGCACCGTAAAAGGAATTCGCAATCACAATGTCATAACCAATGTCAGATTCAGCAAATTTCCTGCCTAAAAAATAAATTTTTTCGGCAAATCCGTTAAAAAGATTAGTGTCATTCTTAATCAAATCGAGGGTATATAAATCAACGTCTATTTTATGGTCTCTTAAAAGGGCGATTAGCTGTATAATATATGTCTCTATCCCCCCCTTGAAGTGATATGGATTAAAAGCAGTTATGATAGCAGCTTTTTTATACATTTTTTAAGGTGGCAGGGCAGTATTTGGGGTCA
>DAIQAO010000093.1:3711-5332 GCA_036781645.1 Dissulfurispiraceae bacterium
TGTTTTTATTTAATAATAAATATATTCCCCAATATAATACCAATTATATCCGTTAGTCGAATAGTAAAGATACATCCTTACTGGATAAACGTTATAATAAATGTCGCCCCAGTAGTATATATTGGGTCTGCCGTCGGGGTTCATCTCAATAGCCGAAACGGTATTCACAGAATTATTCCATGTTATAGCAAGGTGATTCCGGCCGCCCCAACTCCAGCGGTCAAGAACTGTGCTGTCATCTCCATAATATCCCGGCACATTAGGATATTCGGCATACCATATCCCTGCATCTGCATTCAAAGCTCCAAACAACAACATCACAGTTGCTGCAACCAAAACCATTGTCTTTTTCATTTCATCCTCCACTAAAAGTAAAGTTATTGCCAAAATCGGCAATCATATCCCCAAATAGTAAACTCAAGCGATATACCTTAGATAATTAACCCCACCTCCTATCTGATTAGAATACCTTTGATTGTAATGCAAACCCATCATCTTCTATTGATAATTCTTTAAGCAAAAATAATGCCATAAGGTCAATATTTGGACCCCATCATAAATTAATTGCCAAGGCTGACTTATTTGTATTATCATTCATTTTGAAGGTTTCAGCAATGCCATATATCAAGGAAATACGGCTTTACAAACCAGGCGACGAGCACGGCATCGTCAGACTTTTCAAGGAAATCTTCAGCAGGGAGATGACCCTTGAGGAATGGAGATGGAAATACACCCGCCCGAACAGTAATAAAATTTATGCCTCATTAGCTGCTGACGAAAATGGACAGATTGTTGCCCATTACGGAGGGATGCCCCAGCGCATGGTATATAGAGGCAGAGAAATACTGGGCATGGCTATTGGGGATGTAATGGTGCATCCATCGTTCAGGGGAACCAAACTCTTTAAAAAAGTAGCCGAACTCCTGCCAATTATCTCGGCTCAAGATGGCTTTATATTAGGTTATGGTTTTCCAAATGAACGGGCTATGAAGCTTCCCGAAAAGCTTGGCGTTTACGAAAAAGTCGAGGATGTATGGGAGTCTGCTAAAGAGCCTCAATTTAAAAACGACCATGTGCGCCTCATGTATAAAATGTTCCCCCTTAGCTATGACGATAGTAGAATTGACACGCTATGGGAATCTCTCAAGAATGATATCAAGATATCGATTATCAGAGATAGGGAATATCTCAAATGGCGGTATAAAAATCATCCGCTTTTCACTTACGAGTTATGGGGAATAAGAAGGCGATGGCAGCAAAAACTTACAGGTCTTGTTGTCCTCAGAAGAGATGGCGAAAATTTACTCCTCATAGACTTTCTATGTCCTCTTCAATCGCTTTCAGCAGTATTTCAAAAAACTGAAAATTATGCCTTCGTATCCGGATTCAAAAACCTGAAACTCTGGCATCCCGAATATCTGAATGAGAAACTGAAACAGCTCGGCTTTAATGTGGGAGACTCGGGCACCTGCATCCCCAGGACAACCCATGAGAAAACATTGAAGAAGGATGAGATCAAGGGAAGGTTTTTCTACACTATGGGAGATACTGATTTTCTGTAGGAGTGGGGTCAGACTTGACTATTGACTTTCTCCAGCTAAATCCTTATTTAAAGCCATCT
>DAIQAO010000094.1:0-5245 GCA_036781645.1 Dissulfurispiraceae bacterium
AAAACATCCTGTAATGCCTTGTAAAATTTCTGTTCTTTATTCATAGTTTTTTACCTTATTAAATCATCTAAACTAACGCCCAAAGCCTTGGCTATTTTATGGGCAGTATCAATTGTGAGGCTTTGAATTGCCCCGGATTCAATCTTGATTATCGTATTGTGGGAAATATCTGCAAGTTTGGACAATTTGTCCTGCGACAAACCCCGTTGTTTCCGCAACCTTTTTATATTCTTTGCTGTTGTTGATTTTTCGTTTGACATTATAGTGTATTAGTAATGGTATTAAAATACAAGTATTATTCTAAAACCCAAAAATAGCGATAGAAATTGGGATACCCCCCCTTTGGAGCATCAAAATGCACTTTTTTAAGCTTGCAACTGTTTAAAAAACTCTTTTAGTTCTATTAAACGCCTCTTTCAAAGACTAAAATCTCTTTTTAGCCTGAAATACAAGCTCATGCTGGCATACCTCTGCCTCAAAGGAAAATAAAATATATACTGAACTTCTTATAACTCCTTTTTGGTTTTTTTATTTACCTTTTGGGTGATATTTTATATCACTCATAAAATAATAAACCAGAAGGAGTTTTTTTAGGATCCTATCGCTATTTTTGAGTTAGAATATTGATTTACTTTTTGAATGTGATATTTGATATACTAATTTAGATGAGCCACACTCACCTTAGAGTCTTAACTCTCAGTATAAGGTGAGATTGTAAAAACCCAAAAAATAAAAGGGGGATAATATGCTTATAATTGCTGAGAACCTTAACGTAAGAAACAAATCATACTTCGAGGCTTTAAGGAAGCACGACGCCAAAAGCATCGAGACAATAGCCGAAACCCTTAGTGAAAAGGGCGCTGATCTCATAAACATTCAATGTTCTACTGACGGAATAGGGGATGAAGAGCTTATGCCCAAAGTCGCAGACCTTGTTCAGAAGAAGACGAATCTCCCACTCTGTCTCGATTCAAGAAATATCGCAGCCCTTGAAAAAACAGTTGACCTATGTCAAAAGCCTCCTATGATTAATTATCTCTCCGCTGATGAAGCTGACCCAAATCAAATATTAAAACTTGTGAGAAACAGCGGTGCTCATTTGATTCTAAGGGCTTTAAAAGGGGGCGTTCCCACCACTTTTGAGGGAAAGCTTTTTATACTGGAGAATCTCGTTGAAAAAGCCAATGCTGAGGATATCCCTAATGAAAGGCTATATGCTGATCCATCTGTTGTGCATATAGCAAGGGATCCAGGTCAAAGCAATATAGTAAATACCCATTATATTATTACAGCTTTGAATGAAATGGTAGAGCCGCCAATAAATACAATAGCATGGATATCGAATATCTCCACCGGACTACCAAAAGCTGTAAAATCCAAGATGAATTCGGCTTTTCTATTATACCTTGCGGGAGCCGGACTGGACGCTGCATTTGTTGATGTTACAGACCCGGAAATTATGAAAACAATTTATTTAATTAAGGCTTTCAGGGATGAAGTTGTTTTTTCAATCACGGATATTTCGTAATCATAAACTGGAGGTATTGTTTGCTAAAGCTTAGGGACGGAATAGTCGAGCTATACAAAAAGGTAGCTACATCTCTTCCCAGCGATGTGGAGGAAGCCCTAAAATATGCGTACTCATCCGAAACTGATGAAGAGGCTAAAGAATCTCTTGAAACCATCTTAAAAAAGATCCCTCTTTCACGAAAGAATGCCGTCCCTTTATGCGAAGATACAGGGTTTCCAGTTTTTTTTGTAAAGGTGCCGATAGGTATAAGCTACCAAATGATAAGGGATGTCCTCGCAGAAGCCACACGGATAGCCACATCTAAAATTCCCCTTACCCCTAACGCCGTTGATATAATCACCGGCGCTAATACAGGTGATAATGTTGGAATTTACTATCCACTCCTTTATATTGAAGAGACTTTAGAAAGCACCTTTACGGTAGATCTGATGTTAAGATGCGCCGACTGCGAGAATATGGGCACTACATATAAGCTTCCTTTATTATTTGATACAAAGGAAGGCAATGTCCTGGCAGAACGAAATTTTGATGGTGTGAAAAAATGTGTAATAGATTCCATTTTAATTAATAATAAAGATAAAAAATGCGCCCCGTATTCTTTAGGTATTGCAATCGGCGGCATGAGAGATCAGGTTACTTTTCTGTCCAAGAGACAATTGTTAAGAAGGATTACATCAAAGCATCCCAATGAGAAGGTTGCAATCTTTGAGAAAGAGATGCTTGATGATATCAATAATTTGATGACAATATCAGGGAGGAAAATCAAAGCCCTCAGTGTTAAATTAGATACCGCCCACCGCCACCCCGGAACCTTTTTTGTTGATATCTCTTATGCCTGCTGGGCATATCGAAAGGCGAGACTGATGTGGTAGATTTTCTCATCCCAAAAGTCCCCTTTAAGGTGTATTTCTCAGACATGATTTCTCAACATTAATTCGAGGGGATGAGGAGCAAGGTAATATTGCCTTTTTAAATATTGCTCACCATATTTTCTTACGTAGTGGTTTATCAGCGTTACAGGAACAATGAGTGGTATGAGACCTTTGTGATAATCGGAGATTATTTCCTGAAGCTCCAGTTTTTCTTCGCTCGAAAGAAACCTTCTCAGATAACCAGCAATGTGCTGAAGGACATTGGTATTCTTTTTGACTGTTGCGATAAGCCTCAAGCCTTCCATAAGGTTCTTGAGATATTCAAATTGAATCTCTCCATGTTTATATTTGCCTGCCCTTGCAACAATTTTACCCAGAATTGTGTAATGTTTAGGACTGTGAGCAAGAAGAAGTAACTTGTGGTCAGTATGAAATGAGACCAAATCACCCGCACTTCCGCCCTTTTGAATTAAGTTCTGCCATCTTCTATACACAAAAATTCTTTCAATAAAATTCTCCCTAAGCACAGGATCATGAAGTCTCCCGTCGTCTTCAACAGGCAGGAAAGGGAATTTATCTACAAAAGCCTTAGCAAATATACCCATCCCCGTAGCAGAAGGGACCCCAGATGCGCCATATACCTTTACTCCCCTTAAGCCCGAACTCGGTGACCTGCTTTTGAAAACAAAGCCGCATAAGTCCATTTTATGGAGCTTAATAAGTTTTTCTTCTGCCCAATTGAGCATACGCTCCGTATAATCTATTGCTGTTCGGATAGTAACTAACCTTGGGAATTTGGGATCCCCGACGAGCCTCATAGCCTCGCGGGGAACAGAAAGCCCTATCTCAGTCTCAGGACATACTGGTATCCATTCGACATATTTACCAAGAGTTTCCTTGAGATAGTGGTCGAGTTTATGTCCCCCGTCATACCTTACCTTTTCTCCAAGCAAGCAGGAGCTTATGCCGACTTTAATTCTTGCTTCCATATTTCATCCTTTATTAAATATAATATTAAAACTATCCGCAACAAATTAATTTGTAAGACTATAATCCAAAGATAAGGGGCTGGTGAAGGATTTTTATACGACGCCTTATCAAAGAAATTTTATGAAATTTTGGCAAAAGCCTTTGCATAAAAAAGATCTAAGGAAAATCCAAATAAAATTTGTCAATTATAAAAATTCTGAACAGCCCTTTCTATCAATAATTTTGGAACTATAAATATAGCCATAAAGGTGTAAATGTTTCGCCAAAAAATATTTTTTTATCTCACTATAATATCATTTCTGAATGCTTGTGCCAATGTTTTGATTAAACCACCTTCTGAATCAAGAATTATTGAAAATATCCCTTTTTATGCCCAAAGTAAAAATCAATGTGGTCCAGTCTCTCTTGCAGCAGTTATGAATTATCATGGCGTAGCCGTGACGCCTGATGAGATAGCTGCTGAAATCTTCAGCAAAACTGCAAAAGGGACTCTTACTCTGGATATGCTCATTTATGCAAGCAAAAAAGGGCTTAAGGTAACACAATACAGTGGTTCGATCGAAGATATCAGAACTAACATTAATGCTGGAAAGCCCCTTATTGTGTTAGTTGATTATGGTTTCTTTTATACCCAGTACCACTTTATGGTTGTCATAGGTTACAGTGACAGCGGAGTTGTGGTAAATTCAGATGTATTTCAGGGGCAGTTTATACCTATAGAAAAATTTATTGCCCTATGGCAAAAAACTAATTACTGGACATTATTGATAAGCAAACCCGATTGACAGTATAAAAACATGGACAACAAGAAACTCGTCTTCTTTTATTTTGCAAGTTTTTTTATCATCTTGCTTTTTTTGGTTCCTGGCTGTTCCTTCCCTCGGATCGTTTTTCTTGATGACAAATTAACCCCTGAAGAGCATATCGCCCTTGGTGTTGCCTATGAACAAAAGGGGCAGTTTGAAAATGCAATAAAGGCATACCATTATGCTTCCAAGAGAACCAACGCGGCATACTTCTATTTAGGCAATGCCTATTTACAGCAAAACGATTTAGACAAAGCTGAAAAATATTATCGTAAAGCTATCAACTATTACCCTGAACATGCCGATGCATACAATAACCTCGCATGGTTATATTATTTGAAACGCCAAAATCTGGCAGAGGCTGAATCTCTTGCTAACAGAGCTATAGAATTGAACCCTGATAAAAAGGCTGTTTATCTGGACACCCTTGAGAAAATAAGGGAATTAAAGTTGACTCAATAGCATTGATTTTGGGTCTTTTACCCAAACATTTAATTATGCAATGCCCAGACAAGGAGAAAAAAATGGATAAAAAGAAACACAAATTTGGTTCACTTTTACTAAAATACGGGCTCATTAGTTTTGAAGATTTAGAAGAAAGCCTCAAGACTCAAAAAGAAACAGGTCTCAAATTAGGAGAGACCCTTATAAAACTTGGGAAGATAACATAGATTGGATTTTAAGCAAACAATTTGAGATCCCTTATGTAATGGTTGAGCAGGTTACGCTTGATCGAGATTTAGTTATAAAGCTGCCAAAGGAATTCCTCTTAGAAAATAGGATATTGCCACTATATGCTTCCGATGATGAAATATGCATCGTAACAGACAATCTTCACAATTACTCTGCCTTCGCATTGCTCGAAAAGACTTTTGTTAAGAAAGCCCATATCTCATTAGGTAATGGCAAAAAGATTGATAAGATTTTGGCAAAATTCTTTGAAAGTGAAGCTACTCCCTCCCTTGCCTTAGAAATAAGAAATATTTTAAAAAAGAAGGTTAAAAATACTTCTTTTTATAGAATCGATATTATTTTTAAAACATACA
>DAIQAO010000095.1:0-5165 GCA_036781645.1 Dissulfurispiraceae bacterium
TCTTATAGCAATTATTTACTTGCTGACCGGCTTGATTGTTTTTATTGGCACTTTAACAAACAGCATGGTAGGGCTATTTAGTATCATTATATCTATGTTTTTTCTCTATCCACAGATATACATTTTTGGAGCTTATGTAAAAATTGTAGATGTAACAACTCTATCTAGCATCCTAGCTTGGATCAGTCAGATGTTTGTGCAAGGCAAATTAAAAGTAAGTAGGTCTCCTTTTAATATTGCTATCTTCATTTTTATAGTTTCTATTATGGTCTCTGCAATTGGAGCAGTAAGTCCTTCTAAAAGTATTGTAGAGTTGCTACAAGTCGTTGGATGGGTTGGATGTTACTTTTTTTTCGCTAATAATGTAAGCAGTGTAATTCAAGGTCAAAGATTGATTCTCAGTATTTTGTGGATGGCAGTAATACAGGTTTTATTAGGACTCTTTCAATTTTTGACGAATACAGGTGGAGCTTTCATCGAGGGGGGAATGCCACGCATGGTCGGGACTTTAGGACCTTACCTACCAACATATATTTTGTCAGGAATCATTGTAGGTTTAGGATTGATTTCTTACGGTGCTCAACGGGGCAAATATTTTATTTTAACAATGCTCCTTATTTTTGGCCTTATTTTAGTCCAAACAAGAACTGTTTGGATAAGTTTTTTATTTGGTTTTATTGCTTTCATTTTTGTAAAACAGCATTCATTGAAAATAAAATTGGCACTGAATATAGGCATTATATTACTCATATTATTGATGTTCATGGGGTTGGTTCATTTTGTTCCTGCCTATTGGTTTACCCTTGATGCTCGGGGAATAACAACTTTATATAGTAGATTTTATTTATGGCAATCTGCTTTGATTATGTGGAGTGCCAATCCCATTAACGGGATAGGAATAGGGAATTTTGGTCTTTCATATGTGGATGTTGCTTTTGATAAATTCGGCAAAACAATAACAGAACTTTTTTTATTACATGGTCTACCAGAAACAATTGACGCCCACAGCACTTTTTTAACTTATCTAGCAGAGACTGGATTGATGGGTGCTGGAGCCTATTTGTATGTTATTTTAATAGGAATTATTATGAGTTATCGTACATTTAAAAGATACAAAAATGCATTTAACTTGAGTTTATTTATTTATATGGCTGTAACAATCATTGCTATTTTTTACTCAGAACCGCCCGGCGGACATTCAGGACATCTTCAATGGATTATTATGGGTTTAATTACTGCAGCATCCAATTGGAACAAGACCTGTCAAGACAATCGGAGTGATACAAAATAATGAAAATCGCTTTTGTGACTGGCTCTTACCCACCGATGAGATGCGGAGTTGGAGACTATACATACAGGTTAATTCAAACATTAACGGAATTGGGACACACAATCGATGTTTTTACAAGGGTAGAGGCAAATGAGATAAAAAATGCAAACTTACAAGTTTTCCCAGTGGTTAGGCGATGGACATTACGCTGTGCTTTTTCATTATATTGCTTTATTAGGAGAGTAGCACCAGACATAGTTCATATTCAGTACCCAACCGCAGGTTATTATTTTAATCTTGGGCCCCATGTTTTAGCTTTTTTGTTTAGGATTAGTGGTATGCCTGTAATCACAACAATTCATGAATTTCGGTATAATCATTTTTTGAGAAGATGTAGCATAATTGTATTTCTATTAATGAGTTCCAAGGTAATTTTTACTACCTCTGAAGAAAAAAACTATGTGGCTAAACGTTTTCCGTTTTGCAAAAGAAAATTCATAGTTATCAACCTTGGTAGCAATATTCAAAAAATAGAGGATAAAGTAAAAGCAAATCTTAATATTATCTCCTACTTTGGATTGTTTCATCACACCAAAAGTATTGAAAAAATAATTGATGCGTTCAAGATATTGCTTGATGTGAATCCTGATTTTAGATTACGCTTGATCGGGGACATTTCACCAAGGGACATACATTATTTCGAGGAAATAAAGCAATATGCCAAAAACCATATTGGGGAGGAAAAGATAGAATGGTTTGTTGGTAAAAATTTTGAGGAGATATCCGGTGCTTTAAAAGAAAGCTGTGTTTGCATACTGCTTTATCCGGATGGAGTGAGTTTCCGAAGAACGAGTTTCCTTGCTACTCTTGAGTTAGGAATACCATGTGTGACGACCAAAGGGGAATCCACGCCTTCTGAACTTTTGGATGATGAAAATGTTCTTTTCGCTTCGGCGCCTATAGAAATAGCAAAAAAAATTCAATACTTGAGAGACAATATTCGTATACGTGAACGGATTGTAAAAAATATCCTAACTTTGTCTAAACGCTTTTCATGGGAAATGATCGGCAAAAGGCATGTAGAATTGTATCAAGAGGTAGTTGAAAGTGACGAGCACAGAACTAATAGCAATGATAATGGATAGATAAACTCATTATTTCATAAAACAAGAAGGAGGACTTTGAGGTGAGAATATTACTAATTGACCCACCTTTTTACAGATTCATGGGCATCCAAAATAGATATTTTCCAATTGGTTTGGGATATATCGCTGCCTCTTTGAGAAATAAAGGATATGAGGTTAGGATTTATAGCGCAGACAAACTTGAAGTTGCAAGCGCCCCTGATTATAGCAGGATGCATGACCATTATAAGGCATTCATCCGCCAGGTAAATGATAAGGCACACCATGTTTGGAAGGATATAGTTACAGTGTTGAAAGATTTCAGACCAGATGTGGTAGGTATTACTGCAATGACGCCAAAAATAGCAGCAGTTTTAAAGACCGCAACGGTATGCAAAGAGTATAACAATCAGTTGAATGTTGTAATTGGAGGTCCTCATGCTACAATTAAACCCGAGGAAATTCTTCAATATAAAGATGTTGATTATGTAATAAGAGGTGAAGGTGAAGTTTCTATGGTAAAACTTGTGAGCGCAATAGAAAAAATGGATACCTCTTTATTTAAAGAGATAGGAGGGCTTTCCTACAGGCTGAATGGTAACATAGTTAATAACTTGCATCTGGACTATATCAATGACCTTGATACCATACCTTTCCCTGCAAGAGAATTGCTTTTGTATCCTGAAAACTATTCCTCTGAAGACATGGCCATAATTATGACAAGCCGCGGCTGTCCTTTTTTTCTGCACTTTTTGCTACAAGGAAATGTTCGGCAAAAAGGTTAGATACCGCTCTGTGGGGAACGTGATAGAAGAGATAAAACATGTAATGCAGAAATACGGCGCAAAGCAATTTGCCTTCAAAGATGACTCTTTTACACTTAACAAGAAAAGGGTAGTAGAGTTTTGCGATGTATTTGCTACCGAGGGGATAAAGATTAATTGGGAATGTACCACGAGGGTAGATTTGATAGATGAGGATTTATTAAAGAAGATGATGTCTGCTGGCTGTAACACTATAAAGGTAGGTGTTGAATCTGGTAGTGAAAATATGCTCAAATTAATGAAAAAGGGTATTACCCATGAAAAGGTAAGAAAAGCCGCAAAATTATTCAATAAGCATGGGATATTCTGGAGTGCATATTTTATGATGGGTTTACCTAATGAGACTGAAGAAGATATATATAAGACCCTGGAATTTATGAAGGATATTCGTCCTGACTATGCATCCATTGGGGTTTATGAACCATATCCTGGCACTGAATTGTTTGAGACAGGATTAAAACTCGGAATAGTGAACTCTGATATGCCGCCTTCTCAATATTTTGAGAGATCACCTGATGAGTATTATCTTAGAGATATTAGAAGGAGGGTCAATACTATTGAGTATGGAAGATTTGAGACTATTAAGGAAAATGTACTGACAGGGTTTGATAACTATAACAAAAGCATTAAAAGGCTTTTAAAAAGGGGATTTGCTAGGAGAAAGATGTATTATTATGATCCAAAGTCATTTATTAAAGATATCAGGAGAGTCTTTAAATGGATAAATGCATGAAAGTTCTTCAAATCAGTAAGTTATATTATCCTCACATTGGCGGGGTAGAAAGGGTTGTTCAGGATATTGCAGAAGGATTAAAAGATAAGGTTGATATGAAGGTCTTGGTTTGTCAACAAAAGGGCAAGGGGGGTAAAGAGATTATAAATGGAGTTGAGGTCTTTCGTGCCAGCAGTCTTGGTATTTACTTTTCTATGCCCGTTTCCTTTAATTTCCCCTTCTTGCTAAAGAGATTAGGCAAAGATATGGATATATTGCATTTCCATATGCCATTTCCTTTAGGTGATATATCGTATTTATTAATGAAACCACAAGGGAAGTTAGTTGTCTGGTGGCACAGTGATATTATAAAACAGAAAAATTTATTGAGATTATATAAGCCATTTTTAATAAGATTCTTAAGGAAAGCTGACAAAATAATTGTTGCTACTCCCAACCATATAGAGAGCTCAGTCTTCCTGAAGGATTTTAGAGACAAATGTGAAGTCATACCTTTTGGGATAGATATAGCTCGATTTCGATTGAATGATAAGATGCGTGAAAAGGTTGAAAGCATCCGCGATAAATATGGTCCAAAAATAATCCTGTTTATCGGAAGACTGATTTACTACAAAGGGGTAGAGTATATGATTCGGGCTATGAAGAGAGTCGATGCTAGACTTTTAATAGTCGGTGACGGCCCATTGAGAGATAGTTTGATAAATTTAGTAACTAAGTTAGGAATTGAAGATAAGATTGTTTTCTTAAGAAAGATTGATGATGAAGAAATAGCTATATATTATCATGCCTGTGATATTTTTGTTTTACCTTCAATTGCTAACAGTGAGGCTTTTGGAATCGTTCAATTAGAAGCAATGGCTTGTGGTAAGCCTGTTGTAAGCACTAATCTTCCTACAGGAGTGCCTTTTGTTAACTCTCATGAAAAAACAGGATTGATTGTTCCACCTAAAGATTCTGAAGCAATGGCACAGGCGATAAATAGACTTCTCAATAATTCTGATTTAAGAGAAATATACGGACAATATAGCAAACAAAGAGTAGAAAAAGAATTTACTAAAGAGCTAATGATTAGAAGGATTTTAACCGTCTATGAAAAATTATTGAACAATCAAAATAGTAGAAAGGGAGATTTATGAAAAAAGCATTAATCACAGGCATCACAGGGCAGGATGGGGCTTATCTTTCAAAATTGCTTCTTGAAAAAGAATATGAGG
>DAIQAO010000096.1:0-5106 GCA_036781645.1 Dissulfurispiraceae bacterium
TCAATAACAGCTCTTGAGGCTGTAAAGTTGATAAAGAAAGACCATCCTGAACTTAACGGTCTCTCTTTTTATGTCTATCCCTCTAAAGACATAAGAAGTAAGGACTTAACCAACCTTAAGGAATCGAGGCTAATAATCATTCAAGTTATGGACAGAATGCTTGTAGAGGCAGTAAAGCCTGAACTTGAAGTGGCAATAAAGAATGGCGCTAAGGTTTATGGTGTGAGCGGGGCATATGGAGACGAACACAAGAAAATGGGAATTATCTTTGAGCACAAGATATCTGATTATCACCAAAACGGAGGCATAGAAAACCTTAAAAATATGCTCCTTTATGCCTTGAAGAAAGACTTTGGTCTTAATGTGTTATACAAAGATGTAATCAAACTGCCTGAGTTTGGCATCTATGAGTCAAAGAGCAAAAGGATTTACCAGAACTTCGGTGAGTATAAAGACAACTATTCATCATACAAGGATGGAAGACCATGGATAGGCATTGTTTTTTATAAAATCTCTTATGAGTCAGCTCAAACAAAACATCTCGATGCAATTATACACAGCCTTGAAGAAAGAGGATTTAATGTTCTGCCCGCGTATGGATATCCTTCAGATGCTGTAATAGAGCGTTTTTTCTTTGATGAAAGTGGTAAAGGTAGGGTTAAACTTGTTGTTGGTATGGCTATGAAGGTGGGTATCGTTCCAAATATAATATTGCCTATTTTAAACAGACTTGGTGTTCCTGTGATAAATGCAATTACCCTTTATACGCAAACAAGGGATGAGTGGGAGAGTTCACCTGTTGGACTTAATATCTTTGAGAGGTCATGGCAGGTAGCTGTCCCTGAGATGGCAGGGATGATCCAGCCGATGGTTATTGCGTCAAAAGAAAAGAATGTTGATAAAGAGACTGGCATTGAATACATTGAAGAAAGACCAATACCCGATAGGATAAAGAGGCTCACAGACAGGGTGAAGATGTGGATAACCCTCCAAGAGAAATCTAACAGAGATAAAAAAATAGCCATTATTTATTACAACTATCCGCCCGGAAAGCAGAACATCGGGGCTTCATATCTTAATGTCCTTCCTCAAAGCTTGTGGGAGATATTAGAGAGGATGAAAGTAGAGGATTATCAGATAAATCCCCCCGCCCCCCCTTCGACAAAGGGGGGATTAGATGCCTCATCTGCAGAAATAAGCAAAGAACAGATTTTTCATGATGTTATGAATTACGCAAGAAACATTGGCAATTGGGCGCCTGGAGAGCTTGATAAACTCGTAAAAACGGGCAAGCCCGTGCTGATCCCGATAGATACATACAAAAAGTGGCTGCAGGAGTTACCTGAAAATTTCAGAAATTTTGTCTTAAAGGGCTGGGGAGAGCCGGAGAAGACAAATATTATGACCTGGCAGGGAGAAAGTGGAACTAAGTATATAGTCATACCTGCTGTTAAATATGGGAATATCCTTTTTGCCCCGCAGCCGTCAAAGGCTTGGGAGCAAGATGATGCAAAACTTTATCACGATGTCCATATCCCGCCTCATCACCAATATGTTGCGTTTTATCTATGGCTCAAAAAAGAGTTTAAGGCAGATGCAGTTGCCCACATCGGCACTCACGGCACTCATGAGTGGCTTGCGGGCAAAGAGATTGGCTTTACAGAGGCAGACGACCCGGAGGTCTTGATACAGGACTTGCCGAATATATATCTTTATATCGTTGACAATGTTGGAGAGGGGACTCAGGCAAAGAGGCGGGGCTTAGCCACTATTATTGACCACATGACGCCACCTTTTGATAAGGCAGGGCTTAATAAAGAATTGAGGGAGTTAAACGGACTCATCAATGACTATGCTGCAGCTAAGGAAAAGAGCGAGACCCTGGCTCAGGCAAAACTCGAAGAAATTAACGCACTTTCAAAAAAAATGGGGATTCTTACTGATCTAAAGGACTCTTCTATCTCAAAAGGGGCAGATGGTAGTTTGGAGATTAAGACTACTGAAGATATTGAACAGCTTGAACATTACATAAAAGACATATCTGAAAAGCTCACACCCTTTGGACTTCATACCTTTGGAAGACTGCCCGAAGAAAGATACATAAAGACTACTGCTGAGGCTGTATATTCTATTGAAAAAGAGCTTTCACACGAAGAAAGAAAAAAGAAGGTCAGCGAGTTTGAAGAAAAGATAAGGCTATCAGCACAGAGCGAGCTCGATTCATTTATTGCTGGACTTGCAGGTAAATACATCAGAGCAGGACAAGGCAATGACCCAATACGGAATCCTGATGCCTACCCTACAGGAAAGAACTTTTACTCATTCGACCCCACAAAGATACCCTCAACAGCTACGTACGAATTAGGCGTTAAGCTCGCAAAGGAATTAATAGATGGCTATAAACAAAGACATGGACAGTATCCTGATAAGCTGACATTCAATCTTTGGGCTACTGAGACCATAAGAAATGAAGGTGTTATGCTGTCCCAGATTTTGTATCTCATGGGCATCAGACCCAGATGGGATGAAAGAAACAGGGTTGCAGGCGTTGAGGCAATACAGAGAGAAGAATTGGGCAGGGCAAGGATAGATGTTACTATTGTGCCTTCAGGTCTTTATAGGGATATGTTTGCCAATATTATAGATTTATTGGATAAAGCTGTAACTCTGGCTAAGGCACAGGTGGAGGAAGACAACATAATCAGGGCAAATGTCCTGAAAACCAAAAAGCTACTTATGGATAAAGGCATTGATGAAGAAAAGGCAGAGAGGCTTGCGACAGTTAGAACGTTCACAACACCTTCTGGTGCATATGGACCGAATCTCGATACAGTAATAAATAAATCTAACACATGGGAAGATGATAGCAAAGTAATTGGTGTCTTTTTTAATCGCATGAGCCATATTTACGGTCAGGGATTCTGGGGTGATAAGATAGAGCGGAAGAGTGGAAGAGCGGAAGACCAGAAGGAAGAAACTATAGAAGCGGGTAAGAGCGGAAGCACGGAAGTGCCGATGGAAAACATTAGTTTATTGCTGTTCAAAAACGCCCTCTCAGGAACAAAAATAGCCATACACAGCCGTTCAAGCAATGTGATTGCTGCGCTTGATAATGATGACGTATTTCAATATCTTGGCGGCGTGGCTATGGCGGTTCGTTCAATAGATGGCAAGACCCCAGAGGTCTATATAACAAATCTTTCCAATCCAAAACAGCCTAAACAAGAGACTATTGAAAAAGTCATGGGCAGGGAGATGAGGTCAAGATATCTTAATCCTGAGTGGATAAAAGAGATGATGAAAGAAGGCTATGCAGGAGCCCGATTTATTGATAAAGTAGTTGAGCACCTCTGGGGGTGGCAGGTTACCGTGCCGGAGGCAGTTGACTCAGCGAAGTGGAACGAGATGTATGAGACCTATGTCCTTGATAGAAATGGGTTGAATATCAAGGAGTTATTCCGTCAGGCAAATAACATGTGGGCTTACCAGTCTATTGTTGCAAGGATGCTCGAGACCGTTAGAAAGGACTATTGGAAGGCAGATAAAAAAGTTGTGGAAACCCTTGCAAAGGAATATGCGGAGAGCGTGAAAGAGGTCGGGCTTGCCTGCTGCGACCATACATGCAATAATCCACTGCTTACAAAGTTTACATCGTCTGTATTGATATCGGTGCCGGGGTTAAAGAGCCAGATTCAGGCGTTTCAAAAGGCTCTCGAAGAGATTAAAAATATAAACGCACAAATAAGCGGCAAAACAAAGGAAATGAAAAAATCCTCCTCCTTTCATGCCCCTTCTGCCGCAGGCGTAAACACCAAGAAGGTGGAAGGCTTCGAGATGCAGGATATGAACGTCTCTGGCGCCTCCTCAGCGCCGATTCCTTATCTTTTTATCGCAGGATTTCTAAGTATCATAGCCCTTGTGTTGATAGGACTAAGAAAGAGAGTTTGACTAAATCTCATTCACATGAGAATATTCCGAAGTTATTTGTCTAAAATAAGAGCGCAGCTGTCTAAAACTGAAAAATTCAAACTGGAAGTATCGATAATCAAATCGTATATGCTTTATTATTTAAATCAGATGTGTTGAGTTAAAATCTTATTTGATATAAGGTTCAGGCATATGCGTATTGTTCTTATTGGTCAAGCGGCTTTTGGAGAGAAGGTGCTGGATGCACTGCTTAATAAGAATGAGAATATAGTTGGTGTTTTTCCCCCTACGGATCCGCCCGGCAAACCATCCGGAATGAAAAAGCTTGCTCTAAGCAAAGGAATACAGGTTTATCAACCGGATAAAATGAAAGATCCTCATGTTTATGACATCTTTGTCCAATTACAACCTGACCTCAATATCATGGCATTTGTGATAAATATTGTTCCTAAAGGGATTCTGGACTATCCGAAATCCAAGACTATACAATACCATCCTTCGCTTCTTCCGAAACACAGGGGAAGTACAGCCATACATTGGGCGGTTATAAACGGAGAAACAAAACCGGCCTTACCATTTTCTGGCCTGACCATGGCATAGATACCGGACCAATCATCCTGCAGAAGGAGGTTGAGATATCACCTGATGATACTACAGGCTCGGTTTATTTTAATAAGCTGTTTCCTCTTGGCGTAGATGCAATAGTGGAGGCTTTAGAAATGATTAAAAACGGAACAGCCCCCAAAATAAAGCAGGACGAATCACAAGCAACTTATGAACCGTTATGCACAGATGCCCTCACAGTAATCGACTGGTCTAGGCCCGCCCAACAGGTTTACAATCTTATAAGAGGTGCAAACCCAACTCCGGGGGCTTCAACTACCTTTAAAGGAGAAAAGCTCAAGATATTTGACTCTTCACTTTTGCAGACACAACATCAAGCGCTCACAGGCGAAATAGTTTCAATAAACGATGAAGGTTTTATAGTTGCAGGCAGCGGCGGGGGCATCCTTGTAAAAAGGGTTCAACCAGCAGGAGGCGGCAAGGTTAAATCCACAGAATTTGTCACTGCATCAGGATTAAAGGTTGGAGATAGATTAGGGGCATGAGAGATTATTAAAATATGGTGGAGGCGGCGGGAATCGAACCCGCGTCCGAAAGCACTACCTTCAGACATCT
>DAIQAO010000097.1:0-5048 GCA_036781645.1 Dissulfurispiraceae bacterium
ACATTTACTAATAAATCCTGAAATCGGCGGTATAATTCAAAAGGGGTTATTTGGGAATCATTGCAAGCACCCGAAGCGGGCGTGGAAATCACACTAAGTATTATAGAGATTGTTTCTCTTCATTCACAATGACAAGATGTCTATCATTAATGCTGGGAATAAATAGCAAACTTGAGTTTAATGGTTCTCTATATAAATACCTGTAAACAGGTCTGATAGATAATATGTGATAATCATTGATGCAACCAAACCCTTTTTCAGGATAAAGATGAAGTTAATTGCAGTAGCGATTTTTTTCATTAGTTTCCTTTTGCTTCTAATACCTACATCAAAAACTTTAGCAGAAGTATTTGTTCATGACATCATAGCCGTCAAAAACGAAGAAACATTCTTGAAGGTTGAGACAAGGGGAAAATTCTCCCGTAAAGGTGGTGAACTTGTAGAGTTTTTTGTGGACAATAAAAGCATTGGCAAAGCATTGTCTGGAGGAGATGGTTTTGCCTTCAAACAAGTTTCTACATCAAAGACGGGGACATTCAAAATCACTGTTAAGTCGGCTTCTTCAGAATCATCAGGACTTCTCTTAATTTTTAAAAAGGGAACTAACATTGTCTTTACTGACATTGAAGGGGGGCTTTTGGAGGGTGAATTTTTAAAACAGAAGCCAAGAGACAGGAGCCAGCAAGCCATCAGACAAATCAGCAAAAAATACCCTGTGGTCATTCTTCAGGCAGGGATAATAAGCAAAAAAGCTGCTAAAGACTGGATTAAAAGACATGGATTTATCGAACTACCGGTTATTGCTTGGAACAATGGAGAGCTTTTTCAGGAATTGATCAAAAAGGGACTGAAAATAAAAGCAGTCATAGGGGGCGATGCAATAATTGACTCGGCTGCTCAATATAAACCTTTGTTATTCTCTTTTAGAGGCAAAGAGAGTGCTTTAAATGTGAAAAGTTGGGATGAAATTGAGAAAAGGCTTTCAAAATAAATTTTAGCTGGCAGTTTTGTGCATTTCAAAAAAAGTGATAGGAGAGGCTATTTCAGAATTTTTATAATCCACAAATTTTATTTGAGTTTTGCTTTTTTCTATTTAATGTAATGGCTTTTGCCTAAATTGCTTTAATCTTTACTAATTAAGATGTCGCATAAAATCCTTCACCTTCCTTTCTTGTCCATCTTAACTATTTTTACATATACCCGTCCAAAATAAATTCTTGGATATTTGCAATCAGAGGGATATGATGCGATTTCTGGAGCCAAAGCCGCGGGTAATCTCAAAGAGGCTGAAGACAAAGCGTAAGCCTCAACTGCCAATATTGCAAAACTAAGTATGAAGTCTGCAAGTGCTTACCCATGCCACTAAAATAGCGATAGTATCATAAACCTATTGATTTACAGGTCCTGGCGAGAACCCATAGTCTCATCAAAAAAGGCGAGATTGCTTCGCTCCGGTCGCAATAATGCTATCGCTAAATTTGGATTTCCCCAGCTTCCTTGACTCCTTCTAAAAGCCTCTGTTACCATACTTCTAATTTTTCATCAGGATTAAGCTTGGATGTTTATTAAGAAAATCAGCACAGAACAAGTAGTTGAGGCAGTTAAAAACCTTTTTCTCGATGCAGTCAAACTGCTCCCCAAAGATGTCTGCGATGTTTTAGAGTCTTCTTTAAAAAAGGAAGAATCTTTAATGGGCAAATCGGTTATAGAGCAGCTGCTTCTGAATAAAGATATTGCCCGCACAGAAGGACTTGCCCTCTGTCAGGACACCGGCTTTGCTGTTGTTTTTATCGAGTGGGGCAATAAGGTATATTTTGAAGGCGGGGATATCATGGATGCTGTTAATGAAGGCGTCAGAAAGGCTTACAGTGAAGGTTTTTACAGGAAGTCCATTGTTGACGACCCTGTCTTTGAGAGGAAAAACACAGGCGATAATACGCCTTGCATATTGCACTTTGAGATGGTTGAGGGCGATAAAGTCAAAATAACAGCCGCCCCCAAGGGCGGAGGCAGCGAGAACATGAGCGCCATCAGGATGTTCAAGCCTGCCGAAGGTCTCGAAGGAATCAAGGCTTTCGTATTAGAAACCGTCGAGAAAGCCGGGGGCAACCCATGCCCTCCAATCATTGTGGGAATAGGTATCGGAGGCACCTTCGAGAAGTGTGCAATGCTCTCTAAAAAGGCGCTTTTAAGAAAACTCGGCACACGAAACAGTAACCCAAGATATGCAGCCTTAGAGATCGAACTGCTCAAAGAGATTAATAGAACAGGAATTGGTCCCATGGGGCTTGGAGGTAGGGTTACTGCCCTTGATGTGAACATAGAATACTATCCCTGCCATATAGCAAGCATGCCTGTAGCCGTGAACATACAGTGCAACAGCGCAAGGCATAAAGAGATAGTTCTATAATTTATGAAAAAAACAATAAAGACACCTTTAACTGAAGAAATTATCAGTGAGCTCAGAGCCGGTGATATCGTCCAGATTACAGGCTATATTTACACCGCAAGGGATGCCGCACATAAAAGGCTCGTTGCCCTAATTAAGGATAACCAGCCCCTTCCATTTGATTTGCAAGGGGCAGTAATTTATTATGTTGGCCCTACACCGCCACCACCCGGCAGGGTAATAGGCTCTGCAGGACCAACAACTAGCTCCCGCATGGATGTTTATGCCCCTTTGATGATCGAAAAAGGCCTCAAGGGTATGATAGGCAAAGGCGGCAGGTCAGCAGCCGTTAAAGATGCAATTCAGAAACATAAAGCTGTTTATTTTATAGCTACCGGCGGGGCAGGCGCCTTGCTTTCGAGGCACATCAAGTCTGCCGAGATTGTCGCCTATGAAGACCTTGGACCGGAGGCAATCAGGAAATTATATGTTGAGGACTTTCCTGCTATTGTGGCTAACGATATATACGGCGGCGATGTGCTGGAAGAAGGCAAGAAGAAATTTAGAATTTTGCCTTAAAACCTAAATAAATCTCATCTCACCCCTTTCAAAAATCCCTCTTTGCCATGAAGATTAGATTTAATATTTCCAGTATAATATACATTGTCAATGAATATTAACGATATTTTTTTGAAAAGGCATTCGGGGCAGAACATCGGCGACCTGCTGATTTTCTATGACCTTTCCAAGCCCTACATTTTGAGGCTCATAGCAGCGATCATTTGCGGCGGAGTGCTGGCAGGCATTAATGGCGCTATAGCATGGCTCGTCAAACCAGCCCTTGATTACTTTTTCCTCCAGAAATCATCTGTATTATTGATTTTACTGCCCATAGGAATAATAATTCTTTTCATTATGAGGGGAGGCTTCGGTTATCTGACCAATTATCTCATGAGTTCGATAGGCGCCAAGATAGTCCGCACCCTGCGAAAGGAGGTTTATGAGAGGCTAATAGTCCTGCCCGTATCATATTATACAAGGACATCGAGCGGCTCTGTTGTCTCAAAGCTCATGAATGATATTGGTCTTTTGCACTCAACGGTCGCTCATACCATCAAAGACTTCTTTGTAGAGGGAGCAACCGTTATTGTTCTTGCTGTTGTCGCCATATCGAGGCAGTGGGATCTCGCGCTCCTGTCTTTTATCGTGATACCCCTTATGGCATACAGCATCGGCAGGCTCGGAAAGATTATGAAAAGGACAAGCCTTCAGACACGCAAGCTTATATCCAGAGTTACAAAAATACTTAACGAGAGCCTACAGGGAATGAAGATTATCAAGGCTTACAACATGGAAAAGGCGGTCTCTTTAAGACATGAAGACGCCCTTACGGATCATTACAGAAATACTATGAGAGAAGTAAGGATTGATGAGTTTTCGAGGTTTATGGCGGAGGTTTTCAGCGGCTTAGGAGTGGCAGTAATACTTCTTTATGGGAGCCATCTCGTGATGTCTGGGCAGATGACTGCGAGTTCTTTTCTCTCCTTCATTGCGGCAATCTTGATGATATACACACCTATAAGACGGCTGAGCAAGGTCTATAATAACTTTCAGCAGGGTAGGGCTGTGCTTGAGAGGGTAAGGGGGATATTTTCTGAAGAAACGGAGCGCAAAGGCGGTATAGAGAAAGCCCTCAAAGGCGATATCATTTTTGAAAATGTCTCGTTTAGATATCCTGGTGTTGGTGAATATGCAATAAAGGGATTTAGTCTTGAGGTTAAACAGGGAGAGGTAATTGCCCTTGTAGGGATGAGTGGGGCAGGCAAGAGCACCCTCGTTGACATCATGGGCGGTTTCTGGCAGCCTACTGAGGGACGGCTGTTCATTGACGGCATAGACATAAACCAATTATCTCTCAAATCTATAAGGGGGAGTATAGGGCTGGTTACGCAAGATGTCATACTTTTCAATGACACTGTCAGAGCGAATATACTATGCGGCAAACCAGATGCATCCGAAGAAGAATTGATGTCTGCATCAAAGGCTGCCTATGCCCACGAATTCATACTCGAACTTCCCGAAGGCTACGATACAGTAGTTGGCGAAAGAGGCATGAAACTCTCAGGCGGGCAGAAACAAAGATTGACCATTGCGAGGGCTATATTAAAAAATCCGTCTATTTTAATCTTAGATGAGGCTACTTCATCACTTGACTCAGATTCTGAACAGAAGGTTCAGGCAGCGTTGGAAGAACTCATGACGGGCAGGACTACTATCATAATAGCCCATAGGCTCTCGACGATTAAAAAGGCGTCAAGGATAGTGGTGATGAATAGGGGAGAGATTGAACAGATAGGGACGCACGAACAGATAATATCTACTTCCGAGACATATCGGGAGTTGCACAACCTGCAGTTTCAGAAGGAAACTTCAAGCAAAAAATAGAAAGAAACAGAACTTTGGGTCAGGTCTTTAATTTTGATATTTCTTATCCATTTTTCAACAATCTGCTTATTGTTGAGTAATGCATGCCGAGTTGTTCTGCGATTTCATTCTGGCTATAGCCATATCGCTTGACCGCCTCTATAATTTTCTTATTCCTTATCTGTTTGTCTTTCCTTATCTCATCTGTAAATAGCTCTGCAAGCTCAGGCCTGTT
>DAIQAO010000098.1:0-5046 GCA_036781645.1 Dissulfurispiraceae bacterium
AAGGAAAAAGACTCCACCCTCAATGACTATCTCCTAAAAGGTGAATAAAATTAATAAAAGGCTCAAATTAAAGACTGACAGTCTCCTGTCAAAAGAAAAAGGCACTATATTCAAAGATCACGGGGGGAAGGTCAGCATCTGCCTCGTTTATCCTAATAGCTATCACGTGGGCATGTCGAACCTCGGGTTTCAAGGCGTCTACAATATTCTGAATGAAAGGACAGATATAGTATGCGAACGGGCATTTTTACCAGATGACGAAGATATTAACCAATACATAAAAACCAAAACTCCAATTTTTTCTCTAGAATCCAAAACCCCCCTCCAGAATTTTCATATTGTAGCTTTTTCTTTATCTTTCGAAAATGATTACCCCAACATCTGTAAAATATTGAAGCTCTCAAACATCCCTTGTCTCTCCGAGGAGAGAAATAAATATCATCCCCTAATAATCGCAGGTGGTGCATGCATGTGTTTCAATCCAGAACCTGTAGCCCCTATATTCGATCTTATATTTATAGGGGAGGCAGAAGGGTCTCTGGCAGAATTCGCAGATACTTTAACCATCCTAACAGCAAAAGGTGATGACACTAAAGATGAGTTAAAAAAAACAGCAATGAACATCAAAGGTTTGTATATTCCTTGCTTCTACGAAATTAAATATGATAAAAACGGCAAAATATCCTCCAGAGAAACACTAAATAATGCACCATCTTTGATTGAGAAGGGTTTTATTAACAACCTCAATGATTCAAAAATTACCTGTTCTATCATGACACCAGAGACAGAGTTTGGTGATATGAAACTCATAGAGATCATGAGAGGCTGTCCGTGGAATTGCAGGTTTTGCATGGTCGGGCATGTCTTCAGTCCATCAAGAAGGAAAAGCCAAGAAGCAATATTAGCAGAAATACAAAAAGCCGGGAAGTTCACCAAAAGGGTTGGGCTTATCGGTCCTTCACTGAGCGATTATCCCGGCATCGAATATATACTTGCTATGGGAGATATTGATTTTTCTATCACATCTTTAAGGGTGGGCAGCAAGAGCAAAGCACTTATTGAGCTCATGAAGGGGCGCAGAAGCATTTCCATCGCACCTGAGGCAGGCTCCGGAAGATTAAGAAAAGTTATTAATAAAAAGATTTCCGATCTAGAAATTTTGGAAACTTCATTAACAATACTCAACTCTGGAGTTGAAACCTTGAGACTTTATTTTATGATAGGATTACCGACCGAAACTTTTTCAGATATCGAGGCAATTATTGAACTTGTCAGAAAAATCAGGGCTTCAACCCATAGGGGTAACATAGTATTAAGCGTTAGCATATTTGTGCCTAAACCCTTCACCCCTTTTCAATGGCACCCCATGGATTCCCCTGAAGCAATTAAGAAAAAATTGAGGCATATCAAAAAGGCATTGCGGGGTCATGAATGTATCAAGGTTTTTAACGATTTGCCAAAGTATGCACTCATGCAGGGGCTGTTTTCCATAGGAGACCGTAGAGTGTCAAAGGTTTTAAAAGTTATGACAGAAATTGAAGATTGGCAGAAGGCAACTATTACTGCTGGCATAGATTCAGATTTTTACCTGTTTCGCAAAAAAGAATTTGACGAAATCCTGCCATGGGATTTTATTGATAATAAGATATCAAAAAAAGCTCTCTGGGATGAATACATAGAGGCAGTAAAGGCTAGCTGATTATTGTAACTTCTTTTAAATATCCTTCCACAGGTATCCCAAATAATATTCAAGCAGGGATATGCCACGATTTCTTTGCCAAAGAACTACCTTCGTCCATGGGTAAGCCTTTGTGAGACTTCATACTTAGTTTTGCAACATCGGCAGTCGAGGCTTCCGCTTCGTCTTCAGCCTCGAGGTTACCTGTGGCATTGGCTCCAAAAATCAAATCATATCCCTCGGATTCGAAAGTATATAAGAATTTATTTTGGACAGGTATGATTGCCTTCAAATTTGCGGCATCCCATCCCCGTGAAATTGACATATCATCAATAGATTATATATGATATTTGCAAATTACTAATAAGGTCAAAGTAGTAAGACATTGATTTGAAAAATCCCTTCTTATCTCCCTTTGCCCCATCGATTGCGCTCGGGGCAGGCGATAACAATGCCTTACTTATGCACTCCTTATTAATGTATGAATTACTAAACAAGGGGTTTAGTGAACTGACCATGAAGGTTATACATAAGATATGTGCCTTCATGGTTTTGTTTTTTGGCAAAATTGCATAATAGTCATATTATTGACACTTCTTATCTCGAAAATCTTGGATAATTCATGAAATACGATGATTTCACCGAAGAGATAAAATCAAAGCTTGATATAGTTGAGTTGATAGCCCAATATATTGAACTCAAGCGCGCCGGACAGAATTTCAAGGGGCTATGTCCTTTCCATGCAGAAAAGACACCATCTTTTATGGTCAATCCAGCAAAGCAGATTTTTCACTGTTTTGGATGCAATAGGGGAGGAGACATCTTCACCTTCATTATGAACTTAGAAAACATGACATTCCTGGAGGCAGTATCTTATCTTGCTGAAAGGGCAGGCGTTGAAGCCAGAATTGTTTCCGGTGATCCTGTAATTAAAAAGGGCTTCAAGGAAAAATTGTATTCCATCAATAAGGAAGCCATGAATTTTTACCGAAATACCCTTTATAAGTCTGCCCATGCCCTTTCATATTTACGAGATAGGGGTATTAAAGACGAGGTAATAGAAAAATTTTCCCTTGGATTTAGCGGAGATGACAGAGACCTGCTCTTTACTCACCTTACACAAAAGGGATTTACAATCGAGGAAATTACCTCTGCAGGACTATCAAATTTTCATGTCGGCAAACCGCAGGATTTCTTCAGATATAGAATCATTTTCCCAATTTTTGATCTCCGGGGACAATGTATAGCCTTTGGTGGAAGAACCATGTCCTCATCAAAGGAAGTGCCAAAATATATCAATTCGCCCGATTCACCTGTCTTTAAAAAAAGTGAAGTTTGCTATGGCTCGAATTTTGCTAAGAATTCTATAGTTCAAAAGGGATATTCAATAATTGTTGAAGGGTATTTTGATGTAATAGTATGCCACCAGTTCGGTTTTGATAATGCAGTTGCCCCATTGGGAACTGCCCTTACAAACGGACAATTGAGAAGGATTAGGAGACTTTCTGACAAGGTTCTTTTATTGTTTGACGGAGATTCTGCCGGGGTTGCCGCTGCAAAGCGTTCCCTAGAGCATATCTTTTCAGAGGCTATGGTATCTAAGATACTCCTCCTTCCAGAAGGGGAAGATCCTGACACTTTTTTGAGGAAATACGGTGGAGATTATCTGAGAAATTCAATGATTGGCGCTAAGAATCCTGTTGAATTCATTCTGGATATACACGCTAAAAACAAACTTGACGGAGTTAAATATATGTTATCAGTTCTTTCTGCCTGTCCAGACGCCCTGCTACGTGATGAGGTTATTCGCGCCCTGTCTGAAACTGCAAAAGTCAGCGAACTGACTATCAGGCAGGAATTAAAGAATTATGCCAAAAAAGCGTCAAAAGCAAGACAAGACGAGACAATTAAGGAAGGTAAATCCCCTTCTTTGTTAGATATTGTAAATAAGGATGAAAAAATGCTTCTCAAAATTGCTCTCTCTTATCCAGATCGTTGTGCTTGTATAATCAGCAATCTCGACCCTGTTAAGATTGAAAACCTCCGAGTAAAAGCAATCTTTGAAAAGATAATCATGCTTCATAGGGAAAATCAAAAGGTAACCCTTGAGAGCCTTTACAGACTTTGCACAACCGATGAAATACATCTTATAACAGCCCTTTTGGTTGATTCAGTGTCTGAGATTGATTCTGTTGAAGAGATAATAGAGGGATGCATCAGGGCAATACAGATAAGGGATTTAGAAAAAAGAATTGCCTTTGCTGCAGAACAAGAAGATGTTACCTTTCTTCACACACTATTGGCAGAAAAAGGTAGGTTGCTTTCTAAAAAGTAAATATGGTGAGGGGAAAAAACTGAACCGATGTCTTAATTTTGAGTCTTGGTGGTGCTTTTTTAAAAAATTTTTGGGTTGCCTTGAAATCTTAAAAAATTTTTTGCTTGAAGTGATTATGGCAAAAATAAAGACAAGAAATATCTTTATCAATAATGTTTGTGGAGGCAAACAATGAAAGGTCCTTTCAATAACATTGATGATGGTATGTCACAGGATGATTCTGAACACATCGGTGATTTTTCTTCCCCCGAGGCCTCATATTCAGACACTCAGGAAAATGGTGAGATAGAGCATCATGATGAAACTCTTCACGGAGAGAATGATCTTATCAGGCTCTATATCAAAACTATCGGGGCCATCCCTTTGCTCAGCAGGGAAGGAGAGGTAGAGATTGCCAAAAAAATTGAAGCAAGCAAATCAGAAATACTCGATATTATTTTTACAACCCCTTTTTGCATGAGAAAACTGATCTCCATCGGAGAACTCGTAAAAAAAGGAGAAATGCCCCTCTCAGAACTCATCAATGATGCTGAAGAATTGGCACACAATGATTTATTGGAGGAGAAGAACCATTTTGAACGAATTATAAGCTTTCTAAAAACTCAGTTTTACAGGAGAGAGAAGCTGCAAAGAAGCTTATGGGCTCTTCATAACAACAAAACACGGAAAGCTGAAAAGCTAAGAAATCATCTTTTACTCACCCTTGGTAAAAATAAACAAATTATAATAAGTCACATAAATAATCTGAGATTTAAAGATGAAGTGTTATGCTCATTATCTAATGAGTTCAAAAATATTGTAGTAGAGTTTGAAAATCTCCAAAAAAAGCTTAATGCGTCGATTAAGGGTACACATGAATATAAAAAAATAACGCAAAAAATGAAGCTTTTGAAGAGATTATCGGCAGAAAATCCTTTGATATAAAACAAACCCTTGAAAGCCTCAAAAACGCTGAGCAAGAATTGGCAGAGGCAAAAGAATTGTTGGTGTCATCGAATCTTAGACTAGTAGTAAGCATAGCAAAAAAATTTTT
>DAIQAO010000099.1:0-4979 GCA_036781645.1 Dissulfurispiraceae bacterium
AACGTAAGCATAATGCCTAAAACAGTTCCCAAAAGTCCGATATAGGGTGCATTGCTGCCAATAGAAGCTATTAAATAGAGCCTCCTTGTAAGCGTAATCTCAAGTTCTTCTTGGGTTTTAATGCCTTTAACATCAAATCTTTTTATGAATGACAACCTTTCGATTCCGATTGCAAAGGCTGCTACACTCATCACAAAGAGACCACCTATAACGCCGTAATCCACCAAAGACTTTATAATATCCATCTTATTTTTATCTATTTAAGAAGTCCTATTTATCTTTTCATCACAATCGCAGGAGCCGCACCCCTGACAATGCCCCTTCTTTTTCCAAAGTGAACGGTATAGCAGATATACTGCCACTGTTATAATTACAGCCATCAATGCTATGTCAACAAAACCCATGTAACCCTCCTTTTTAGTGTTAAGTTTGACTTGTTTTTATCCCAATCCTAACGCCTTGCCTCCTTGATAAATCACGAGGGCAACTACCCATGCAAGCGCCATTTGATAGGCGAAGGCTATCCCAAACCATTTCCACGTTCCAAACTCATGCTTCATCGCAATCGCAACCACAAAACAAGGCATATATAAAAGGACGAATGCAATAAAGGCATAAGCGCTTAAGGGTGTAAACTGGGTTGAGATGACATCTTTGAGAGTAGAGCCTTTTTCCTTATCTTCTTCCTCTTCATCAGCGCTGATGCTCGCAAATCCAAAAGTTGAAAATACATTTACAAACGAATCCTTGACAGCCGTCGCAAAGGATGTCCCGATTTCTTTTATATCCTCAATAAATGTGGGAGATTCCTTCTTCTCATCTTCTGCGCCTTCGCCCTTCTTTTCTACATAAATCTCTCCCATAGTCCCAACGACTATCTCCTTTGCAATCAACCCAGAAACAAGGGATGATGCCGCTTCCCAATTGCCAAATCCTAAAGGTTCAAATGCTGGTGCGATAACCTGCCCCATCCTGCCAAGATACGAATCCTTTTTATGCTCAACTCCCCAAGGCAGATTCAAGAGAAACCAGATCAGGATCGAGACTGCAAGTATGTATGTCCCAGCCTTAATGAGAAAGTGTTTGCCTTTTTCCCAAGTGTGAATTAATAAGTTCTTTAAAGAAGGCATTCTATAAGGCGGAAGCTCCATAATAAACATGGGGGGTTCACCTTTGAAAAGCGTTCTCTTGAAAACCATCCCCATAACTACAGCGAGGGCTATTCCTAACACATATAATGACCACAAGACCGTCCCCCCATGATCAGCAAAAAATACTCCCACAAACAACACATAGACAGGCAGGCGCGCCCCGCAGGACATTAGCGGAACGAGGAGTGCAGTAAGCGCTTTATCCCTCGGATTTTCAAGAGTCCTTGTTGCATAAATTGCAGGGACATTGCACCCAAACCCTAAGAGCATTGGAATAAAAGACTTGCCATGAAGTCCGATTGCATGCATCATCCTGTCCATAACAAAGGCGGCACGAGCCATATAGCCGCTTCCTTCAAGGAATGTTATGAAAAACATCATCGCAAATATTACGGGCACAAAGACGAGGACAAATCCAACTCCTGCGATTACGCCTTCAGTAAGAAGCGAGACAGTCCATGAAGGGGCATTAACAAACCCAAGCAGAGCTTCCCCCCATCTCTTAAATGGCCCGTTTATCATCTCATCTATCCAATCTGAAAAGGGTTTCGAGAAGTCGAAGGTGAGCTTAAAAACAAGCCACATTGCGGCAAGAAATATTGGTATACCTAAAAACCTGTTCAGAACTAACCGGTCAATCTTCTCTGTTAATTCAATTTTTCTTGTATCAGGCTTAGTCAGCGCCTCTCTTGCAAGTCCTGCAGCTTTAGCATAACGGGCATCAGCCATTAGAGACTCGATGTCTGAACCGTGAGCCAGTTTCAAGTGACGGACAGCGTCTTCTATAAACGTGCCATCTCCCGAAAGGTTTATCTCTTTAGATATATGTTCATCTCCTTCCATCAGCTTGTATGCAAGCCACCTTAAAGGATATCTATTAGCAAGCGTGGGGTAGAGATTTCTAATTCCGCTTTCCACAACAAAGGCAGCGGACTCAATGTCCTCGCCATAATTTATGCTTTTAGGTGTATGTTGTGCTGTATCGCTTGCAGCCTCCATGACAGCCTTCATAAGAACATCCAGTCCCTTGTTTTTTGTCGAAATAGTTGGAATTGCCTTTACTCCAAGCATTTGCTCAATAAGTTTTGTATTAAACTTAAAACCTTTCTTTTCTGCCTCGTCGTAAATATTAAGAGCGATAACAACAGGGATTCCTAATTCAAGCAGCTGCATAGTTAGATAGAGATTCCTCTCAAGATTTGTTGAATCCACAACATCAATTATCACATCCGGCTTTTCTTGAATTAGATAGTCACGCGCAATAATCTCCTCCTGACTGTAGGGGCTCAGACTGTAAGTGCCTGGCAGGTCAACCAGTTTAATCTTCACCCCCTCATAGTCGAAAATAGCCGTCTTTTTCTCAACCGTAACGCCGGGCCAATTGCCCACATTAAGCCTTGTGCCTGCTATGGCATTAATCAGGGTTGATTTGCCTGAATTGGGATTGCCCGCAACGGCAACGGTAATTGTGCGAATTTCAGATTGCGGATTTGCGATTTCTGATTTTTTAAAATCTGAAATCTTAAATCTTAAATCGTCAGTCTCTGCTCTCATCTCTCTACCTCCACTTCTATTCCCTCGGCCTCTTTTTTCCTCAGAGAGAGGTTGTAATTTTTGATCGTCACTTCGATAGGGTCTCCGAGCGGGGCGATTTTCTCAACCTTCACCTTCTCTCCAACCAAGACCCCCATATCCATAAGCCTCCTTTTTAGGGGACCTAATGCCCCGATTTTTTTGATTTTTGCCTGCTCTCCGGGCTTTAACATCGCCAAATTCATATTACCTCCGTTTTGTGGTATAATTTATTGTGAATAGAGACAGGAGAAGAGTTGTTGCTAATATATTTGCGGATGCTGCTAAATATGTATTGACAGCTGGGATTATTAGCAGTTTCTTATCAGGAAGATTTTCTTTATATTTCAGTTTTGGCTTGCTTGTGTTATTTGCAGTGCTTGCAATTGCAGCATATTTCACAACACCAAAAGACAAAGGGGTGCAATGATGGAAGGATTTTTTGTTCTGGTCATCGGAGCTATGCTTTTTGCAGCTGGATTTGCAATCTATTTTGCAATTCAAGATAGAAAAGAAGAGAAAAAACATAAGGGTCATTAATCTATTCTCCTTACCATAATCTTCATTGCCATTCCTCTACCGATAGCGATTCTGGACTCATCAACCTTAAAAAGAATTGGTCCCTTTCCTTTGTTATTAATCATTTCCACTGTCTTGCCGATACGCAGTCCCATCTCTTCTACATGGCAAAATGAGTTTTTGGATTTTTCGTGGCAATAGCCTTTCTGCTGCCGTATTTCTATGATTTCTGCCTTCTCTCCTTCAGATAAAAGCCCTAATGGCGCCATGCCTATAAAACCTCCATTTAAAACCTCAGTGCCATCCCCGCAAGGAATGTCAGATCAGTTTCCGTTTTATTAAGACCTCCTTTAATGCCAAAATCTATGTCAATATTTTCAGAGAGCGAATAAATAACTCCACCAAGAATAAAGGCTGGATTGCTGTTTGACCCCTTGTCAGGATTTCTCTCAACGCCGATATTTGCTACTACTTTTAGGTCTTTCAATATCTCAGCTTCACCGGCTAAAGATGCGTGCCAGAGGTTCTTCCTTTCGTCAGCCTTGTTTTCGTTTCTCCAATAGCCAAGATTAAAATGAACTGCAAAAGGTTCTACTTCTTTTGTAGCGATGAGAAAAATGCTGCCAGCCGCCCTTCCTGTCCCAAGACCTTTATTTTCATCCCCTGTTGGAAATGTAATGCCAGGCTTTAGGGCAAAACTTAACCCTTCATGCTCATAAAATCTCCATTTTAACTCCAAAGATACATCACCTATGCCGTTTTCTTTTGAAACCGTAACGCCGTCTTCCTTATCCCTGAACCACAGATAAGGCAAACCAAAAACAATATCTACATTGTCCGTAACGCCGTATGAAAAAACTGCCGCAACCTCGCCTCCTGTTGATTTAAACGTTACTCCTTCAACTGTTTCCTTATCCTTGCTAAATTCAGTGTTTAACTCAAGCTGAAACTTACCTTTCCCTTGAGTTCCAGTATCATCGGTTATCAATGGATGGGCAGCGTAAGAGAAGGTAAGCAGTGAATAGTTGATAGTTAATAGTGCAAAAGCAAAAACCAAAAATAGTCTTAATGCATGCATTCTTGAATTTTGAATCTTGAATCTTGTATTTCTCATTTAATTTAAACTCCTTTTTATTGATATTCATTCTCATTAATGCTTTAAAAATTTTTTATCTGATGAAGGCAGTCTTCTGAGAGCACTGGAATATTCCTTGAAATAGCCTCATCTATTATTCTTGCAAGATAACCAGAAAACCCTGCTTCTTTGCTCAAGATGACATAGTCAACGAAAGGCAGAAGAGAAAATATGGGTGTATATAAATACCCATTATTTTTTGAGTTGTAAAAGTGGATGTTTTCAAATCCAAGCTTCTCAAGGCTTTCTGACATCTCTATAAACTGCTTAATACTGCTTATTACCATTGCTGACATTATCTAATCCTCCTTTGCACTTCTGAGACAAGACAGACAATCCCTCAGCGTACATATACCGCATGAGTGGTATGTAAACACAGGAATGTTCTTAGCTTTTGCTATATTCATCACCTCCTTTTTTGCCTTGTGAGACACTTTGTTGGTAAAAATAACCATAGCGTCAACATTTTTAACCTTTGAGGCAATGCCTGTTTCTGATTTTGTGTAAACCTTAAGTTCAATCCCAAGCCTCATTGCCTCATTGATATATTCTCTTTCAAGCCTGTCCATTCCGCCTATCAATGCTACACACATAATACCTCC
>DAIQAO010000100.1:0-4814 GCA_036781645.1 Dissulfurispiraceae bacterium
TCCACTCAAAGTGAGCATAAACCAGTGAAAAATATTCATCCGCCTAAATGCTTTTTTGATATCAGTATGTTCCGAGACAAGCGCCTTCATAATATGTTTTTCTGCTCCGAAGAGCAGTATAAAGAAAACAAGCCATACGAAAATTTTAAAACCAAGCATCAAAATTGAAAGACTGCCGAAACCTTCCAGTCCGCCCCGTCTCAAGAAAAGCATCAACCCTGTTATTCCAACTGCAACAACATATCCCTTTGCAAGCCTCGAAAATCTTTTTTCTACACCGAGAAACAGCCTCGCCTTTTCTATGGAGCCATCCATTGATTGAATAGTCGGAAATATAATCATCGTTGCAAAACCGACCCCGCCTATCCAAAAAACAACACCCAGCACATGCAAAACTAAAATAATGTCCATCACATTCCTCCTTTACTCGCTGTAGTTTCTAATCAGTCTTGCGCCAAAAAGAAATATCGCCAGCGAAAATATGACCAGCGCAGCTATTGATAAAATCTCTGTTGCTGTTATTTCTTTGCTCCGCATCAGGATATTTGTATAACTTAACGGCAATAGCATAACAATCCCTTTCGCCAGAGACGGCAATCTATCTATGGGAAAAAATGTGCCGGAAAAAAATGCCATTGGCATTATAAAAAAATTCGTATAAAGAGCGTTGTCTTCGGGGTCTTTTGTAAGCATCCCCACAACAACACCCATACTGGAAAACAATACAAGATTCAGCGTCAGCCCCGCAAGCGACAGCAGCGTAAAAGGCATCACACCGAATATGACTCCGCCGACAATGACGATTACTGCCGCTGCCGTAAAACCCCTCACAATTCCCGATAGCACAATTCCGGACATAATAGACATGGGCGAAATAGGCGACTGTCTTATTACTTGAAAACTTTTGAAATATAACCTTCCCATGCTGAGTGCGTTTGAGACAAGATTAAAGGAGTTTGTCATCGAGGTCATTGCGACTATGCCGGGAAGAAGGAATTCTATATAGCTCGCATCGCCTATCCGTATCTCCCTGCCGAACCCCATTCCAAAAGCAAACAGATAGATCATCGGGAATAATAATGACGAAAAAACATAACCAAACTTCAATATCTTTTTCTTAAAAAGCAGCATCTCCCTGTAAAAGACCGGATACCACATCATCGCTCAATCGTCTCCCCTGTGAGTTTTATAAAGGCGTCTTCAAGATTAACACGCCGGATAACCGCTCCATTTCCTGACTTTCCGGCTATTTCCATAGCCTCGTGTCTGCTCGAACAGATAACACGGTTAAGCCTGCCATTGTTGTTCTGCACCTCCACGACATAGGCGCCGACCGATTCTTTAAGTGCAGCGGGGGTATCGACGGTTATCAGTTTGCCTTTCGATAAGATGCCGATTCTGTCGCACATGGCTTCCGCCTCTTCCATATAATGGGTTGTCAAAAATACAGTCGTACCCCTATCCCGTATATCTCTGACAATATCCCATATATCCCGCCTGATCTGCGGATCAAGCCCTATGGTCGGCTCATCCATAAACAGTATCTCTGGCCCCGGAAGCAGCGCCCGTGCGATCAAAAGCCTCCGCTGCATGCCGCCTGAAAGGACATCAATACAAGAATGTCGTTCATCATACATGCCCAAAAGAGCAAGAGTTTTCCCTATCTTATTCTGAAGATCTTTTATGCCGTAAAGCATGCCGTAAACGAGCATATTCTCATATACAGAGAGTTCTCTGTCAAAATTCCTGTCCTGCGGGACAACTCCGATCAGGCGTTTGATGCCGTCGGGATTACCGACGGCATCAATATCGTTAAAGCGTATGTCTCCGCTGTCAGGTCTGCTAAGGGTGGTAAGCATCTTTATAATGGTGGTCTTGCCTGCGCCGTTCGGGCCTAAAAGCCCAAAAACTTCGCCCCGCGATATTTCAAAAGAGACAGAATCCACAGCGCATTTATTTCCGTAATACTTCGTCAGTCCCTTCACCCGAATCATCTGCACACCCCACAAGGAATGCAGACAATGCTGCCATTCATTGACAATATTTGAGCCTTAATGCCGAATACTTCTTTGAGGGTAGCTTCTGTTATCACTTCTTCAGGAGTTCCGTCCCTGACGATATTACCCTGTTTCACTGCAATGACCCTATGGCTGAACTTTGCGGCATGATTAAGGTCATGAATAACCATTATAACCGTAATATTATGCTTCTCATTGAGCCGCTGAAGCAGTTCCATTATTTCAAATTGGTGATGAATATCCAAAAAAGTGGTCGGCTCATCAAGGAGCATTATTCCCGTCTTCTGTGCCAACGCCATCGCGATCCACGCCCTCTGCCTCTCGCCGCCCGAAAGCGTCTGAACAGGGCGAAATGCAAATTCCTCAATATTTGTTTCTTTCAAAGCCCAGCGGATTATTTCGGCGTCATCATCTCCGTTATTGCCGAAAAAATTCCTATACGGAGTTCTGCCGAATGACACAAGGTCTTTTACAGTAATATCATCAGGTGCATGAGGCGACTGAGGCAGAATTGACATAGCCCGCGCAACCGTCTTCGCGGGGAGCGTGTGAATATCTTTTCCGTTGAGAGTCACAACACCTTTGCGAGGTCTGAGCAGCCTGCCTATGCTTTTAAGTATTGTTGATTTGCCCGAACCATTCGCGCCTATTATAGAGACTATCTCCGGTCTTTCAAATCTGAGATCAAGCCCTTTTACAACGAGCCTGTCGCCATACGACAGATCCAATGATTCTAAAGATATGGTTTTCATCTTTTCATCGCACCTCTCAAAAGATACAGAAAGAAAGGAGCGCCCAGAAACGCCATTAATACACCAACCGGTATCTCCACAGGATTGAATATTGTGCGCGCCAGAGTGTCGGCAAACACAATCAGCACTGCCCCGAATAAAGCTGAAAAAGGGAGAACCAGCCTGTTGTCCGAGCCGACAACAAGACGCACGGCATGTGGCGTTATCAATCCCACAAAGCCCAGTAATCCCGCAACGCTTACTGCTGATGCGGCTAAGAAAGAGGCAAGGGCGATAAAGCCGAGCCTTGTCATCTCAACCCTCATTCCAAGCCCCTTTGCCACATCATCGCCGAGCATGAGGATATTCAGGTATCTTGAACCCAGTATTGTTATGACAACGCCTGCCGCGGTGTAGGGAATTATCGTAGAGACATGCCCCCAGCTTCTGCCCTGAAATCCTCCAACCATCCAATTTATCGTGCCCTGCACCTTGTCGCTGTGAAAGACCATGAGCGTAGATATTATTGCGCCGAAAAATGCGGCTACAGCCACTCCGGCAAGAATAAGCCTCAGAGGATTTATCCCCTTCTTCCATGAAATCAGATATACTAAAAGAGCGGCTGTTATCGCCCCTATGAATGCAAACATGGGAACAAGACCGCTTCTTTCAGGAAAGAGTATCATAATGACCATTGCGGCAAGCCCTGCTCCTGCTGTTACGCCGATAATGCCCGGGTCTGCAAGGGGATTTCTGAGAACCCCCTGCAATATCGCCCCTGCAAGCGCAAGGTTTATTCCAGCCATTGCTCCGACAATTATACGCGGAAGCCTGATATTATAGATGATATGGTAATTTACTCCGGATGAATCTCCGGAAATGACCGCTGCAATATCCGTAAGGCTTATCTCCACCGCGCCGACAAGAATGCTTATGACAATGCCTGCCAATAATGCAGCAGCGCCGACAACGCCTGTAAAAAAGCGTTTCGTATATCTCGGATCTTGTTGATTCGGCATCAGGCTCTCGTCTATCGTGATTTCCCGCTCCATTGCAACACCGCCCCGCTTCCATTTTTTATTTCCGGATACAGCAATTCAGCAAGGTGATCTATGGCATCGGCAACCCTGACAGCAGGGTTTACGCCGAAAAGAGGATATGGCAGTTGATATACCCTTCCCTCCCTTACCGCCCTTAGCCTCTTCCATGCCGGATGTCTTTCTATCTCTTTTTTAAATTTGTCGGAGACCTTATCGTCATATCCGTGAGTAATCAGAAGAATAACATCGGGGTCTTTGCTTAAAACATATTCCATGCTCAAAGGCGCATACTGTGGCATAGATGTGATAGGCTTTGAACCGGCGGCAATATTGATGCCCCCGAGCATCTCCACAAGGTTTCCGACAAAACTTGCAGGCAGAGCCATGTTAAAACTCTGTGTAGAACCCCATATTATCGCCACTTTCTTTTTCCTGTAGCCCTGCACTGCCTTCTGGATTTCTCCTGTTTTCTTATGAATCTCCGAAATTATGCTCATCGCCCTCTTGCGATTCCCTGTAATACTGCCATAGATTTCAAGCTTATCCAGAATATCTTTATAACTGTTGATGGATAAAAGGATTACAGGAATATTAGCCTTCTCCAGAGGTGGGATTATGGCATGGTGAAAACTCACATTTACACCTATAACAAGGTCCGGATTAAGGGAGACTATCTTTTCAATATTAGGATTCGGAGTTTCACCTACCGAAGGAAGATTTTTCACCTTCTCAAAAAGCTCTTTCGGCATTCCCGTGCTTTCCGGTCTGCCGACTGCTTTCCCTCCGACCGCATAGAGGAGTTCGAGATTAGAGCTATTGAGGACGACTATTGCCTTAGGACTTTCGGGTATCTCCACCCTCCTTTTTGCATCGTCAATTATTGTCTTTTTTCCGGCAAATGCAGGTATTGGCAGAGCCATAATAACTGCAACCAATATCGTTAGGACAGCTTTGGCAGCCATTTATTATCCTCCTTTTTATAGCCTGTTTTTCAGGTTTGCAAATTTCTCCATCTGCTCCGTGAG
>DAIQAO010000101.1:0-4695 GCA_036781645.1 Dissulfurispiraceae bacterium
ACCCGCGACCCTCAGCTTGGAAGGCTGACGCTCTACCACTGAGCTACTCCCGCATTAACTACAGTGGAGAGGGGAGGATTCGAACCTCCGAAGGCGGAGCCAACGGGTTTACAGCCCGTCCCCTTTGGCCACTCGGGTACCTCTCCTGAGTTTAGCCAGAATCCAAAGCCTTTAAACAAATTATGTTTTCAAGACCTTTATTTACTCATTGAGAGCCACCGAAGGGAATCGAACCCCCGACCCGCTGATTACAAATCAGCTGCTCTGCCTGCTGAGCTACGGTGGCAATAGCAATAACTAATTATTATATAAAAAGAATTTTTTTAAAGTCAAATATTATTAGATTTTATCCCAAAAATAGCGATAGAAATTGGGATACCCCCTTTGGAGCATTTTTTAAACTTACAACTGTTTATAAAAAGCTCTTTTAGTTCTACTAAGAGCCTTTTGCAGGGACTAAAATCTCTTTTTAGCCTGCAAATAAAAGCTCATGCTGGCATACATCTGCCTCAAAGGAAAAATTAAATTTACTGCACCTCTTGCTTCATCTTAACTCATTTTGGTTTCGATTCACCTGTTGAATAATATTGTATATAACATAACTCCATACCCCGTCCAGAATAAATTCTTAATATACTTTCGAATCCGACGGATATGATGCGATTTCTGGAGCCAAAGCCATGGACAACCTCAAAAAGGCTGAAGACGAAGCGGAAGCCTCAACTGCCAATACTTCAAAAGTAATATGAAGTCTCCCAAAGGCTTACATATACACGAAGATAGTTTTTTAGCAAAGAAATCGTCTCATATCCCTGCTTGAATAACCTATGATATCACTCATAAAATAATAAACCAGAAAGAGCTTTCTTTAGGATTCTATCGCTGTTTTAGGGTTCGTCCATCTTGGTTGCAATAAAATATTGCTTGTGATAGTCTATTGAAATATGATGCACATGTATACCGCTTACTAAATTTAAGGGATAGGTTAACCTATTATCTTCTTTAAGTAGAGGTTAGTATAATCTAACGCCCTCAATTATAAAAAAATAGAGTTCTGTCTAACAACTTTTTAGAAAACCGAAATTTTCTAATGAAAATTTTGGGATAAATCATTATTACTATTAAAGCAGGAATTACTCGATAGTTCATTTGTTGATAATAAATTGAAGTTAAAGGAGAAATTCATATTAATATCCATATTTAAAGTCTGTTTTTAGTATAACAATAACTGGTATATAATAAAAAAAATGAGAGTTATCATTGTCGGCGCTGGAGAGGTCGGGTTTCAGATCGCAAAAGCTCTTTCATACGAGAATATTGATGTGGTTGTAATTGACAGAGACAAAACCATGCTCAAAAGGGTTATGGATGAACTGGATGTCGCTGCAATAGAAGGTGAAGGTGGGGACCCAGCAGCCTTGAGAGAAGCAGGCGCAGAATCAGCCGATATGCTACTTGCAGTAGCAAACAGCGATGAAACCAATATGATAGCCTGCCTGCTTGCTAAGGCAATGTATAATATTCCCCGTAAAATCGCCCGCATCAGAAACCCCGATTACTTCAAAAACGAGAAACTACTCAGCAAGGATAACCTTGACATAAACCCCGCCATCAACCCTGAGCTTGAGGTGGCTATGGCAATAATTAGACTCCTTGAGGTTCCAATCGCAACGGATGTCGAGGATTTTGAAGGCGGCATCATTAGGGTAGTAGGCGTAAAACTTCACGATACAAGTTATCTTGTCAGAAAATCCCTCAAAAATATTGCCTCTATGATGGAAAAAAAATTTCTTATCGGTATGATAGAAAGGGATGATAAGGCTATAATTCCTTCAGGTGATGATATAGTCACTGGAGGCGATATTATTTATATGCCCTTAAAAAAAGGCGAAGTTTACGATGTGTTGGCATCCATCGGTTTAAACATTATTCCAGCAAGAAAAGTGATGATTTTGGGAGGCGGAAAAATCGGCAGTTATGTTGCTTCTAAGCTCGAGTCAGTGATAGATATAAAAATAATCGAGAAGGATAAAGAGAGATGCTCCGCCCTTAGCAGGAACCTTAAAAAGACATTGATACTGCATGGCGACGGTTCAGACCAGAAACTTTTAAAGGAAGAAAATATCGGTGATATGGACATGTTCGTTGCTGTTTCTAACAACGATGAGCTGAATATAATGGCATCCCTTCTTGCAAAGAAATCGGGAGTTAGGAAGACAATTACTATCGTCAACAGGCCTGATTATATACCCCTTGCCCGCAGTCTTGGACTCCATGCCGTTTTAAGTCCCAGACTTATAACCGCTGGCACTATTATCAGATATGTTAGAAGAGGAGATATCCTCTCTCTTACTTCAATAGCGGAAGGCAAGGCTGAAATACTTGAAGCAAGAGTTGGAAGCCGTTCTAAGCTTTCAGGAAAGTTGTTGAGGGAGGCTAAAATTCCACATGCCACTCTAATCGGCGCTATAATCAGGGGGGATCAGGCAATTATACCTTCAGGTTCTGATAGCATATACCCTGATGATAAGCTGATTATCTTTACATTGCGGGAATCTGTAAAGGATGTTGAGAAAATCCTGACATAAGGTTCTTCGTGAATATTGGTTTGATATTAAACATTCTTGGCAGCGCCACCCTGATTATAGCTGCCTTCATGCTTTTGCCCATCGTTGTTTCCATCATATACAGTCAGCCGGATTTCCTTGACCTTCTTTATTCTTTTGCCATAACCCTGTTTTTCGGCTTTGCGGCTTATTTCTCCACTATTAAAAGCAAAAAAGAGGAGATAAGAAACAGGGATGCCTTTCTGATAGTAACCCTTACCTGGCTTTTTATACCCCTTTTCGGGGCAATACCATTTTTAATGTCTGGAATGTTCAGCTCTTTTACAGATGCCTATTTCGAGGCTATGGCTGGTTTCACAACTACTGGCGCTTCTGTTCTAAAGGATATAGAAGCGCAGCCTCTCGGGATATTATTCTGGAGGAGCATGATTCAATGGATCGGGGGAATGGGCATAATAGTTTTTGCCCTCGCAATCCTCCCAATGCTCGGCTCTGGTGGTATGCAGCTTTTCAAGGCAGAAGTCCCAGAGATAAGCGTTGACAAGCTTAAACCCCGCATTATTGATACAGCAAAAGCCTTATGGTTCATATATGTTTTTCTGACCGCATTAAATGTAGTTTTTCTATTTATGGGTGGTATGAATATCTACGATTCCATTTGCCACGCCTTTACAACATTAGCCACAGGTGGTTTTTCAACGAAAAATGCGAGTCTTGGCCATTATGAAAGCCCCTTTATTCACTATACAACATCACTGTTTATGTTCCTTGCTGGTGTTAACTATACCCTTTATTTCTGTGTCTTCAGGGGTAGACTTTCTTCTGTCTGGAAGGCTAATGAATTCAGGTTTTATTTAGCCTTCACACTTATTGCCACAGTGATGATTGCTGTCAATATTTATGACTCCTTCAACTCCATTGAAGAGACTTTCAGGCATGCCCTCTTTCAAGTCACATCAATAATGACAACAACCGGCTTTGCCTCAACGGACTTTGGCAAATGGCATGTCTTTTCGCAAATAATTCTTGTAATAGCGATGCTATCAGGAGGGATGATAGGCTCAACGGCAGGGGGCATTAAACAGGTGCGAATATTATTGATGCTTAAACAGGGTTACAGAGAGATATACCAGCTTATCCACCCACGGGCTGTTTTAGCTCTTAAACTTGACGAAAAGTTCCTTACCAAAGAGATACTGGGAAGCATTTGGGGCTTCGTATTCCTTTTTCTCACACTATGCGTTGTGGCAACTCTTGCTATGGCAGCTTTGGGGATTGATTTTATTACCTCGGCCACAACTGTCATATCTTCAACATGCAATGTTGGACCTGCCCTTGGGCAGGCTGGTCCTGCAGAAAATTATGCATTTCTCCCCGATGCCGGGAAATGGGTGCTGATTTTTTGCATGCTTGCAGGAAGACTTGAAATATATACTGTGCTTATACTTTTTGTCCCTGCATACTGGAAAAAGTAAAGCTGATTTAGTGCGGAAGAGAAACGGCGCTGCTGGAGATAATGCCAGGGCGGAAGTTAAGAGATTTTCCTGACTACCTTATAGTGCTCAAGGTCGTTGGATTCTATGGCTATTCATAAAATAACCTCTACCAACACAATGCTGTACTCACTAAAGAGTGAATCTTAATACTTTGCGATCTATGGTGCAGGATTCTTCACTAGCTCCTTCTATCTAATATATAATAGCTGCCTTTGATCGACTTAGCATAATGTTTCAATTCAGCAAGAACCTGAGTTATTTCACCGTAGTGTTGGAAGTTTTTTCGTGTATTGTGATCAACCCCTATAGATAGAGTCATAAGGGGGAATCTTGTATTTTTGCCTCTTTTGTCTATAGAGTCAATAAACCCGTTGCTGGAGTTTCCTAAGTTTTTTTATAACTCAATCAACTAACCCCCTGAAATAATTGAAGAACTATGAAATGAAGAAGTTGAACTTACCTTTTCTTTTGACAAGTATAAAGATTCCTGAGTTTAATATCCTATACCTACTATAAATCCCTATAGATAAAAGAAAAGGAGGTAATCATAATGATAGAATCAGCAACCATAGCCAATCTAAAAGGACAGTTATCAAAATACTCAGGAATCATTTCAAAGCACTGGTGTCTAA
>DAIQAO010000102.1:0-4544 GCA_036781645.1 Dissulfurispiraceae bacterium
GCTAAAAACTCAGGAAACTCCAGATTATAACATATTTACTTTTGCCGTATTTTTACTGTATTCTTTACAGTTACTATTTATGATTGATTTACACACCCATAGCATTTTTAGTGATGGAGAATTAATACCTGCAGAATTAATCAGGCGGGCTGCTGCGGCAGGTTATGAGGCAATAGCTATAACCGACCACATGGATCAATCCAATATTGATTTTATAATTCCAAGAATTATGAAAGCTGTTAAAGCGATACAACCTTATGCCCCCCTGACCATAATACCAGGTGCCGAGATAACCCATGTGCCGCCCCCTTTAATCCCAGCTTTGGTGAAGGAGGCTCGGAATCTTGGGGCAAAAATTGTTGTTGTTCACGGCGAAACTATCGTCGAGCCTGTTATTGATGGAACAAATCGGGCTGCTATAGAAGCAGGGGCTGATATACTTGCCCATCCTGGCATAATTTCTTATGATGACCTGCTATATGCCAGAGAACGGGCTGTGACCCTCGAGATAACCGCTAGAAAAGGGCACTGCCTTGCCAACGGATACGTTGCAAAATGGGCATTGAAGCTCGGGATTACCGTGATTGTAAACTCTGATGCCCATGCGCCATCAGACCTCATTAGTAGGGATACAGCCAAAATGATACTTCAGGCTGCTGGATATGATGATTCAGCTTTGGCAAAAGCGTTTGAGCATTCCAGATATTTAGTAGAAAAAGCAATTCGGGGGTAATTGATGCCAAAGGAGATTAAAAAACTCTCTGAAAGAAAATTATCAACAAACAGGGAGATTGAAGATACATTAACAGATCTTAGAGAAAAGCTTAAACATAGACAGAAGGTGCTGGCAATCTCGCTTGTCGCTTTTTTCGTGATTGCAGCAACTGTTACCGGCTTCTTTTTGTATAATAGGTCATTGACATACAAAGCCTCCCAATTGGAGTCCGAGGGGCAAAAGATTTTTTACGGTTTATCTCAACAAACAGCCGCTAATACAGAAGAGAGGGTAAAAAATGCTTTGGGGAAGTTCAGAGAATCTTACAATGTGAAGAAAAACCCAAGGGTTCTTCTCTATATTGCTAACTGTCATTATGAGATTGGTGATTATGAAGAGACTGTCAAAACATTAAACGACCTTGTAACCCAGTTTTCAGACCCCGAGATAGTCTCTCTTGCCCATTTTAAGAAAGCAATGGCTTTTCTCAAAAAAAATGATACAGAAAATGCCCTAAACAGTCTCAAGATTATCGTGAATATCAAAGACGGAATTTTTCAGGATTTAGCCTTGCTTGAAAGCGGAAAAATACTGGAGGCAACCGGTAGAGGGGAAGAGGCAAAAGGCTTTTATAGGCAGATTGTAGAAAAATACCCTCAATCCGTTTTTGTGAGTGAGGCTAAAAAAAGGGCAGGGGAGAATTAATTATATTTTTTTCGTCTTAGATGATGATTTACTTTCTTTTACAACCTGCTTTTTGCTTTTAGTATTTTTGTTTGCTGTGTTTTTTCCAACCTTCTTTTTAGCCGCTATTTTTTTAGCAGACATCTTATCATCAAGATCAGCAAAATACTTACCTCTGGGAGGCACCTTTATAACATCTCCAGGCTTTAGATTTTCAAGACCTGTAGAAGAGTTTAAGTGAATTATTGCAATAACCGGGACTTCCAGTTTAGCCGCTATTTTTTTGATATTCTCGCCCTTTTTGACCTTATAAATATCGTAGCTGAAGCGCTCATCTCTGGGGATGCGCTCAAGATTTATTATAAATGACTCTTTTGATTGTGCCGGGATTTTTATTGTGTAGAGGGGAATGTGAGGAGGCGTACTCCACCTTCTCAACTCAGAATTTAGATACCTTATTTCCTCAACTGTAGTATTTGCACATTTAGCTATCAAATCTAAATCTACAGGGTGATTAAGAGTTATTTCTGCATATTCAATGGGCTTGTGGTAGTCGAGATAATGAAAGCCAAAATCTTCAGGCTTCTTAGCAATAAGGGCAGCAGCCATATAATGGGGAACATAGTTTTTGGTCTCATCCCTTATTTGGGTAGTTCTCAGAAGGTCCCAATAGTCATCGGAATAAGTCCTTTTCAAAGCCTTTGATATCCTGCCTTCTCCTGCATTATATGCAGCGAGTGCAAGCTCCCATGAGCCGAACATGCGATATAAGTCTTTTAGGTAGTCAGCAGCAGCCTTAGTCGATTTTACAGGGTCTTTTCTTTCGTCTCTCCACCAGTCAACCACCAGACCATATCTTTTCGCAGTTGCCTCAATAAACTGCCAGGGACCCACTGCCCGAGCCCTAGAATATGCATTGAGATTGAAACCGCTTTCTATTAGAGGGAGAAATACCAATTCTGAGGGCATGTTCTTTTCCCTTAAAATCTCTTTCATTATATCAACATATCTGGCAGACCTCTCGAGCCATAAAGTAAATCTCTCTTTTAGCTTGTCGCTGAATAAATTCAGGCTTTTATTGATAGCCTTTAGGGCGGCATTATTTGATTCGTAAGAAAGCCCAAAGGGGAATAATGGCTTTTGTTCTTTTTCTGACGATAGTGTAAGAGCGCTTGAAGGGAACCCTTGTTTTTGCTTGCTTTCATTATGTGCAGGGGAGGGCTCAGCCGTGGCTAAGGGCATGTGTCTTGAAAAATCTTCATTGCTGAGTGTAGGGACGATGCATATGTCTTCGTTTGCAAAATCATTGGTTGGTTTGTCAGAAGAGAAATTTTTCATTATAAGGTGTGATATATCAAGATGGTCTCTCTCAATAAAGTTTTTTTCTGCTATAAACCTGTCAGCAAAAACCGTTGAGTGAGTAAAAAAGAGAAGCAAAAAAAACAACCATATCACAATTAGCCTGAACATGATTGTATGTTTTAACCTTTTTTATTAAAAAAGTCAAGGGGGAATCGCTGTTTTAGGCTTTTAACCGGAGACTCAAAAGCCCATGATTTATTTAGCCCATTTTTCATAAAAGACTATCTCATCCAAGGGTTTTCGTGGTGGCATTTCTTTCTTTTCTTCTCGTGGATAACCTATGGGAAATATTCCAACAACCCTTATGTTGTCAGGTATTCCGAGGAGCTTACGAAGCCCGTCTTCATCAAATATCCCCACAAATACCGTTCCCATTCCCAGCCCTCTGACAGCAAGCATAAGGGTTTGAGCAGCTATTCCCAGATCGGTCATATAATAAGATTGATTCCATACAGAGCCTGAACGGCTTGGATCTGCACAGGCTATAATCACGACAGGGGCTTCGGTGATGCCTTTTTTGGCAGGGTTAGCTTTGTAGCCCATCGGTTTTAAGAGAGACTCAATTGATGAAAGTTCGCTTATTGTTTGTTTTATTTTCTCGTCTCTTACTACCACAAAACGCCAGCACTGCATATTAGCCCAAGAAGGTGAGTGGCGGACTGAGTCGAGGATTGTCTTTATATCACTATCATCAACAGGTTTGTCGGAGAACCGCCGGACGCTCCTCCTTGTTTTGATTGCGTCAAAAACATCCATCTTTTACCTCCTGAATTCAAAAAGAAAAATATTACATTATTTGCTGCAAGCTATTTGCTGCATCAGAGTTTTTCTTCTGTCTGTCCCGCAATATGTCCCACCCATTCCTCTGATGCGATCAATTCCCACAGTAACCCACCTCTTTTCTGATGGACGGTAAAACCTCTTTACTTGTTTTAGCCCCAAAAGCTCCTGAAACTTGAGGTCTGTTACATAATCGTATTTGTCGTTGTAATATAAAACTCTAATATGCATCACGACCCCCCAATATAGCTAATAAATGCTTCATCTAAGGATATCTAATGGTTAATAAATCTTTATTTTGGCTAACCAGTAATCTTTAAATTTCCAATTATTAAAGAGCAATAATTATACCAAAGTCCCATGTTGCCATTATAAGCCTTAAATTTTTCACGAAAAGCATACAATTGTTGCGCCTTAGTCATGTTTAGGGGGCACTTTTGAGAATTCTTAATCACTGGATAAACATTATAATATATGTTGATAAATTGACAGTAAAGGTAATCCCTCTAAAAATTACCATAAGCATCTAAATTTATCAAATTTAGATGCTTCCTAATTTTTGCAATTATATTTAACCAAGATTAAATGCTTAAAGATTTTTTGCTCAATTAACTTTTCAGTAATTTTGAGAATTATCCATAGCCCGGTACTACCATACTATACTTTAAGCTTACTCTAAAAAAATAAAAAAAACAATGGAAATTTAACTGGGGTTTCCAGAGTTTTTTATAACTCAATCAACTAACCCTCTGAAATAATTGAAGAACTATGAAATGAAGAAGTTGAACTTACCTTTTCTTTTGACAAGTATAAAGATTCCTGAGTTTAATATTCGGTACCTACTATAAATCCCTATAGATAAAAGAAAAGGAGGTAATCATAATGATAGAATCAGCAACCATAGCCAATCTAAAAGGACAGTTATCAAAATTCTCAGGAATCATTTCAAAGCGCAGGCGTCCAAAAAAATATTCAAGCAGGGATATGACACGATTTCTTTGCC
>DAIQAO010000103.1:0-4526 GCA_036781645.1 Dissulfurispiraceae bacterium
TACCCGCCTGAGCCATCTTATAGATTGAAGATGTGCTCATCTGCAAATATTCAGCTATCTGTTCAAGAGTTAACCATTTATCCATAGTCATAAGCTTTTATTCATATTTATCAACTATTGCTAATATATGATAATAAATAATAGCTTAAAAGTCGAGTATTTTTCTTTCTTCTCAAACGCTTCAAAATATCCTCAAAATATTTCTAAAATCACTTGCCCAGCAAAAAGGAATTGAAAGAAATCTTTTAATCAAAAAGTTCATCAAAAACATTCTTTATTCAAAAGAGCAAATGCAAATAAATCTTTATTATTCAGAAGATTTTTACGCTTTCAAAAATTCAATCCTTCATTCAGAGGTTGGGTCGGGTGGGGACAAAAAAGAAAATGGGACTTCCGTCTATTTCCGAAAATCCCCAGTTCGTATTGTTAAAATTGGCTCCGCTCTCAAAATCACTACGAACAGTTCCTATAATTTTACCAAATTCCATCCACCAATCAAAAGAAAGAAATTTAAAGAAATGACATCACAGTCGCAGGCTCGGACATCCGCCAAATGCGGACTTCCTCGCACTGCTCCCTTTACTTCCTGCCACAATTTTGGCGTGGCAGTTTCCCTCTGCCAATTTCATCGGCAGAGTTTATCTATCTATTCCCACCCACCACCCTATAAGGATTTTATTTTTTATCAAAATTTCTCTTGACAACTATTGTATTCTTTTGTACTAACCAGATTTTATGAAAAATTGTTTTTCAATAAAAGGATTGCCTTTATGAACGAAAAAGAAATAATGACGGTCAAACAGGTTTCAGAATCCAGCCTTTCAATATAAATTTCCTCATATTATCTTAGCCTCTTTAATACAGCCTTCTGAATTACTGAAAATCGATCTTTAACTCCAAAATCTTTGTACAAACTTTCAGTTAAAGAACCCTCAGGGTAATTTGTTTTTTCCTGTATTGCCATAAGTTCGGTTACAACAAGCAAGAATTCAACCGTGAATTCTCCGACTTTATCTAATTCTTTATATGGCTCAACATGTTCGAGTTTAAAAAACTGAAGACTCGGAGGAAATGAATTTACAGGTTTTATCTGATTTAACATTGTTAAGATATGCTCCTTCAATTTTAAGGTTAACAATGGATTATGGGCATGCTTGACATATATTTCAACAATTAAATGAACATGGGCAGGCGTGCGTTCTCGTTTGTTTGGTTCTCTAAATTTTACAATGAAATCATAAGGAGATTCTGGTTTGCTACCGGGATAAACTCCGATTTGAACATCTGCTTTGGTTGTATAAACAAGGTCATCTTCTTGTGCTCGCTTGACTTTCCATATTTTGTAAGAGGACATTAGATAATAGTAAATCGCATTAGATAAGTTGACCAACCTCTTCACCTAACTACTCCCCAGTTCCTCCTTAATTTTTTGTCTTAGCTCCCGGAGCCCTTTCATCGACATTTCTCGTCCTTCTCCTTCTGGGTAGTTACAATCTTCCTGCCCCCATATCCATTTATATGCTTTAAGCAAAACTTCTGGAAGTTCTCCTGTTAGTCTATTTAATTCTGTAGTCTTCAATACATCATCAGGCTCTTCTCCATTAAAAACCTTTTCAAGAGCATCTATTATTTTAATCGTTTCATCGGGACTAATCTTTTCTTTTTCTTTAAGGTCATTGTATATATCTTTATGAGAGATCAGCCAAAGTGTTGAGTCGTTTGGATTATAAACCCAAACCATAAAATCCTCACGTTTGATTTTACCAAAAACGAATTTGCCACCCGGTTTTGTTATTACGATTTTCCTCCCATCCGTCAATTGTTCCACTTCGTAGCCTCTGTACTTTACTTTTTCCAATAGCTTTCTAAATTCTTCACGAGGTCCATTTTTAATTTGCAACTTGGTTAGCTCCACTTCATGTGTATATATATTCTTCTTCACTTTTTTACCTCGTACACGAGTAAATATTGATGAGTTATCTTCAGGTACTCTCCTGAGTCCTGAGTTTTTGAATTTCTTCCCTCTTGAGTAACAACTACTATTTCCTTAAGCCACAAATTATCATGGTACAACATATCTACTACTCTTTTAGCAAGGGGTTCTATGTATCCATCTATTCTTACATCTTGTGTTTGAATCACCAAAAATCCATCATTGCTTATAATAGGTAAACCTTGGCCTACAATTTTTTCTATCTCCTTTAAGTAATATTCAATATTTGACTGAGTAGGACTATTATTCAAAAATGGGGACTTGATAAAAAGTAATCTCTTACCTTTTTGTTTTTTTCTTAAAGTTATTTGTACCTTATTTCTGGCATGGGAAACAAAAAAGACAGCCGAATATCCGTCCCCATCTGAATATCTTTCAATTACATTTTTGTTTAAACGTTCTTCAAAATCCTTCTCAGGCAAGACCCATACCGTTGTGGTTTCAAGTTCATCTAATCTTCTTTTTTGCAGCGGTTTCTCTAACGCAGGGATAACCACACTATAATCTATTTCCTTTTCCTTTACGCTTAAAGCCTCAGGTGTTATGGGCTTTTCAAAAATTGGTAGATACTCATGGGCTAAAAGAAGAAAATTGTATTTTATACTATTGGCATACCAGAATCCTGTAGTCTTACAGTTATGTTGACGCTTTATAACAAGTTCTCTTAACTTAAAACCTGCATCCAGATAAACATTTACAAGTTTAAATCCTAAAGGAATTACATGTTTTTTCCTGCGAGTATCTCCAATCAAAATAGCGCATTGTCTACCCGGCTTCAGTACTCTAAAACTTTCTCTGGCAACCTTTGACATCTCTTTTAAGAAATCGCCAATATCCAAAAATGATAAATCACCCTCTTTGGTATCAGTATAATGAATAATGTTTGCATACGGAGGATGAGTGCATATTAAGTCGATGGAGTTATCTTGCAGGAATGACAAATCTCTTGCATCACCAACAAGCAACTGTGGTTCATAAATTTGAAGTTGAGTTTTCTCATATGTTAGTTGTTGTGGTTCTATATTAAAGTTTACATTTTGCTTCGCCAGTTCAATGGCTTTATCATTAATATCAAGGGCTATGCATCTCCTTCCTAAAAGTTTGCATTCAACAGCGGTTGTTCCAGCACCACAGAAATAATCCAAAGCTAACTCACCAGGTTTTGAATACTTTAAAATCACATTTCTTGGGATATAAGGAGACCAATTGCCTCTATACTCTCCACTATGAGTTGCCCATGCACCCCTTTGCTTAAAACTCCAGACTGTGGTTTGTCCTTCCTTAAAATCTTTTGGATGAAGTGTTTTTATCTTCTTTGAAACTTTTAAGGCACTAATATTAAGCCCCTGCGAACGAGTAATAAGCCGTTCAATATATCTAAATGTTACTCCATATTTCTGCCCAATTTCTAAATCAGGGGTTCCTTTCGCCTTTTCCTTCAAGATTGCTTCTTGAAGTTCTTCTTCGGTTTTGAAATTTATTTTCAGACTGCTCATTTTCTCTCTTTTTAACCCCAGTCGTTTTGCCCAACATTACTTAACATATATCACATTACCTTAGTTTTATCACTGCTTATGGTGTGAGAAGATTTTCTGTTCTTTAATACTCGCTTCAAAGATTGCTCTCGTATCCACGCATCTATTACTTCTTTTTTAAACCGCCACTGACCAGCCCCAGCCCTTTCAATAACACCAAAATATTTTTCAGTATAATTAGTTTTACTTGAACAATTAACCTTACGTGTTTTAATAGTAAGAGAAAGGGCTGGGTTGAGGGATGGGATTTGACCAGAGCGGGCAAGTTTATAGATGGTATGTTCGTCCATCTGCCCCGCCCTTTCTTAAACTGTTCTCTAAACGCTTTTTCAGATGTCCTAGTGATGAACCATATTTTTTTAGCTGCCTTTCTCGTAATTGCGCATCTCGTTTGGAAATATATGCTTCATAATAGATAATCTGCCATTTATTATTTCTCTCTTTATGTTCAGTATATCTTCGTTTTAAATTTGGAGTCCACCCAATATAGATGTTTCCGCTGCTAAAATTTTTTAACAAGTATACATAGTACATCTTGAAAGGGCGGGGTTCTGAAACCTGTTTGACCGTCATTATTTCTTTTTCGTTCATAAAGGTAATCCTTTTCTTAAAAAACAATTTTTCATAAAATCTGGCTATATTATACAAAAGAATACAATAGTTGCCAAGGGAAATTTTGATAAAAATAAAATCCTTATAGGGTGGTGGGTGGGAATAGATAAATAAACTCTGGCGATGAAATTGGCAGAGGAAAACCGCTATGCCAAAAGTGTGTCAGGAAGTAAAAGGCGCAGTGCGAGGACGCAAATAGTGTCCGAGCCTGCGACCATTACCTTATCGGGTTTGTATTGGATGATAGATTTCATTTTTGAATTTCAAGAGTATGGTTTGAAAGTTGTCTAACAATGGGAGCCAAAAAGCAACTTGCAAATATAGGTTAATACTGAAAATAAAATTTATCCTTACCAGCAACTAAAACAATCACCCTAATACCACAT
>DAIQAO010000104.1:0-4401 GCA_036781645.1 Dissulfurispiraceae bacterium
TATGAATCCTTTCAGCCAAAGAAATACAATGGGCTATTGAAGAGGGAGACTTTTTCTCTGCTGCTGAGAAGACCATTGATATGGGATCTGACATAGCAGAGAGGGTATATGACGAAAAGACCTTTGAGAAAATATCAGGAAGGCTTGAGACTGGCAAAGGCTTTTTAGATGTTGGCAATAAGATATATCAGGGCAATTATCTTGAGGCCTCTATTAGTGCCGCTAATACTGTTGATAAGCTCTTGGCTGATTATCAAAAAGAATACGACAAGGAAAACAACACCCTTCAGTTATTTATGACAACAGACTTTGTTGACAAATCCCTGAAAGAAAAGGCACTTAAGATAATAGAGATTTCTAATGAGAGGAAGTCTAAGCTTGAGCATCTTGTTGATTTCAAGAAGAAGGTCAAGTATGTGGGTGATAGGCTTGGCAAGTTTAAGAAATATTATGGTTATTACAAGGCACTTACTGGTGAAATCGCTGAATATGAAAGGATTGCTTCCATGCCGGGAAGGTCTGAAACTACCACAAGGCTCATATTTGGCATGTCAAAGCTCGGAGATGCTTTTAACAAGATTGCCGATACCTTACCTCCAGGACTTAACGAGACTCTAGGACAGTTTCTTAAATTCTATGGCGATGCACTCAAATTAGGAGAGAGTATAGATAAGATAGTAAGGGAGTGGTTTGAAAAGAGGGAGGCTTGCCTAAACATATATGGGCAGAATATCCACAATTCTTATGCCTTAAAGGTAATTGAAGAAAAGTGGGGACGTGATGACCTATGCATAAGACCCGCCCCTGAATTTAATCAATCACAGCTTGCCATGTATTTTGATGATAATATTGGGAAGGCTCACCATCCTATTAAATATTTCTTTATCCCAAATCTATCGTCAGAGCCTATTGGCTTAACGCAAGAACAATACAGCAAGATTGTAAAAATTGCTTCAGACTACAGCGCCTATGCCTCATTTGTTGAATCTTCTTACAGGCTCACTAATGAAGACCTCCGAGACATCATCATAGCAGTCCAGTCAAACAGGGATTCCTTTACCATCAACGATGGCTACTTTAGAGATACTACTATTAAAATTAGCCAACTCTTAAAAGATGTGCAAGCCCTCTTTCACATCAAAGCATCTATTAATGATGAACTAACTGTAAGAAATCATAGAAGCATGATTGATTACTGGTATATGTTTGTGAATTCCACCGAGTTCACTGAAAAACTATGCAGGTTTAAACCCTATGAAAATCAAAACATCATGCACAGGATGTTTGTAAATTATCTGAAAAATCGAGATGCCTTTGAAGGTTCATCATTCGTCAAAGGCTCACCAATCCTTCCTCATACTGTAAGATTGAGGTTAGCCTATTAGGTGATAAGGACACTATCGTAAACAGACCTGCCTCTGTTTATGCATTAACCAAAAATGCTCGAGATACCTTCAGGTATGAATGGCTTAATGAGGCTGATAATACAAAACTGTCCTCTTCGGAGTCTGTAAAGGTTATGGCATCTCAGGAAGGGACATACCGATTAAGATTTAACCTCTATGTAAAATCAGGTAAGACAGAGATAAGACTTTTCTCATTGCCCTATGTGTTAGTTGTAAAACCTAACCCTGAAACGAAAGAATGTTTATATCATTATTCAGAATGGAGTAAATGTAGTTCTGCAACAAGGACTCAGACAAGGACTGTGCTATCCAAATCGCCTGCTGGCTGTGTAGAAAGGGACAAGCCTATACTTGTTCAATCATGCACACCAATTGTAAAAGAGACTCAGGCATGTGCATATGAGTATTCCGAATGGTCTGCCTGTGATGGAACTTCTAAAAAGCAAACTCGCAGAGTAATTTCAAGAACTCCTGTAAATTGCATTGAAAAGGATAAGCCAGTGCTTGAACAGACCTGCACACCCACTGAAAAGTATGTGCCTACATGCAGTTATGAGTATTCAGAATGGGGAGAATGTGTGAGGGCAACTAAGAAACAGACAAGAACAGTAGCAGCTAAAAAACCAGAGGGTTGCATAGAAAGGCAGAAGCCTGCCCTTGAGCAGGGATGCACCCCGCCTCCAACAGAAGAGGAAAAGAGGCATCAATACTTCAACTGCCTCTGCAGGTGTTCAAGCGGTTGGGCTGGACACATAGGTGTGTGGTATGACCCCGAAGGTAAATCTATACCTGAATGTAAGAGCAGCGGTCCCTGTTTTGGCGGTGCCGGTGCTTTTGGCTGCACAAGGAGGCACTTCTTTAACGCCCCTAATGACTGTGCAAAGGGCTGCTGGGAAGCTGCTTTTGGCAAAGGCACATACGATGCTGATAAGGCAGACAAGATGAGGCGCGAGGAAAACAAGAAGCATGTTAACCTATCACGGTAAAGCTTAAGGCATCAAAGAACCCTGCCGATATTGGTGATGTAATTGACATACAGGCGGAGGCTTCTGAGGGGACGGGCGGATATGCTTACAGATGGAGCGGCTGCATCAGCGAGTTAAAGGATGCAAGCGCAAAGGCATCTTTTAAAAACCAGTGTAAAACCTGTGCAGTCACAGTAACTGTTACAGATCAGGACGGCAACAGCGCATCGGACTCAATCACCTTAAAGTGTAGCCCTATCAAGGTGAAGCTAACAAAGGAAAGCCCGAAGGAAAATAGACTGCCTATTGGGGGCAAGGCATCATTTCTTGCAGAGGTATTCTCAGGTGATAAACCATTTTCAGGACCAACATTAAGATACTTATGGGAGCCCAATCCTGATGCGATATTTGGTGACCCCAAAAACCCTCAATATGAACAAAAAGGTGGCTCTCAGATGAGGCATTCAGCGACTTTCAGAAAGACAGGCATAACGCCAGTGTGGGTTGTCGTCTCAAGAGAGATTGATGGCGCATGGAAAACTATTGGAGAATCAGATCAGATATCTATAGAGGTGGTAAATCCGGAATTGGCAATTAAATACAGTCATGACAAACCCCTGATAGGTCAAGAGGTCAGGCTTGAGGTGTCAACCAATCCAAAGATGTCAGATGACATGGTTAGTTTCTGGTGGGATATACCCGGATACTTCTCAGGCACTGGTGACAAGGCATCATTTAAACCCAAAGATACAAAGCCAGTCAGGGCAACCGTTCACGCAAAGTCCAAGGATGGAGGAGACGAGATTGGAGTTAAAGATATAACAATCACCGCACAGGGCTATCAGGTAAGCATTGGTGAGCCAAGATATCGTGAATCTCCACCCCAGATGTGGCAGTGTGATACACAATTAGGACAGGCACAGAAGTGCGGAATGGTAACACTCAAGCCAAATCAGTTTGTTACACATCGGGATATCTATCTAACGGCAACAGTCACACCCCAGCCCGATTCAACAAGATACAGATGGACAGTAGAGCCCTCGGGCAGTTGTGGATTTCCAGGTGCAGGCAGTGAGATAAAGATTAATTGCAGCAACACAGGAACATATACAGTTAAGGTAGAGGTGACTAATGCAGAGGGTATAAAGCTCGGAGAGGCTGCTCAAACAGTCACCATCTCAGTTTCGCAGGAGCAGATAAATAGTTCCCTAAAATCAAAAGAGGCATATGAAAAAGTTCAGAAGGCAAAGGGACTTGTAAGCGAAGGCAAACTTGACGAAGCGATTACACTTGCATCAGAGGCCTCAAACCTTGACCCAAAAAACGCAGAGGCTAAGACGCTCAAGGATAAATGGACAAAAGATAAAGAAACAATCAATAAACACATTGAGAATGTCAATAAACTCATTGCTGACAAAAAGTTTGCCGATGCAGAGAAGGAACTTTCAAGGCGCTAAGGCACTGCATCCAAAATACGCAAAGGTTATAGATGCTGAAAAAAGGCTCAATGAGGCAAAGCAGAGATATCAAAAAGATGTTAGGGATAGAATCGAACAGTCGAAGACCCTCATTCAGCAGGGCAGGCTTGATGAGGCTATTTCTTTGGCTGAGGAGGCTTTAAAGATTGATTCTGCTAATGTTGAAGCTAAAACCCTTTTGGATAAATGGAAAAGCGATTTGCAGTCAATTAAAAAACATCTTGTATTGATAGAACAATTCCTGAAAACTGAGATGATTGCCGATGCAGAGAGAGAACTTCAATCAGCTAAGAAGCTGAATCAAAGATATCAACCTATTGTAGATGCTGAGAATAGGCTCAACTCTAAGAAAAATGAGTTCAAACAGAAGCAGGCTCAAGCCCAAAGGCTAAAGGCAGAGGGAGAGGCTCTTGAAAGACAGGGCAGTCTTGAAAATGCGGTGGGTAAATACAAAGAGAGTGTAAAAATCATGCCCGACAAATCTCTTGAAGAGCATATAAGGGAACTTGAAGCACAAATTATAAATAAAGCCCAGAAGAAAGCTGCCGCTGA
>DAIQAO010000105.1:0-4368 GCA_036781645.1 Dissulfurispiraceae bacterium
ATGGCTCCTGGGGAGGGACTCGAACCCCCGACCAAGTGGTTAACAGCCACCCGCTCTGCCGGCTGAGCTACCCAGGAATCCTACTTTTATATCAGAAATTCCTATAGATTGTCAAACTACACCACGCTAAAAATCCATTTTTAAAAGGCTTTCCGCAGAGATTGAGGAACAAATTTCTTAATGCTAATCTTGAATTTTTCTGATTAATCATCCCTTCCTATCTCTATTTTTAGTTCTAACTATCTTATCGACTTTATCTATAAAGTTCTACAGCCAAATTTTGGTAATGGTGAAAAGTGTTTACACGATGGCATGATGTGAAGTATCATAAAAAGAAGCTAACATAACTAATCTTGAACCGAAAGGGGGTGACTAACATGAAGACGTCATTTATGAAGCCGATAGCTTGGTATCTTGTTTTTGCGGTTTTGCTGATTTCCATAGTTCCAAGGGTTGAAGCCGGTTTTGTGCCTTCTGATTTAACTGCTCTTTCTGGTATTGATAGAACAAAAGATTTAGGCAAGATACAGCAGATTATTGAGACAAAGATAGTTCAACAGAGACTTGAGCAGCTTGGCTTTACTAAAGATGAAATTTCAAGCAGGCTTTCACAGTTGAGCGATCAACAGATACATCAACTCGCTCTTCAGCTTGATCAGTTGAAGGTTGGAGGCGACGGGCTTAGCGTGGTAATAGCGCTGCTTGTAATAGCAATACTCGTTGTATTATTGCTTCATCTTACAGGTCACAGGGTAATAGTTACTAAATAGTTGATTAATATCTTCTGCTTTTATATTTAGAACCTTGCCTCCTTTGAACATAGGTGCAGGGGGGCAAGGATAAATTATGGTTCTTTACGAGAGTGATAATAATACATAAATTTTAGTTTCAAGGAAATAGCTATTTATATATGAAACCGGCTACGATACAATACTTAAAATCCTCAGGCGGGGTGATTTTCAGGCAGATAGATAATGAAATCGAGGTTGTATTGATAGCGATTAAAAATCGAAACATATGGACACTGCCCAAAGGTTTGATTGATAAAGGAGAAAATTCTGAGGACGCTGCTATCAGAGAGATTTTTGAAGAAACTGGCTTGTCAGGCGATATAATTGAACTCATAGGGGAGAAATCATTCTGGTTTTACATAAAAAGCGATAACATAAAGTGCAAAAAAACGGTGGTTTACTATTTATTGAAATATACCGGAGGAGATATCACAAATCATTGCTGGGAAGTTGACGAAGCAAAATGGTTTCCCATCGATGCTGCAGTTACTAAGGCATCTTACAAAAGCGATAAAGAGATAATACAGAAGGCAAAGGAACTGCTTACAAAGATCTTAAATCGGGGTTTACAATAGTTATATCCAATCTTTAATAGACTAACAACATAAGCATGGGCAAGGTTATATTACTCCAAGATTTGCTTCAAAATATTACTAATCTAAAGTCTTCAGGCAAAAAGATAGTTTTCACCAATGGATGTTTCGACATCATACATGTCGGTCATATCAGATATCTCAGAGAGGCAAAGAAACTTGGTGATATTCTTATAGTAGGATTGAACTCTGATTTTTCCGTTAGAACTCTCAAGCCAAAGAGACCAATTATTCCCGATTTTCAGAGGGCTGAAGTTTTATCCGCTCTCGAGATGGTTGATTATGTGGTTATTTTCAATGAAGATACCCCTTATGAGATTATTCATGCTATCAAGCCCGATGTGCTAGTAAAGGGAGGGGACTGGAGGAAATCGGACATCGTAGGTTCCGATCTGGTAGCTGAAGTTCACAGCCTACCTTACATAGAAAATATTTCAACCTCGTTAATTGTTAAAAAGATAATTGATACTACAACCAGAGATTTATGAGAATAGGGGTTATTTCAGATTCTCACTTTTTATCTTTGCCTGCTGAGTTAATAAAAAAACTCACCGACCTTAATCTCGATTTAATCATCCATTGCGGAGATTATACCGATATCAATGTAATTCAACAATTAAGAGGAATATGTAATTTCTGCGGAGTGGCAGGTAATATGGATGATTTGCCAATAAAAAAGTCTCTTCAGGAAAAGGAAATTATAGAAGTAGAAGGCAAAAGGATAGGTATTTTTCATGGATATGGTTTTTTTAGGGATGAAATATTAGAAAACGAATTCAAAGGAGAAAAAATTGATATCTATATCCATGGACATACCCATCGCCTGAGAAATGAAAAGAAAGGAGATATTTACTTTTTGAATCCCGGCCCTTTTCCAAAATCTATGCTTATCATCAATATTGTCAAAGACAAGGAAATAGAAGTTGAGGTTGTAAAATTATAACTAATCAGAATCCTGAAATTTGACCAAAGTCCCTTTTATCGAGCCGTATCTAAACACAGTTATCCCTTTTACGCCCTTGTTGTATGCAAGCATAAAAGCCCTGGCTACATCTTTTCTATTAGCTTTGCGGGGGAGATTAATTGTTTTTGAGACAGCGTTGTCTGTATATTCCTGAAAGGCTGCCTGCATCTCGATATGCGCCTCATAAGGTATTTCAATGGCATTTCTGAAAATCCTTCTTATTCGTTGAGGGATGGATTTAATGCCACTGATGCTTCCGCTTTCATAAACCCGCTTCATTACTTTTTCCCTGAAGAAGCCGAATTTTTTGGCGGCAGCAATGAAATATTTATTTGTCTCAACTATTGCTGAATCCATTATGAACCTCTTATGGGCAAGGGAAAATATGGGCTCTATACCGCTTGAACAGTCAGCGATTAACGCGAGGGTGCCTGTCGGGGCTATGGTTGTAAGGGTGGCATTTCTCATGGCAGACATACCTGTTGTTTCATACACAGAACCCTTGAAGTTTGGGAAGGCGCCTCTTTCTGAAGCTAAAGCTTTGGAAGCATTTCTTGATTCATCTTGTATGAATCTCATTATGTCTTTAGCGAGTCGGATAGACTTTTCGTCTCCGTAGGAAAGTCCTAATAAAATCAATAAATCTGCCCAGCCCATAACGCCAAGCCCTATCTTCCTATTTCCCTTGTGCATTAATTCGACCTGTGGGACAGGGTAAATATTCACATCTATTACATCATCAAGAAACCTGACCGCTGTAGTAATGTCATTTTTTAGAGCCCCCCATTCAATAGAATCTGCCACCAAACTATAATCGAATTCATCTTCGGGGATATCATAAAACCGCCATTGACAATCTTTTTTGAGATATGCCGAGACATTTATAGAACCTAATACGCAAGCTTCATAAGGCAGAAGGGGCTGTTCGCCGCAGGGGTTTGTGCTTTCAATCAACCCCAAATGCGGAGTTGGGTTGGACCTGTTGATACGGTCTATGAATATCAAGCCGGGATCGCCAGTTGCCCATGCGCTATGCACTATCTCATCAAAGACTGTCTTAGCTCTTATTGTACGGACAATCATGTTGTCTCTTGGGTTAATAAGATTGTATTCTGTATTATTTTTTAGTGCGTTCATAAACTCATCAGATATCGCAACTGAAATGTTGAAATTGTGCAGTTCGTCTGTCAGCCTCTTTAATCTGACAAACTCAAGGATATCGGGGTGATCTACCCTCAGAATCCCCATATTAGCGCCTCTCCTTGCCCCGCCTTGTTTGATGACATCTGTTGCCGTATTATATATCTTCATAAAGGATACAGGTCCGCTTGCAACTCCGCCCGTTGAACTTACAATATCCCTTTTATGCCTCAATCTGGAAAAGGAAAAACCAGTTCCTCCTCCACTCTGAAGTATGAGGGCAGCGTTCTTCAGTGTCTCAAAAATTCCTCTCATAGAGTCTTCAACAGGCAGGACAAAGCAAGCTGCAAGTTGCCCTTGAGGCTTGCCTGAATTCATAAGGGTTGGGGAGTTCGGAAGAAATCTCAGGGATGACATTATTTCATAAAACTTATCCGCCCACTTTTGGGGGTCATCCCCATATTGCTTTTCAGCATTTGCGGTATTAAGCGCTACACGCCTGAACATTTCATCAGGCTTCTCGGTTATCTTCCCTTTGGTATCTTTGATAAGGTATCTCGCAGATAGCACCTTCAATGCATTTTCACTAAGTTCCATAAATAAATTATAGTGATATCCGTTGCTGGTTGGCAAGAATCTTTCACATGCCCCAAAATCGGTGTTGCGGGGTCGTGTCTTTACAGACTGTTGAAAAACTAAGTTTTTATGAAATAAATTTTGTGTCTTAACTGTTTTCCATTGATATTCTGAAACAATAAGATCAATATTTCAAATAACCCACACGGAAAAGAGAATTCTACCAACTTCTGAACTGGCAGGGCTTCCCTTCGAGGCCCTTTCCTTGATAGGAGTTTTACTATCCTCTTTATGTTCTGTGCTG
>DAIQAO010000106.1:0-4291 GCA_036781645.1 Dissulfurispiraceae bacterium
CTCACCCTGAAGCCCGATAAACTAAACATGAGAAGGGAAGAGCCCATTCAAGGCGCTCTATTTTAACCGTACAGCAATATTATTAAATATAAAAGAAACACGTCAATCTATCCTTTTGCCGTGCTTCTCTTTTTTCATGCTTCTTAAATGTCATCAAATTGCTTATGAGGCAGCACTGTTTTTCCTTCTGATATAGAGTTTATTAAGGGCATTTATATAAGCCTTTGCGGATGCAACGATTATGTCCGTATCAGCGCCTATTCCCCTGATTGTTTTACCATTTTCTTCTAAGGTTACCATCACTTCGCCTATTGCATCTGTTCCTCCGGTTATCCCCTTGACTTCAAACTTTAACAGACGACTTTTTGTTTTAGTGATAGCTGCTATCGCCTTATAAGTTGCATCAACAGGACCTCCCCCTTCGTGGGATTTTTCTATTACCTTGTCGTTGATCTGCATTTTTATTTTGGCAACGGGTTTCTTATTAAGCCCTCCAGTTACTGTCATATCAATGAGTTTATAAATCTCGGGAACCTTCATAACTTCAATTAGAACAAGGGCTTCTATGTCCTCATCAAAGATATACTTTTTCTGATCAGCTACATGTTTGAATTTCTTGAAAGCCTCATCGAGCTCCTCCTGAGACAGAACGTAACCAAGCTCCTGGAGCCTGGTCTTGAAGGCATGTCTGCCTGAATGCTTGCCTAATATTAACTCCATTTTTTGTAGTCCGATATCTTCTGGTTTGATTATTTCGTATGTCATTTTTTCCTTCAGAAGCCCATCCTGATGAATACCAGATTCATGCGCAAAGGCATTGGCACCTACAATAGCCTTATTGGGCTGAACAGCCATGCCTGTTATTCTTGTTACAAGCTTGCTTGTCCGCATTATCTCTTTAGTATTAATCCTGGTGTCTGCTTTGTAAAAGTCCCTTCTTGTTTTAAGATTCATAACGACTTCTTCCATTGAACAGTTGCCAGCCCTTTCACCAATACCATTTATTGTGCATTCTACCTGCCCTGCTCCGTTAATTATGGCAGCAAGGGAGTTGGCAACGGCAAGCCCAAGGTCATTATGGCAGTGGACTGAGATAACGGCTTTATTTCTGATTCTTTTTTTAATCGTTTTTATGAGATTCCCAAATTCTACAGGCGTTGTATAACCAACAGTGTCTGGTATATTAACCGTTGACGCCCCAGCTTCTATAACAGCATCGAGCACATCAAGAAGATAGGGCACTTCGGTTCTCGTGGCATCCATAGGAGAAAATTCAACATCATCTACAAGACTTCTCGCAAATTTAACCATCTCAGCAGACCGTTTAAGGGCTTCTTCACGGCTGATTCTATACTGATACTTCAGGTGAATATCGGATGTTGAATGAAATGTATGTATCCGCTTGACAGGGGCATCTTTGATTGCATCATAGGCATTTCTGATGTCTTCTTCTTTAGCCCTTGCAAGAGCGACAATGCTCGCCCCCGAGACCTCATTTGCTATTCTTTTTACTGCATTAAAATCACCAGGCGATGCTATTGGAAATCCTGCCTCAATCAAATCGACCCCTAACCTCACAAGCTGCTTTGCCATCTGCAGTTTTTCTTCAACATTCATTGAGGCGCCCGGCGATTGTTCTCCATCCCTTAAGGTTGTGTCAAATATTTTTATGTAGCGCATTTTCACTCCATCTTGATTTATCCAGTGTGACTTTCATGTTCAATCTGTTTCATCTGCCTTTTGCGGAAGAAAAGATAAATATTCTCAATTATACCCCATAAAAGGTAGGTCATTGCAAAAATGAATATCGCTGTTGATGGGTGAACCAGCAACACAAACAAAACTATCACAAATACAATCAAAACCCAGAAAGGTTTTCTTTCCTTGAAGTCAATTTCTTTAGCTCCATGGAAACGCAGAGTGCTTACCATCAGCAGAGACAGTAAGGTGACTAGAATTGGGAAGAGTATATTTTTATCAGGTATGTCTGTCCAGAATTCGTAATAAAATATGACAACTGAGCATATAACACTCGCAGCCCCTGGAATCGGCAATCCCCTGAAGGCTTTAGAAGATGTTTGCCCTGTCTGAATATTGAACCGTGCAAGCCTCAAGGCGCCGCAGGCTACAAATAAAAAAGCCACAGCCCATCCAATCCTGCCGAAAGGCATCAATCCCCATTTATAGATCATCACTGCGGGGGCTACTCCAAATGCCACAAGATCTGATAGAGAATCGAGTTCGATGCCGAATCGGGTTGTCGTATTTGTAAGACGTGCAATCCAGCCGTCAAGACCATCGAAGATATTTGCGATGATGATAGCCCATGCAGCATGCAGGTAATTGCCGTTTATCGAAGCCACAATGGCAAAAAAACCGCAGAACAAGCCGCAAAGAGTTAGGGTGTTGGGCAAAAGGTAGATGCCTTTTTTAGGCCTTTTTTCAGGGTCTTTTTTATTATATTTAAGCATTAAATTTTTATCCTTTTGCTTTAGTTGCTCCATTGCGAAGAACTCTACAGTTTTTAACCTGTAAATTTATTTATTGATTCGAGATTTTGTTATGTCACTATTTCTCCTATAATAGTCTCACCAGCTTTCACTTTTTGACCCAATTGAACTTTTACAGACGTGTTTCTGGGCAGGTATATATCAACCCTTGAACTGAATTTAATAATCCCGAAACGCTGACCTTTACCTAACATTTCTCCTTCTTTAGCCCTGCATACAGCCCGCCTTGCAATTGCCCCGGCAACCTGTCGGATTAATATCAAACCTTTGTCTGTTTCAAGAACCATTGATATGCTCTCATTATTCAGATGAGCCTCTGGCTTGAAGGCAGGGGAAAATCTCCCTGCCTTGTAAGTGACCTTCTTTACAACTCCAAAGCATGGAGAGCGATTCACATGAACATCTAAAGGGGACATAAAAATACTTATCTCCACAGTGTCAGCCTTCAAAAATCCATCTTCATAAACATCCTGAATGAGTATAATCTTTCCATCAGCAGGAGAGACGAAGTCGTTTTCGCCAGATGGGGTTTTCCTGTCAGGGTCTCTAAAAAAAAATATCATAAAGGAAAGAAACACAAACGGAACCACAGACGCCCATTTATCAATCACGAAAGAAAATAATATTGTTAGTATTAAAAAGAAGGCAATGTAGGGATAGCCCTCCGGAGCGATTTTCATCATTGGTGATTAAGCCTTTGACTTGTCAACGAGCTTATCTTTTTTGAGCCATGGCATCATCGCCCTGAGGCGCCTTCCCACTTCTTCGATGGGATGTTCCTCGCCTTTTCTTGTAAGGGCATTAAAAACTGGTTTGTTTGCCTTGCATTCGAGCATCCACTCCCTTGCAAATACCCCATCTTGTATTTCCTTGAGGATTTTGGACATTTCATTTTTTGTCTCTTTTGTAATAATACGAGGTCCCCGTGTAAGGTCGCCATATTGGGCTGTATTGCTAATTGAATATCTCATATTTGATATCCCGCCTTCATAGATTAAATCAACTATCAGTTTTACTTCATGCAGACATTCGAAATAAGCCATTTCAGGGGCATAGCCTGCTTCCACCAATGTCTCATATCCTGCCTGAATGAGCGCAGTAATACCGCCGCATAAAACTGCCTGCTCTCCGAAAAGATCGGTCTCTGTCTCTTCCCTGAAGGTAGTCTCTATTATGCCGGCTCGGCCACCGCCTATGGCTGAGGCGTAAGCAAGGGCGACATCCTTTGCGTCGCCAGAAGGGTTCTGATGAACGGCTATCAAGCACGGAACGCCGCTGCCTTTGAGATATTCAGACCTTACGAGATGCCCGGGACCTTTTGGAGCTGTCATGAAGACGTTTATGTCATAAGGAGGTACTATCTGCCCAAAATGTATATTAAAACCGTGGGCAAAGGCAAGGTAAGAGCCCTTTTTCATGTTTTGCATAATCTCGGTTTTGAATACATCTCCCTGAAGCTCATCGGGCAGCAGCATCATTATAACATCGGCTATTTTTGCAGCCTCTGAAGGGGTCAAAACTTTGAAATTAGCAGCAACAGCTTTATCCCAGCTTTTGCCGGCTCTTAAGCCAATTGTAACATCCATCCCGCTGTCACGGAGATTATTGGCATGGGCATGTCCCTGACTGCCATAACCCATAATTACAATCTTCTTGCCTTTTAGTACATTAATGTTAGCATCTTTATCATAGTAAATATTTACCATCACAACCTCCAGTAAATGAATGTTTTGGTAATATTATACTATAAGCTTCATCAAAATATTGTTATTTATCACAGG
>DAIQAO010000107.1:0-4258 GCA_036781645.1 Dissulfurispiraceae bacterium
CCATTATGGGGGGCATTTGCCGCAGATGGAGGCAAAAAGGGAGGTTGAGAGGTATCTGTCTCCTCTATCGGGGAAAATGACGACTATGACTCCTTCTTTGAGCTTGCTCGATATCTTCTGGGCAATATACATCGCAGCACCGCTCGACATCCCTGCAAAAATCCCCTCTTTTATAGCAAGCATTCGGGTCGTATCGAAGGCTTCTTCGTCGTTGACAAGGTATCTTTCGTCAAGATTGGCAGGATTGAAAATCCCGGGAACGATGCTCTCCGTCATATTTTTCAGTCCCTGAATCCTGTGATTCTTCACAGGCTCTACGCCTATCACCTGAATATTGCTGTTGTATTCCTTTAATCTTTTGCCGGCGCCCATCAATGTGCCTGTTGTGCCCATGCCTGCCACAAAATGAGTTATAGCGCCTTTTGTCTGCTCGATTATCTCCACTGCGGTAGTCTCATAATGGGCAAGAGAATTGGCAAGATTGTCAAATTGGTTGGGCATGAAATACTTATCGGGCTCTTCTTCCATTATCCTGTGGGCAAGCCTGATTGCGCCGTCGGTGCTTTCTTCAGCAGGGCTGAGTATAAGTTCTGCGCCAAATGCCTCGAGTATCTTCCTTCTTTCGATGCTGACGCAGGCTGGCATGGTGAGCTTTACCCTGTGCCTCTTTGCTGATGCTACCATCGCAAGACCTATGCCTGTGTTGCCTGAAGTCGCCTCAAGGATTATCTTATCCCTTGTAAGCCTGCCGTCTTTCTCCGCCATCTGAACCATGTAAAGGGCAATGCGGTCTTTTACAGAGCCGCCCGGATTACTGCCCTCCAATTTGGCAAAAATCTTTACCTTTGGGTTCGGGTTAAGGCTCTCTATTTTTACAAGGGGTGTGTTGCCTATGCAGTCGAGTATTCCCATAAAACTGAAGCTTATTTTAACATAAATTTTATGCTTAAGATGGGGTCATCTCTTTTATTATAGACGCTTGTTAATCTCGTCATAAACTTTCTTGCGGTGAATAATGCCGAGTATTAAAACATTATTTTTATCTACTTTATATATGACTCTATAATCTCCCACTCTTAACTTCCAATATCCTCTAAGAGTTTTTCTTAGAGGTTGTCCATATTCGTGAGGGGCTGTTAATAGGCGTAACTCTATAGCTGCTTTTATGCGGTTTTTTATTTTCTCATTAAGGCAGGGAATGTCAACAGCCTTAACATCAGGGTGATAGATCAGTTCAAAGGGCAAGATTACCAGACCTCGCTGTGCTTCAAGGCTTTTGTCTCACTAAAAGTTTTTTCCCTCATTTCAGCAAAAGCAGTTAAGGCTAAGTCTTCTTCTATTTCTAAAGCTTCTTTTATTAGATCGCGAGCCTTCAGAGATAGAGAAATGCCCTCTCTTTGTGCGAGCCTTTGTATGCTCTCAAAAAGGGATTTATCGAGGACAACATTTATTCTTGGATTCTTTGTCGGCATTTGTGTTAGCTCCTTTTATTTTTAAGTGTATCACTTTTGCTGCACTTTGTCAAACTTGAGAATTGGGCTATCTTGCTAACCTTTTAAGAATCTGCTCAAGTTTTTTGAGCTCTTCGCCATATCCTGCCCAATTGCCCTGCCTCTGCATCTCGAGCGCCCTTTCGTATATTCTCATCGCTTCTTTTGCAAGGTCTGCTGGAGATGCGGCTTTTTCTTCCTGAACCCTGGCGGTCGGCGTATCAACTCTCTTTTTGCTCCCGAATAATCTGCCCAGAGCCGTTTCAAGGTTTTCTTCCATCAGCACCTCGTTTTCGTATGCAACTATGACCCGCCTGAGTTCGGGCAAGCCGGCTTTATCGGCGGCAACAAGATAAAGAGGCTGGACATACAAAAGAGAGCTTTCTATCGGAATTATGAGCATGCTGCCCCTTATAACCTGTGAGCCGCGCTGCCCCCACAGGGTAAGCTGCTGGGATATGTAGGCATCTTGATTTATACGGGCGTCTATCTGTTTGGGACCATAAATAAGCCTGTCCCTCGGAAAGGTATAGACAAGGAGCGAACCATATTGAGCGCCGTCGCACCTTGCGGCAAGCCACGCTGCAAGATTGTCTCTCTTTGCAGGCGTATAAGGAAGAAGAAGTATATATTCCTCCTTGCGCTCGCCGGGCAGCTTCATTATTGTATAGTATGGCTCCATTGACTTCTCGCCGAATGCCGGTATCTCCCAGAGATTTTCCTTGTTGTAAAAAACCTGCGGGTCAGTCATGTGGTATGCCGCATACATCGAAGCCTGTATCTGCAAAAGCCTCTGGGGATACCTTATATGCTCTCTTATATTGGAAGGCATACTGCTAAGGGGCTTAAACATCTCAGGGAATATCCTCGAATAAACCTTTACAATCACATCATCAGGGTCGCTTATATAAAAATCAACCGCACCGTTATAGGCATCAACAACTGTCTTGACAGAATTCCTGATATAGTTGTTTTTTTTATCAACCGGCGTAGAATAGGGCATCCTGCTGGACACTGTATAAGCGTCTATTATCCACACGAACCTGCCGTCATCAGTAATTACTATATAAGGGTCCTGGTCAAAAACCAAAAAAGGGGCTATCGTCTTTATCCTCTCTGTAATATTCCTATAATAGAGGATCTTACTTGCCTGTGTGATGTCTGATGACAAAAGTATCTTTTCTGTTTTGAAATTCAGGGAAAATAAAACCTTTCTGAAAATAGAGTCAATGACAACACCGCCTGAGCCTTTATAGGTCGTATATACATTGCCCTCTGCAGTGGGGTAGCTGAATTCCTGCACTTTTGTGTTGACAATCACATAATCATTAGAAAGTTCGCCATAATATATCTCGGGTCTTGTAATCTTCAGGTCAGCGCCGCCTGAAGGCGGAATGTCCTTTATTATGAACTCTGGCAGTCCCTCCCTGCTTATCCTGCTGACAGGACCAAGAGCTGCACCGTTTCCATGAGTAAATATCAGCCTCTCGTTTATCCATGTCCTGCTCGGCAGGTCACTGTAGGAAAGCTCCCGCGGCGAAAGCATAACCTGCATATATTCTTTGTTTATAGTGTATCTGTCATTGTCCACATCTGCAAACCTATAATATGTGCGTATCTGCTGAAGCTGGCTATATGTTTTCAGCAGCGGGGAATGATCCCACAGTCTGATGTTTTTTATCGTTGCATCATTTTTCTCTATGTCTTTTGCGGTCAGATTATAGTCCACATCAAAAGGTATAACCTCTATCCTGTCAAGTCCGTAGCCAAGGCGGGTGAATTTAATATTATGCTCTATATAAGGGGCTTCCAGAGCCAGTTCATTGGGCGCAACCTTAAACTTTTGGAGGACTGAGGGATATACGAATATTCCCGCAATATAGACGATAAGGACGGCGGCAGGAGGTATCAAAGCGAGCCTTGAATAGCCCTTCAAAATAAATACTATGAATAAAATGCCAGCCAGAGGGGTCATGACCGAAAGGATTTTGAAGAAAACGAGCTTTGCGTTGACATCGGTATATCCTGCGCCGAAGACGACTCCGAATTTAGAGAACAAAAGCCCGAAACCTTCCAGATAGAACCCAAAGCCGATGTTTATTATATAGAGACCTCCCATAACTGCTAAATGGCGTTTTACCCTTTTGTCTATAGAAAAGCTCCTCTCGGATAAAATGAGACCACCTCTTAAAAAATAGTTGGCAGCAAGGAGTATAGATGTCAGCACAATTGAAAAGCCGACAAAGGTCCTCAGAGTCTGAATAAAGGGGAGTTTAAAGAGATAAAAACCGATATCTTTGCCAAGTATAGGGTCGATGACACCCCTTTCGATGCCATTTTTATACAGAAGCAGCTCCTCCCATTTAAACGCCCCCCACTGCCCTGCAAAAAGCGCCAAAACAAGGCAGGCAAGCAGGCTTAGAGGTTTGACAATTTTTTTTATGGCGGTTATGTTGAAGGAATGGACAACGCCTTCAATTACAAACACATCGCCGCGAGTAATTGAAGTCTTGTTGGCTATAATGATATTTGCTGTTATAAAGAGCAGGAAGACTACGCCGAAGAAAATGCCGGCGCCGATTTTTGCAGTAAGAGCCTTTGTAAAAACGGCTGAATAGCCTGTTTCAGCAAAGAAGAGCCAATCAGTGTATAAACCTATCAAAGAGAAAAACAAAGGGACTATCACGAATACAACGCTGAACAGGAGCAAATAAATTATCTTGTTTTTTGCCATTTTGCGGTTCATCCTTAGTAAATTTAATAATTAT
>DAIQAO010000108.1:0-3989 GCA_036781645.1 Dissulfurispiraceae bacterium
TAATTTTATTGCTTTTCATGGAGTGTCAGCAATGTCCGCTAAACATTCTTAACAACTTTCAAAGGGCGTCATTCCCGCGCAAGCGGGAATCCAGTTCCTTATATATAGCGCCCTGCTTGCACAGATAGCGTCTGGATTCCTGCTTCTCCAAAGACTACAGAAAAACACCTATCAAAATATTTTCATATAAAACAGTTCATTATCAAGAGTTTTGTAAGTTTAGCGGCCACTACTAATGTAGTCAAAACAGGGGTGGACTTTTATGGGTTACAATGAATTGATTATTTTATAATTCCAATCACAGAACCGGTCATACATGTAGCTATAGTGCCAGCTAAGAGTGACTTGAACCCCAAGCTCACTATCTCATCCCTTCGCTCGGGAGCCATTGTCCCAATTCCACCAATCATAATCCCAAGACTGCCTAAATTAGCAAAGCTGCTGATAGCATAAGTCATAATCAATCGGCTTCTCGGGCTGAGAGAGTCTTCAGGCAAGCGACTCAAATCAATAAAGGCAAGCAATTCATTCAAAATCGTCTTAGTCCCCATTAATTGACCTGCTACATGAGCCTCTGACCATGGAATCCCAAATAGCCAGACAATAGGTAACATTATATAGCCTAATAATTGTTGTAATGTAACTGAAAATGGCAGCAGAGTGAGAAGCTTATTAGTAAGGTTTACAAGGGCTACCATAACAAGAAGCATGGCTGTGATAGCCAATAATAATTTAAGACCTTCTTCCGTGCCTTTTACAATTGCATCCATAAAGCTATGTGCCTGAAGAGGTGGTGATAAACTGCCTGCTGTGGCAGCTTCTGTTTCAGGGATGATTATGCGAGCCACTGTAATGCCGGCAATCACATGAATAAAGGAAGCAGTAAGGATATGTGTTAGCGGATCTGCTATTACACCTTTAAGAAGTGTGACATAAAGTAGCATCACTGTCCCGGCAATAGTCGTCATGCCGCAGACCATGAGAGTAAAAAGCTCATTGCGGGTCATCTTAATTAAATATGGTTTTATAAGTAATGGAGACTCAACCATGCCCAAAAAAATGTTGGCAGATGCACCAAGCCCCAATGCCCCACCGATATTCATTGTTTTTTGAAAGACAAAGGCAAAGGACTTGACTATCACAGGCAAGATTTTTAGATAGAATAAGAGTGAGGAAAGGGCAGACACTACAAGTACAAGAGGTAGCGCCTGAAAGGCTATAATAAAAGTGCTGGCCCCTTCTCTTTGTAAAAATGGCGATTCAGCGCCGCCAACATAGCCAAAAACAAAGGCAGTGCCTTCTCGGGTTGACTCTTCAAGCATGCCGACAAGCTTGTTTAATAGAAGAAATATGTTACTAAAAAAACTTACCTCTGTGAGCAGGAAGGCAAAGGTTATTTGAAGAGCTATGCCAAATACAATACCCTTATAAGATACGTTTTTTTTATTTTCACTGATGAGCCATGTAAGAAAGATTAAGACTAAAAGACCAAAGGCTGCCTGAATGTGCAACACACCCCACCGCCTAAAATTTGACTTTCTTGTTATTACATTTCAAGCTGTGCACGGTAAATCCTTGATAAAGCAAACTAGAGTAATTCATTCATTTTTGAATTTTATTATCTAATTTTATGAATAGTTTACTACAGCCAATCGTCCTTTTTCACTCTCTTTCATAAATCGAATGCTAACCTAAAAATTTAAATGACTTAAAATCTGCAAGATAGATAGGAAGGGCTGGGGAAGGATTTTTATACGACATTTTATAAGAGAAATTTCAAGGAATTTTAACAAAAGATATTGCATTATCAAAGAATAAAGTAAGATTTAATAGTGCATGATTCACAGGCTCACCATGACAAAAAAATTGCCACCCTGAGCTTGCTAAGGGGCGAGTTTATTAATAAAATTTGTCGATTATAAAAATCCTGAAGCTGCACTTCCTTTTGCTATTGAAATATCTAAAAACAGACATAATATGGGTTTAGATTTGGCTATTATAACCCCTCACACCCGCATCAAGTGCGGGGCAGGTTCCAACCCTCCCGCAAGGGAAAAAAGGGGAAAATTTTTGACAATAGGGGATATTGAAAAAGGAGGAAAACATGCCAACAATGACGATTAGAGGCATCGATGATAAGACGCTAAAAGCCCTTAAAGAAATGGCAAAACGTGAAGGTATGAGTGTTAATGCAACAATTGTAAATTTACTTAAAGATGAATTCGGATTAAAAAAAGAAAACGGTCACAGGTTTATGATGACTTAAATCACCTTGCGGGCACATGGACTGAAAAAGACTTTAAAGAATTTAATAAAATAATTGAAGATTTTGAGAGGGTTGATGAGAAGTTGTGGAAATAAATTGAAAAGATATTTTTCACCACACAAAATTTATTATATCTTTAAGATAGGAGTAAGGATATTATAGCCTTATCCCCTAGTGACAACCCCGCTATTAACATTTCGGACATCCTTTGTCCCGGTTAGAAGCATTGCCAGAGACAGCTCGTTCTTAATTTTATTTAATATAGAAGCAACGCCCTCTTTGCCCCCACCAAAGGCGCCAATTATCAAGGGTCTACCTATAAGAACGGCATCTGCTCCGAGGGCAAGAAGTTTAAGGACATCAGCCCCGCTTCGGACACCACCATCTGCGAAAATCTTGATCTTGCCTTTTAAGTTATTTGCAATTTCATGCAGGACATCAGCAGCGCCGGGCGTATGGTCAAGTATGCGACCGCCGTGATTCGAGACCACTATGGCAGAAGCCCCGCAGTCAACAGCTAATTCTGCCTCAGAGAGGGTCATAACGCCTTTAATTATAAAGGGGAGTTGAGTTGAAGAGATAATTTTTTTCAGCTCTTCTGGGGGCTTTGGCTCCACAGGCTGCCCCTTCATTGCCATTATAATAAGACCTGCGCCGTCAATATCAATGCCTACCGCCATAGCACCAGCCTCTTCTGCAAGACGAATACGCTTAATTATCTCATCATAATATCGAGGCTTTATTATAGCGATTCCTTTGCCGCCAGATTTTTTAATAGCCTTAAGTCCGTTCTCAAAAAATAGCGGGTCCGCTCCATCTCCGCACATCCCTAAAGTTCCGGCAAGGTTAGAGCCAAGGATAATATGCTCAATAAACTCTTCTTCAGTTAATGCCCCCCCCATGTTATATGAAACACCTGTCATAGGCGCTCCAAGCACGGGGAATGAGAGTTCTATGCCCCAGAGGTCAATGGATAAAAAAGGATTTTTTGCATCATGAATAGTGCGCATATTAAGTTTATATCGAGAAAGTGCCTCGATATTAGCCCTAAAGGCATTGCCGGTTCCTATTCCGCCCATGCCAGGCACTTCACCCGAGCAAGCTTTGCCGTCACATATTGGGCAAGTCCTGCAAAAACCCTGTAATTTTTCTTTTGCTATTCTTCTAATTTCTTTGATATCCATAGAGTCTCCAGCCATTTTTAGTTAATATTTTACCAAAAACAATGCCGGACTTTCATTCTTTGAATCCTTCCATATAAAAAGCCCTATATCATGATTGAATTCTCTCTTATGTGGTTGTTGTCTTTCAAATGTAATTTTCTCAAAATCAAAGGCATAGACAATGGTATCAGATAATAGATGCCCTCCTATGGCGGAGAAATCTTTTTTTGAAAAAAGTGAATGGAGGAGAGGAAATAACCCATTGTTTTTGAGGGATATATTGCCTACTAACGAAACAATCTCCATAGCCTCGCCGAACTGCTTTTCTTTATATTTTTTAGTTTCTTGATTAAAGCCGATTGAGGCTGCTTTATTTGACTTTTATGTTGTTTTCTTTTTTAAAAAAAGTCTTATACCCTTTCGTCTTTCAGTTTCTTTGAGGTTATCCGTGGCTTTGGCTCCAGAAATCGCATCATATCCCTCTGATTCGAAAGTATCTAAGAATTTATTTTGGAGCGGTGATTAGAGTTTTTTTAACTAATGACAATTTTGGGTTTAAT
>DAIQAO010000109.1:0-3962 GCA_036781645.1 Dissulfurispiraceae bacterium
GACTGTTCAAATGTCTTTCTTCATAGAGGGATGTACTAGGCGTAAAAGCTACTGAGGAGATTTTATAAAAGGACTTAAAAATAGTTTTTTTACGGAGGAGAAAATGAAAAAAATTCTTGTTGCAACCGATGGTTCTGCCGAATCTTTTAAGGCTATTGACCGTGCTGTAGAGCTGGCAAAAAGTAATAATGTAGAGGTTATAGTCGTAAATGTTGCAGAGGACTTCTGCCCTATAGGTCTTGTTGAGGTTGATTGCGACACAATAAGAGAGCTTGTTATTAAAGAATCTAAAAGTGTAATGGCTGCGGCAATCGGCAGGCTTAAAGAAGCTGGTGTTAAGGCAAAAGAGATAATAGAGTTTGGCTCTCCAGCGGAGATTATTGTAGAGGTTGCTGATAGGGAAAAGGTTGATGAGATCATCCTTGCTTCTCACGGCAAACACGGAGTTAAAAAGCTTTTGATGGGAAGCGTAGCATCGAGAGTGCTTGAATGGGCTAAGTGCCCAGTAATAGTTGTTAAGTAATTTATATAGTGGCAGGAGGTGGTTCAAGGCATTTAAATAAATAATTCATGGTTTGTCATAAGTCAATCAATAAAAAAACAAATTTATAGGAGGTTTTAAAATGAAGAAGGTTTTAGGTTTAAGCATAGCTTGCTTGTTTGTATTGGGTCTTGCGATGAGCGCATTTGCAGCATGGGATGCGGATACCATCAAGAAATGTGCAGAGTGGAAGGAGATGGCGGCTGCAAAGCAGGAGATGCCGAAAGAGCTAAAGGGTTCAAAGATTATCACAACTGCCGAATTAAAAAAATGGATGGATCAGGGTAAGAAGTTCATCCTACTTGATAACAGAGTAAAAGATCAGTATGACGCAGAGAAAATCAAGGGAGCAAAATGGCTTTTAGCAGACCATCTTTTAGCAGACCCGAAGCTTTTAGAGCAGTATAAAAAGGATGATATTATCGTGAATTATTGCAATGGCGTCCTTTGCTGGAGATCCCCTGCAGTAGTTGAGATGATGGTTAAAGCTGGATTTAAGAATGTCTATTGGTATAGAGAGGGACTTCCAGAGTGGAAGAAGTTGAAATATCCGACAGAGTAATATAGATCAAGATTAACAGGTGGAATAGGGCGGATGATTATTCGCCCTATTCCGCCTGAGAAGGAGACCAAGATGGCGGAAATTAACAAAGAGTTGGAAGCAAAGGCAAAAGCTACCTTTTCAGCCGAAAGAAAAGAAGATATTGTAGTTCTTGTGATGGCTGCAATTGTAGTAGTTCTGGTCTTAGTGGGGGCGATAGACACTAAATTTTACAGTTCATTATTTTTTAAATAGGAGGCGATATGGCAGGCGGCGGAATAGGAGTAAGTTACTCCCTTAAAGACCTTCCAAAGCTTCTCCCTGGATTAATCCTCTGCATAGTATTAGGTTGGATGGCGCTGCAGTGGGATGCATCGATGGGAGAGTTGAGGAAGGGTTTCAGGGAGTCGCAGGCGATTTTAAAACCTCATCTTGAACTCGGCAAACCGATAGCTCCATATGAGGATTATGTCAAAAACAAGGAAGATAGTTATAAAGGCGCATTGACCCTTTATCAACTCGGTATTGAAAAAGTAAAACCGAGCAAGCCTTACATTCTTGAAAAAGACGATTATGAGAGACTTTCAGTGGATAAAGAACCGGCATTTATGTTCAGGTTTGCCGAACGGACGGTTCAGTTCCAGTTAACCTATGTTGCATTACTCCTTCTTGGAGGAATGCTCATTAGAAACACGGTCGGGATTCCTAAAATCTTTCAAGCGGGCACCATAGCAGCGAGGCCGATCATCAAACCTGGTATTATCCTTCTCGGAGCTTACTACATGTGGTCGGACGTTCTGAGGGTCGGTGCGATAGGACTTGTCCTTGTTGTTGCATTTGTCATGGGAACCCAAATCCTAATATCGATATGGGGCAGAAAATCGAATGTTGATGACGGACTTAATGGTGTTATGGGCTCAGGCGTCGGCGTTTGCGGTGTCTCCGCTGCTGTGGCGGTAGCGCCTGTTGTGAATGCGAAACCGAGAGATTTCTTTTATGCTATCGGAACGATACTTCTTTTCGGAACCCTTTGCCTTTTCACATTCCCATATATTGGAAAGGCCCTCGGAATGGAAGAACCCGTTTTCGGGGCTTGGGTTGGCACAGCCATTCTTAACACAGCCCAGCTCGTCGCTGCTGCGACGTGGTATGGTCATGACGCGCTGCTTACCGCAAATATTATCAACATAGTCCGTGTTGGATTCATCCCGATATGCGTGTTATGGGCTATCTGGTATTTTGTCGTAAGACCAGCGCGGCAGGCGGGTATTGAAACCGGACAGAAAGTAAGTGCTTTGGAAGTAATAAAAGAGAAATTCCCGATATTTGTTCTCGGTTTTTTTGCGATGGTCACACTCAACCAGTTAGGAGTCTTTTCTCCTGTGCATAAGGATATGCTGGGCAGGGACCTGCTGAGGATCTTCTTTGCGATCGGATTTGCAGGGGTAGGACTTAATATAGCGTTTGAAGACCTGAAAAAGGCTGGCGGCAAGGCATTTGTTATAGGATTCAGTGCTGCAACCTTAAAAGCAGTTCTTGGAGCCATAGCGGTTATAGCGATAGGAAGCGAGGCATTCAGGGTCAAGTAGTAAAATAAATGGACCGGAGAGGACATATCCGGTTTTAACGGATATGTCCCGTACCATTCTGAATAATTTAAAATGGTAAATATTTCAAAAATATTGATGTGCACTGATGGAGAAGATCACACCGCTAAAGCCGAAGAGTATTCACTTACCCTTGCAAAAAAGTTCAATGCTGAAATGGTGGGGCTTTATGTGATAAATCCATTTTTGAAAAAATTCACCAATGAGATATATGCCATAAATAGAGATGAATGCAGGGAGCATCTCGACAAAAGCCTCAAAGATGAAGGCGAATCCGCATTAAATAATTTAGCTCAGAAGGCTGAGTCCGAAGGCATCAATATTACAGTAAAAATGAGATATGGAGACCCTGAAGAAGAGATATTAAATGAGATGAAAGATTTTCATTACGATATTGTCATTATGGGCGGTAAATTATTAAAAGGCTGGAAGGAACGATTTGAGTCTTTTAATCTGCCAGAAAGGATATTTAGAAGCTCACCTTTACCCGTCATGATCGTCAGATAATTCTGATTCCCACCGAAAAACAGCTAAGAACAAGGTTTGCAACTTTTAGTCAAATAGGGCATAATTAAAAAAAACTTCCTTGTGATAAGAGGTGCATTATTGGACTATTCCTTTTCATTAAAGATTCTCTGCCCTAAGGAAAAGGTTTTTTCTTTCTTTTATGACATTGAGAAGTTTTTTAGGCTCAATCCCCAATGGGAAGTTCTCGCTATTGAGGGAGAAGTTTTTTTAAAGCAAGGCAGCAATTTTATTTTAAACACAAGGCATGACCGTTCAGAGAAAGAGATTAAATACAATGCTACAGTCAGCGAACTGCTTGAAGGAGAGCTTTTTAAAATGAGCCTCGATTCGGATAGCGAGTCCATGTTCTTTACTATTTCTGTTAAAGACGGAGGCGATTCTTCTTCAATTATAGAATATAAAGAGACGATGAATGAAGAGGTCTCTGCAGCAAGGAAAAGGGAGATTAATTTATGGATTAAAAGCATCGCCAATTACATCTTGATTCAGGAAAAAAGGACCCCTTTCAATAGGGCTTGGAAATGGTTTCTTGATAAGATATGGCTTAAGATGGGCCCTTCTGGCAAAAGGATAGCCTTGATTATAGTCCTTAGCGAACTGCTTGCCCTGTTGTTTTTCCTGCTCCTTCTAATATATCTGTTTATCTTCAAGAAATTTTAAAGAAAGTGGCGCAGGCAATCTTATTTAAGGGCTATAATCTTATCGGATCGACATCAGTTATGGTTTTAATGCCTTTTATATCATC
>DAIQAO010000110.1:0-3915 GCA_036781645.1 Dissulfurispiraceae bacterium
GCCCATATCATCTCACCTCTATCCTCGTTGACCTTGGAATACACATGATCCTGTTGGCACCGTCTATAAAAATACAGTCTATTCCCAGAGGGAATTCTGAATTGATTTCTTTGATGTGAGAAAGTTCATTTTTACCAAGTCCATGCATAGATATCGCAATTTCATCCTTAATTCCAGGTCCTCTTAGAAGGGCAATTGGCTTTCCATTATCCTTATCCATGTCATTTAGAAATTTAACTATATAAATAACTGTCGCACCTGTATCTGGATACTCAAGGCTTCCCCTCTTTGCATGAAGAATTGCCCCATCGCTGTCACCCGATGGGATGATGATGAAATCGGCGCGTCCCAAAGCCTCCGGCCTGCTGCCTGTAGCTTGTATTATCTTGTATTCCAGCGCTTCCTTTTGATGTCCCGAAATTGCGAAGGCGACCTCATGGTCAAGGAGGGCCTGAAGAACCAAAATTAATCCGCTTTCCAGCTCTCTACTCAATGAATAAACCCTTCCCGGATGACTCATTGCCTGTAAGAGTGTCCTGAATGTTTTTTGTGTGATTAGATTTTCTTCTTTTACTATCACTTGAATTTCTCCTGACTATGTTTAACCTTTTGACATGTTCTCAAAGAAGACCTTTGTTTTTGCAATGAGTGCGGTCTCTTTTTCTTTGGCTGAATTAATTTTCCATGTTTGCTCCGATACAAACTTTCTTAACCGTTTTTTAAAATCCTCATTATCTCCCCGCAAAACCGCTTCAACCGATGCTGCAAGCAATGCTCTTTCAGGTTCATCGCCCATCACCATTGCGTATCCTGTTATTCCTTCGCATTCCACCTCTGCCACGGTTACAAGGATTTCACCGAGGTAAAAGTCCGTATCAAAGGAGTCTTGAACTGTCATCATCAAAAGCCCCAGCTGGGGTGGCTTAATTATGATAATGTCTTCTTCTGCCGCCATATCCAAAAGAAGTTTCACACTGTCTTCATCCAGTTCCATCAGTTCCGTATGCATATCACCTTTCATTGCTTATCCTTTCAGGATTAAATATACCGTGCCCGCAATCGGGCTGATATCTGGTCAAGGATGAATACCGTAATAAATATCACCAGCAGGATAGTGCCAACATGGGAGTAATTGAACATATCAAAACGCCCCTTCAGTTCCTGCCCTATTCCGCCTGCCCCTACAATGCCGATGACAGTAGCCATGCGGACATTACGGTCAAGGATATAAAGTGTATACGCTATATACTGGGGCAAAACCTGTGGCAAAACCGCATACCAAAGAACCTTAACCTTGTTAGCTCCTATTGCAATGAGCGCCTCCTGCGGCTTAGGGTCAGCATTTTCTATGTCTTCTGCATAAAATTTGCCTAAGAATCCGGCACAGTGTATACCCAACGCTAAAATTCCTGCTATTGGCCCAAAGCCAAAAGCAAGAACGAGAAAAAGGGCACTGATTAGTTCCGGGATTGACCTAAACAGGCTAATGATTCCTCTGGAGACGCCGTAGGTAAAAAGAGATGGAGAATAGTTTCTCGCTGCAAAAAATGACAAAGGCGCTGAGATCAGGATAGCGACTATAGTTCCCCATAGAGCGATCTCAAGGGTTTCAATCATTTTTAATATAACAAACCAAAGGTATCCAATCGGCATGACTAACACTTCTTTTTTCTCGACTATCTCTTCCATTTGAAGGGTCTCTGGGTTAAGCCGCATATTTTTAATTTCTTCAATTTCTACTGATGAAAATAGTGGCAGCTTATTTCTATCAAAGTTTTCAATCCTCGCAATCTCTACCTTATCACTTATTTGCAATGGGAAAAGTGATTTTGTTATTTGCCCTAAGCCTCGTGTCACCTGAGATGTTTCATTAATACCAAAGACAGCCCCAACTCCTTCCCCCATTAGTAGAATCATTTTCCCTATTTCAACCCGCTGCCCCGTTATCCAGAGAACCAGCAAAATAACTATTAGCAAGCCTATATGCTTTGCTCTATAGGGATGGGTAAGTTTCCATTGAGTTAGAGATTGGTTTACATTATTTGTGTCGGCCTGTTTATTCACGGTTTTTTTCATGCAATGACGCCTGCTGCAACAGGACTCTCATTAAAGGAGTAATGCTCTTCCAATGCTGTCTCAGACCCTTGATAGAGTTTACGAAGAGCATTGTTATCTAAAGTGGCCGGAGTTTCATCAAAGACTATTTCCCCCTCACGCATACCGATAAGTCGGTCAGCAAATTTTTTAGCTAAATCAACCTGATGCATGCTGCATAAAACAGTGGTTCCAATCTTTTTTGCTGAGGTATAGAGTAGGGTCATTATTTCATGGCTGATCTTAGGGTCAAGACTTGCAACTGGTTCGTCAGCCAGAATTATATATGGTTCTAACATGAAGGCACGGGCAACTCCCACCCTCTGTTGCTGCCCACCAGAAAGGTCGCTAGCCCTTCGATGCAGATGGTATTCAGACAAACCAACGGTGGATAATAGACCACAGCATTTCCCGTACATCTCTGATGGAAACAGCGACAATAAGGCTCTTAGCGTTGAAACCACAGGCAACCCTCCGGATAACACATTTGTAGCTACACTCAATCGTAGAGAAAGATTGAAATGCTGATGTATCATAGCCACCTTTCGTCTTACCTGCATTAGATTCTTTTCCGTCACCATCATCCCATTAATATGTATTGAGCCTTCGGTTGGCTTCACCAAGGCATTGACAGTACGCAACAGTGTTGACTTGCCAGCCCCAGAAGGTCCGAGTATGATGCAAAACTGACCTTTTGGAATAGTCAGATCAATTGACTTAAGAGCTTTTGTGCCATCACTGAAAACCTTGCTTATTTTATTAAATACCAACATTGAGCCTCCTTTTGCATTGCTATACCTGGAACAGGAGGCATTCAAAATGCCTCCTGTTCTTCTTGTTAGCGTTTAGCTGCCTTTTTCAATATCTCGCCTTTTATTGTGTCATTGACCAGTTCGAGCTTCTTGAGGGCTGGCAGCATCATGCTTTCTGATAAATTTGCATCGTAACGGTCGACCTTTTTGCCTCCATAGCCCCTTATCATCTCAGGAGTTATACCCGGGGCTTTATGAACATTATTAAATGCATCACGCAGCTTATCTTTTATTTTTTTGGGCAGTTCTGGATGCATTGCAAGAGGCGGGTTTGGAATAGGTTCGCTTTTAATAGCTGCTTTTACTTTTGCAGAATCTATAGCTCCCTGTTTTACAGCCTTTTCATAGGAATCAAAGGATGCAAAGGCAACATCAGCATGTCCTTCTTGGAGAGCTTTCAAGCTATTAACATGGCTGCCCGTGATTAATACAGCACCCAAATCACTTGCTGGATTAATGCCTGCGTCCAGGATCATAGCAACTGGATACACAAAACTCGATGTTGAGTTGGCATCTCCAAATGCCGCCCTTTTGCCCTTAATGTCTTTTATCGATTTGACAGAAGAGTTTGCAGGTACAAACATGCCGGAATAATACACAGACTCATTCTTTTCAACTGTAATAGCTAACAGCTCTGCACAACCTCTTGAACGAGCTTGGAGATATGTTACAGCTCCAAAAAAGGCTATATCAGCAACTCTGCTGCACATAGCTTCTACTGCCGCACCATAAGTATTGGCTGCCCTAATATCAAAATGAATACCTGTTGTCCTTGTGACAGCATTAAAAACTGGTTGAAAATCTGCCTTAGTTCCATCTTCTGTGCCGCCATCAGCAGGTATTAAAATCACTCTTAGAGGTTTTTCTTTGCTGCCAACTTCTTGAGCCTCCACACGAGAAGCCCATGAGATTGACAAAACAGCGGCGACAAGCAAACTAAATACCACTAACATTAGTTTTGTCTTATTCATTAGCATTTTCATAATCATAGTTACCTCCTTAATTTCAT
>DAIQAO010000111.1:0-3911 GCA_036781645.1 Dissulfurispiraceae bacterium
AAAAATAAAGCTATTTCAAATTCATATCTTTCCACAATAAGTTTTTCTTGGACAGGATACAAATTGATTTAAGCAATTTTGCTATGACAAACTTTAATCAAATTCCACAAATCAGCGATGGAATGTTAACAGTGCGACCGAGAGAGAAGCGAGGGACAAGCCACTTTGACAATGCCTGTTGAGCTTGCCGAAGGGCTAAATATGACACTTGAGAGATTGCGCGAAGCCTGCCGATTCTCTCAATGACTAAAATCAGCCTTTTTTGGAATTTTAACACTATTTTTAGGTCTACTTACCTTGTTGATCTTGTAAAATTTTTAATTCTATGGCAAATTCGTTTAATTGACAATTGTCAACCATTAATGATAGATTAGTTTACAATGAAAAGGGTTGTTGTTACAGGAATTGGAGCCGTTACACCTCTTGGCAATGATTTTAATGCCTCATGGGAATCTATTAAGAGTGGTTGTTCTGCTATCGGCAAAATTACAAGATTTGATGTGGATGACATGCCATGGAAAGTTGCTGGCGAAGTAAAGTCATTCTCTCCTTCCATTTACTTAAATCATAAGGAAATCAGGACAACTGACCTTTTTGTCCAGTACGCCGTTGCTGCAGCATATATGGCTGTCAAGGATGCAAATCTTTCTGACGACTTGGGAGGTATAGTCTCGGATTTTGATTCACCCGGTGTAATTATTGGCTCAAGCAGGGGGGGCATTGAGAGTATTGAGAGGGAATTCAAAAGATTGTTTTCCGGAAAGTCAAAGGGTGGCAATCATAGATTATCCCCATTTCTCATGCCCTCAAGTACTATAGGAATGGCTGCTTCTTATGTGGCTCAGAAACTTAATATAAAGGGAAAGTGCAGCGGGGTTTCCTGCGCCTGTGCTTCTGGTGCCGTTGCCATTGGCGAAGCCTTTAGAATCATAAAGCATGGATATTCTAATTTGATGATAGCTGGAGGCTCTGAAGCACCTTTGTGCAGGTTATGTGTTGCAGGCTATGGTAGCGCAGGCGCTCTTTCTGAAAGGAATGACAGTTCCGCAGTTAGACCTTTTGAAAAAGGTAGGGATGGTTTTGTTCTTGCTGAAGGCTCAACGGTGGTTGTTTTGGAGGAATATGAATCTGCTTTAAGGAGAGGTGCTCGGATTTATGGGGAAATAGTGGGCTTTTCCAATATCTCAGATGCATATCATATTACAATGCCTTCATTGGAGGGTCAGATAAAAACTATAGAGTTAGCCCTTCATGAGGCGGGTATATCTCCCCATGAGTTGGATTATGTCAGCGCTCACTCAACCTCAACACCACTGGGCGACAAGGTAGAAGCCTCTGTTATCAAGAAATTTTTTAAAAATAATCCAGGCATTGCCGTAAGCGCCATAAAATCAATGACGGGTCATATGCTTGCTTCCTCAGGCGCCTTTGAAGCTGCCTGTGCGCTTATGAGTCTCAAGGAAGGCGTTATCCCTCCCACAATAAATCTCAAAGACAAAGACCCTGATTGTGATATTAATGTGATTACAAAGATGCAAAAAGCCCCTTTAAATATAGTTATATCGAATTCCTTTGGCTTTGGGGGTATGAACGCTGTGCTTGTAATGAAAAAAGTTTGATGGAATATTAATAAATTTCTCAGTAATCAGTTTTTAAGATTTGGTTTCTAAAAATTTAGCCTCTTCCCAGAGGCGATCCATTTCTTCAAGAGACATTTCAGAGATGTCTCTTCCTGATTCTACAGCCTTTTTCTCAATGTATTTGAATCTTGAGATAAACTTATTGTTCGTCTTTTTAAGAGCTTCCTCGGCGTTGATGCCCGCAAATCTCGAGACATTCACAAGCACGAACAAAACATCACCAAGCTCTTCTTCTATGTCTTTTTTTGAATTTGTGGCAACAGCGTTTTTTAGTTCGCCCAACTCTTCATCAACCTTTTTGAGGACATCATGGACATTTGCCCAATCAAAGCCAACCTTTGAAGCCCTTGATTGAAGCCTTTGGGATTTAAGTAGAGAGGGCAAGCTTTTAGGTACCCCGTCTAAGATCGATTCTTTAAATTTGCCCTCTTCCTTTTTTCTCTCATGCCATTGCCTCTTAACTTCATCTGAAGATTGAAACTTTCTGTTGCCAAAGACATGGGGATGTCTGTTGATGATTTTATTAGCGATACCGTCAATGACATCGGCTATCGTAAAATCTCCGTGTTCAGAAGCTAATTGGCAGTGAAATACTATCTGAAATAGTAAGTCGCCGAGTTCTTCTTTGAGCTTAACAGGACTGCTATCTTCAATGGCCTCCAACACCTCATGAACTTCTTCAATGAGATAGGGTTTTAGAGATTCATGAGTTTGTTCTCTATCCCATGGGCAGCCAACAGGTGATCGCAACTGCGCCATTACCGCTATTAATTTCTGAAGCTCATCCATTCTGAAGCCTTTCAATATTCAAGGGTTTGTCAGTAGTGTTGTGAGGCTGATATAATTATCTTACCCTTTATCAATTATTTACACTTATGATAATAGAAGAGTCAATTTTAATCAAAGCAGATTTAAAAGAAGTTTGGGATACATTTACAAACCTTACCTGTTGGGAAGGCTGGAACACTATCATTAGAGATGTTGAATCGGAAGTTAAATATATTGAAACAGGATGTCAACTTATCTGCAATTTTCGCCCATTTTTCTTTCCGATAAATGTTGCTATACATGTAAAGGAGGTAAAATCTTCAGAGAGTATTTCATGGCGGGTAGAAAAACCTGGGCTTCTGGCAGAACATATATTTTATTTTAAGAAAATCAAAGATGGTGTTTTGGTAACAAGCAAAGAGACCTTTAGTGGTTTTTTAGTTAGAAATGCTAAGTTTATCGTCCCAAAACAGAAAATAATAGGTCTTACCAAGACCTTTTTAAATGATCTTAAAAAAGCTTCTGAACATTCAAATGTGTAAAAACTGGAGATAATAAAAAGGAGTTTTAAGAAAAATTTGCTGCTCTATGGTAGGCGCGAGGGGGATTGAACCCCTGACCTCTTCCGCGTCAAGGAAGCGCTCTCCCACTGAGCTACGCGCCTTTATAGATAGACGTATATTTAAACCTAAATTAATATGGTTTTGTCAACTCGTGGATTTTCTGGAGTTTCCTGAGTTTTTTATATCTCGATCAACTAACCCTCTGAAATAATTGAAGAACTATGAAATAAAGAAGTTGAACTTACCTTTTCTTTTGACAAGTATAAAGATTCCTGAGTTTAATATTCGGCACCTACTATAAATCCCTATAGATAAAAGAAAAGGAGGCAATCATAATCATAGAATCAGCAACCATAGCCAACCTAAAAGGACAGTTATCAAAATACTCAGGAATCATTTCAAAGCACTGGTGTCTAAAATAATATTCAAGCAGGGATATGATGCGATTTCTTTGGCAAAGAAATCGTGTCCTATCCCTCGGATCCGGAAGTATATAAGAATTTATTTTAGACGGGTATGGTGTTCCCTGTTTTTTTATTATGCCGTAGCGGATGGCATCTATAATTTGCTTTATCCTGACAAGACTGCATTAAAGGAAAACCCAAAAATGCACAAGATTTTCAACTATGTTTTGAGTTCAGCTAAAAACTCAGGAAACTCCAGCTTGATTTATTCCTTGACAAAATTTAATATATATGTTAATAATTGACTTGATATTAAATATTCAGGAGTTGTAGCTATTTTATTGTTCGGAAGGAGGTGAACAAATAGTGAAAAAGCTTTTAGCACTGCTTCTTTCTTTGATGTTACTGGTAGTTTTTGCAGTTGGCTGCAAGAAAGCAGAGCCACCGAAGCCGCCAGAGCCGCCGAAGCCTGCAGAGGCACCTAAACCTGCAGAGCCAGCAAAACCAGGTGAGCCAGCTAAACCAGGTGAGCCAGC
>DAIQAO010000112.1:0-3861 GCA_036781645.1 Dissulfurispiraceae bacterium
GCAATGGATATGCAGGGCGATATTTTGAGGGATATGAACAACAGCTATATGTAAAAAAGTGGAAGTGCAAGGACTGTGGCTCTGTTTATACTGCGAAGAATTGTGAATATTTCATGTCAGTCCTTTTGACATGGTTCTTAAGCCAATCGCTTAAGAAAGTCATTACTTCAATAGATAAAGAAAGTTTTCGTTTTTCAAATCCATTTTTGAACTCTGAAACCTTTTTGGCAAAGGCAACATGCTCTTTTTTATGACTGTCTGTCTCCGGATATCCAAATCGGTCGAAGTATGTCTCTTCTGTACTGAAATGAGTCAAAGCTTAACTGACTAACTCATTCACAATTTTACCCAAAACATCTTTTCCTTTCCCTTGCTTCATGGCGTCGTTAAGGTCGTTGATCATGGACACCAGCTTTTGATGTTGTTGGTCAATCTCTGCCACCTTCACGCTGAAACTTCCATCCCATTGAATTAATGCCATCTCAAACCTCCTTGCGGTTTTTGTGTAGGTTTTGCCATATAACGTGGCAGTAAGGGGCTGCATTAGCGGTCCGCCTCAACCGACTGGTTCTCTTTTCCTAGCAGCGCCCGCTCGATCGCTGTGGTGAGGAACCCCGCAGAGCAAGCCGCGTTTTCCATTGTAATCTGAAACAAATGCTTATCAAGGATAGGTATATCCACGCCATAGGACCAATACCAATAATGCAGATTATGGGCTTTCGCTATGCGAATCGCCCCTCTGTCGAGAAGAAAAAAGTCCGCGACCACCGTTCGCCTCCAAGTCCCGAAATCGAACTCGACCTGCGCTTTAAGCTCGCCGTTCATAAGGGTCTTGGCGAAGGTGAGGTTTCCAGAGGTGGCTTTACCAATGCTCTTGAATCCATACGCCTTGAATGCTTTAGGCGCAATAGACTTCCGTGGAATTGACTGACCACTTTCAGGTATGAAGGGTAGAACAGAGCAGCGATGGCCATCAATCACGGCCTCTCGCATCAAACCCTCCATCCCTTGCAGTAGGTCTGATGTCCCGGCCTTCTCGAATAAAAACTTAAACGCCTCCCGAACTCTGACAATATGTTTGTCCCGTTCTGCCACATCGATGTCTACACTCGGCAGAGTCGTAGGTTCCGGCGATACGATGCAGTAGGCGGGAAGAATTTGTGGTGGCTGGGGTCGCACGACACCGTTGTGCACAGGGTTCCAATTCGCGATGATCGCCTTACGTTCTATGCGATGCGGCAAACTCCCTGCGGAAATATACTTTCTCAGCTCGTCTAAGCAGACGTCTAAAATCTGTTGCATCTTAGTAATCATGAAAGAGAACGGCCAAAATCAGCGGTGGCTGTAAGCCATCCGCTGGATTTTATTGTTAGCTCTTTTTTGCTTTATCCAGTTCGGGTTGAAGAATTTGAATAAGGATGTACATCTTTTCAACAGCCCAGTCTCTCAAGTCATCAGTAATTTTACCTTGCTGCTTCTCAATATAAAGCCGCGCCCAAGCCTTGCCCCAATCTTCTTGAAAAACGACCGTTTCCGTGAGTTCTTTTTCAAGCTTATCTGTAAGTTGTTTGCAGGCTGAGAGTAGGCTCTGATTCAATTCTTTATTCCCTTTTTCAAAATGTAACTCTACCCCGAAACTTGAACGAGGTCTACCATGAAACACCCATTCAAAATGCACTCCGCTGAGGCCTGTTGGTATCAGATAGTAGGCTCTTGGCGTAGGAAGGGCGTATTGACGGGGAAGCTTTTTATTTAGCAGTTCAACGCACTGGGAGAAAAACTGAACATACTCTGATTGCGTAAGTGTCTTGGAGTGTTCAGCAATATCCTTCTTCTCTGCCTGGATAATGAAATCTTTTGCTTCCGGTAAAGGAATTAAAACAGATGAGTTGACAGCAACGTTTCCATTTGTTAGTTCATAAGCGTCCCATTTAACACAAGAGATGTCTAAGGCAAACTTACGCAACCAGAGGACTGATGCCGTGACTTCTGGACGAAACTCTTTGGCTACAAGAATAATACGGGGGCGATCATTTAATTCCTCAAAATCATCGTTTTCAATGAAGTCGAGAATTGACGCTTGTGCCGCTTCTGAAGTTATTTCAACGCCTTTCTGTTTCTGGTACTTCACGTACATTTCTACAAGGTCGGCAAGGCGAAGTGTCGAACAGTAGGCAGCATATTTTATTGCTTGGAGATCTACAGGCTTCCCACTGTCGTCACGTTTGAGCTCAATAACAACAAGATTACCATCCTTATCGAGAGCGAGAAGATCCAGTCGCTCATATGTTTTGTCAAACCTGTCATACTCTGAAGAAATAATAAGCAGTTCTTCACCGAGAATTGTCGGATTCTGCTCAACCCATTTGGCCAAGTCATGCCGTTCAAGCAGGCCATGACTCTTAAATTCGGTCTCCTTGCAGGGCATAAGTGATTTATTTTGCTTGTCGTAAATGTAGAGCATTCTATTTCACCTTTTTTATCTTATTATTGAGAGCTAATGCGGCAGTTGAGCAGTGCCCGAAGGGGCATCTGTCTCGAACTCCTGGTTCTCTGTGAGCGGAGTGAGCAGGAATCAGAAGTTCGCTGCACCACCTCGTTGGGCAGTTCTTTATTGCTTCCTGTTGCGGCCTGCTTTCCACGGGTTTTACTGTGCTTCGAGCAGTAGCTTGGCATGGACCGTCGTCTTCTCTCCGATTCCTGTTTCATGCAGGAACAGGTTAACGGTTATCCCTAAATGCAAACCATAGAATAGCAGCGACCAACAGCACCCCAAACCATTGGACCAAAAGCGTGACGGCATTGACGGTCGGCGCAACCCCAAGCACCTTAGGAACGCTAAACAGAAAAGCATATCCCATGTTCTCGACTGTCCCGGTCAGTCCGTGAGGCCAATGAAAAGGCGGAAATAGCAGCATAAGAGCAATGATGGCTGCGCAACTGAAAAGAACCCATCGTTGCTTCTTGTTCATCGATCATGTTCCTCTGCGAGATAAGCGTCTTTCCAGAGATTGGCATTTATCCAGTCTTCACAAGTTTTAGCGGCCATTTCGCGCAGATATGGGACGGTTCTATTAATCTTCATTTTCTTCCTTTTTTGGTCGCCCTTGTCAGTAAATAGAACCGTCCCATATTCACAGATGCAAATTGTTTTTGTGCAGCAGAAAAATTTAAGCTTGCGAGTGTTTCAGCTACAGGCTCAAAAATAGAAGTGCCGAAAGTAGTATTCAGAGAATGGATGAAAGAAAACAATGCCATCCTATCCTGACCGAGCAACCGATAATGGAACGGCATATTGTTTGTCTCTGGTTTATACGACTGAAATTTATTTCTCAGGCTCTCTTTGATAGTATTTTCAACTTTCTTTATTTGTTCTTTTGTAGGAGGCATTCTATATTTCCTTTAGATGAAAAATTGTTTCCGCATAAGCGGTATCTCTATCTTTTTCTACTCTATTAAGAACAGGGCGTTTAAATCGATTAACAATTTTCATCTCTGATAGTTCTGCAATCTTGGGATAAAGGTTAAACTTGTCATTAGCCACCAAGAAAATATCGTAATTATTCTGAAGATACTTTTTGCAGTTTCTTAAAACTTCTGCGATGCCCTGAGTGTAGGATTCTCTCGCCTCTTTCCCCTGTCCCTTGATTAAGGGTCCTATTTCCAAATCGTCTTTTCGTTCAAATCCGAATATCTCGTATGCGTAAGCATGCTGTTCGTGATAATCAATAAGACCGACATAAGGCGGACTTGAAAAAATCCCTCTTATTTTTTGTCTTGATATTATTTTTGCAAGTTCCGAATTTACTTTTTTGGTTCATCTCCAATTTAGTTGCAAATATATTAAAAAAGTAGTGGACA
>DAIQAO010000113.1:0-3826 GCA_036781645.1 Dissulfurispiraceae bacterium
AGGTTAATCCAAACTGGGCATATCTTAGTGTATTTACACCGTATCCGGGTTCTAAATTTTATGATATGGTGAAAAATGACGGGTTGCTCCAGGAAGATGATGACAGAAGTTCGTACAGCCATCAGAGCCTTAATAATTGTTTTTCAAAAAACATATCCCATGATGAATTCAGGGCAATAACACGGTTAATGTTTAAAGAATTCAACCGGCATAATAATTCGTTGTCCTCTCTGTTGAGGAGGGCATATTCAAAAAAATACCACAAAAATCCAAGGCAGTTCTTAAGGGATATGGTAAAGGTATTATCCTGGCGGCGTGCATCAGCTTGAGAAACAACTATATGGATATATGAAAAATGATATTTGTGCTGAATGGGGAGGAATATGCCTATTGTAGTTGCTGAACGGTTGGAAGAGGGAAATCTTATATCTCAGATAGAAAAGGCCTGCCATGTGATAGGACTTGCGGAACAGGCTGTGAGATCCGGATCTGTCTTCATTAAGCCTAATCTTACATATCCTTTCTACAGGGAAGGGGTAACGACAAGAGCTGAATTTGTTAGGTCGCTTGTGGCTGTCCTGAAAAAATTGAATCCCGGAATAAAGGTATATATTGGCGAAGGGGACGGTGGATATAACAGTTACTCTATGAATGATGCTTTTAAAAATATGGGGTTTACAACAATCGAGGACGAGTTCTCGGATGTTGCGATTATAAATCTTTCAAAGATTCCATCACGAACTGTAGTTCTCGATACGTTGCGGGGAGCTTACACAATTGCATTGCCGGAAATATTTTTTACTGATATCGATTTCTCGATCAGTTGCCCGCTTCCTAAGGTTCATTGTATGACAAAGATTACCCTTTCATATAAAAATCAATGGGGATGCCTGCCCGATACAATGCGTCTGAAAAACCATTATATGTTCGACCATCTAATCTCCAAGGTATCGGAAATCTTGAAGTTCAAATATGCTTTTCTGGACGGAAAGTACGGCTTAGACAATAATGGCCCGATGGTGGGACATCCGATAGAGATTGATTGGTTTGTCGCATCCAATTCGTTAGGTGCATTCGATATGATAGTTTCTGAAATGATGGGATTTGATTGGTCCAAAGTTGGGCATCTAAAAATGGCTGATAGGTATGGTTTCATCCCGAACAGAAAAGACATCAAAATAGTTGGGGACATTAACCATTTGAAAAGAAAATTCGTATTGAAAAGAAATATTTGGAACTACCTGGCATTGGCTGCATTTCGTTCTAGGCGTCTCACTCATTTATTTTATTTATCAAAGTGGGCTAAGCTTCTCCATGATATCATGTACCTGGTGCGGAAAAGACCTCTATAACTGTCAAGCTAAAGTTTAAAAGAGAATTTTCTAAATGAGAGTACTTTTAATAAATCCTATTTTATTCTCTTCCCAGCGAGTACGTAGCCGGACAATGAAGAATAATATTGGGATGTCTTTTTTCCCCCCTCTTGGCCTTTGCTACATTGCAAACATTTTGGAAAGAAACGGAATAAAGACACAGATCATCGACAGAAATGCCTTGATGACAAAGACTGGAGCCAATTTCCTTCTCGTCGAGGAGTTGACAAGAAAGGAAATGATGAAATTCCGTCCGGACATTGTTGGTGTCACCGCAACAACACCTACCTTTTTTGATGTAAAAACCAATCTGCTGAAATTGATAAGGTCAATTGACAGAAAAATACAGATTGTTTTGGGAGGTCCCCATGCCTCTGCGCTCCCCGAAGATATATTGGCTCGCTACGAGGACATTGATATAGTCTGCCGTGGTGAAGGTGAGATTACGATGCTGGAGATAGCGAAAGGGACTGCCCTCCAGAATATTCAAGGAATATCTTACAGGGATGGTTCTGGCATATGCTCAAACAGGGACAGAGACCCCTATCCAGACATTGATGATCTGTGTTTTCCTGCTCGACATCTTGTTGACATGAACTTTTATTGCAAGAGGAATCCGTATGTATTGCATGGTTTGTACGCCAGGGCAACGACAGTATTTACATCCAGAGGATGTGCTTTTGATTGCACCTTCTGTGCCGGAAAGGTTGCCGTGGGGAGAAAGGTGCGCTTTCAATCGCCGGACTTGGTTATTGAAGAGATAGAAAGACTGATTAGGGATTATAAGGTTGAAGGGATTTACTTTGCTGATGATATGTTCGACATCAATAAGCAGAGGGCCGATATTATTTGTGAAAAATTCATAGAGAAGGGACTTCATAAGAAAATACAATGGTACCCGCAATTGAGGGCTAACTCCATTGATAAAAACCGTGTAGAGCTAATGAAGAGGGCAGGGGCTATACGTGCTGATATCGGCTTTGAATCAGGTTCTCAAAGAACCCTGAATACGATAAACAAAAAGACCACGGTTGAACAGAATTACAATGCGGCACGGATACTACACGAGGTAGGACTCCAGTTTCAAGCAAACATTATTGTGGGTATTCCAGGGGAGACTGAGGATGATATTAAGGCGACCGAAGCTATGGTGAGAGCAATTAAGCCTCACTGGATTGGATTCGGAGAGTTCATCCCTTTACCGGGAAGCGGACTCTACTATGATTTGATCAATAAAGGTGTGCTCGCGCCGGAAAGCATTGAATCTCTCACCCCGCAGAACTTCACAGATATGGACAACTGTACGTTGGAAACATACATAAAACATATCAGGAACAAGATTGTGATACCTACGAGGATAAAATCATATCTTATTTATAATTACAGAAAACCAGGCGCATACGTATATATGCTCAGGCTCATTGGCAAAATGATAGTGGATTATGGAAGGTACATGCTAAAAGAGTGGAGAGCGCGCCAATAAAGAGGCTGACTGAAGCCAGCTACTGATAACCGCGACTCCAAATTGCTACATATTTGGCATCTGATTATTGTATCAATTATGAACATTCTGTTACTTACAAGCTCATATCCTCCGGAAATACGGTCATCATCCCATCTGATGCAAGAGCTTGCAGAAGGGCTGCGGGATCGAGGGCATACTGTTACTGTTGCGACAGCATATCCCAGCCATAACATAGCTGATAGCAGAGAGCGCTTTCAGTTTGGCAGTGTCGAATTGGAAAATGGAATCGAAGTTTTGCGAATAAAGACCCTTCCTCCTCACAGAGTGCCTTACCTTGCTCGGGGAATCTCCCAGTTGATTCTTCCATATGTTTTTTTCTGCAGGATGCAAAGGCTTGTCAGGCGAAGGATAGATGTCATTATCGTTTATAGCCCCCCCCTTCCTCTCGCAATCGCTGGGAGCAAGCTAAAGAAGCTTCACAACGCTAAATATATACTGAATGTGCAAGACCTGTTTCCCCAGAATGCCATTGACCTCGGGATTCTTAAGAATAGGCTTCTGGTGAAGCTATTTGAGCACATCGAGGCAGAGGCCTACAGGAATGCCGACATTATCGCCGTTCATTCGGAGAGCAATAAGTCTTTTCTCACTACCCTCAAGGGGGTGCCACAGGAGAAAATTAGAGTGTTACATAACTGGATAGATGTTGCTCCCTTCAACGGGATACGCCGGACAGGTAAATTCAGGAAACTTTTTAGCCTCGAAGATAAGTTTGTACTTCTATTTGCTGGAGTAATTGGCCCCTCTCAGGGGCTTGATATGATCATAAGAACAGCCTATCAGCTTCAGAAGGATTCATATTCTGATATTTGCTTTCTGATTATTGGTGACGGAACCGAAAAACAGAGACTTGTACAAATGGTTAACGATTTAGGGCTGAAAAATGTCAAGTTTGGGCCATTTGTATCAAAAGATGAGTATCCAATGC
>DAIQAO010000114.1:0-3621 GCA_036781645.1 Dissulfurispiraceae bacterium
CGCTAAAGCTTTGCATATTAAAGCTATCAGCACCAAAATCATACTTCAGTTCCTTGAGTCCAAGTCCAACGTGAAATTGTTAAAATACAGCAGGCTAAAAAACCACTTGTATAAACCCTCAAATACTCCATGATTGCGCTTTGGGCAAATTTCCTGAAATACCTCACAGCTTTATGTTTTTTGTAAGGCTTTTGTTATAACCTCTTCTAATTGCTTGATTTTATAGGGTTTAACAAGGGCGCCTTTAAATCCGTAATTTCTAAAGTTTACAATAACATCATGGTGTGAATAGCCGCTTGATATGATCGCTGTGACCTCTGGGTCTACTTCAAGCAACTTCTTGAGTATAGCTTCACCACCGACATCCCCTTGTATTACCAGATCGATGATAACTGCTTCAAAACCTTCTCCTTTGTCTTTTGCATTTTTGTAGACTTCAATTGCATCTCTACTGTTGTCAGCTATCTCAATCTTATATCCGAGGTGTTTAAGCATTTCCTCAGCGGTTTCTCTCACAAGTTTTTCGTCATCCACTAAGAGGATTTTCTTACTGCTCGCAATAAAAGGCTGTTTTGCAGTCACTTCAACAGGAGGAATAGGTTGTTGTTCGGTTGCAGGCAGAAAGATATAAAATGTCGTTCCAATTCCCACTTCGGATTCAACTGTTATATGTCCTCTATGTTTCTTGATAATTGAGTAAGCGGTAGCTAAACCTAAACCGCTTCCTTTATCCTTTTTTGTAGAATAATATGGCATGAAAATCTTGGGGATGTCTTCAGGTGATATGCCGCAACCATTATCTTTTATGCTTATTCTGACATATTTGCCATCAGGCAGGATACTTGAGTCGTCTTTAAAATACATGTTTTCAGCCGCAATATGGATTATTCCCCCTTCCGACATAGCCTGTATGGCATTGATTACGATGTTTTGTATGACTTGGCTTATCTGCCCACTATCAATGTGGACATGCCATAAATCATCAGGAATTGTAATATTACTCTTTATCAAAGTACCGCTTAATGTAAATGATACAACATCACTTATCAGACTGCCGATGGAGGTTATGGCAAATGCTGGAGCGCCGCCTTTTGAGAAATTTAATAGCTGTCCGGAAAGCTTGGTTGCCGTTTCAGCCGCCTTTTTTGCCTTTTCGAGTCGCTGATATATTCTGTCTTGCGGATTCGTATAGTTCATGGCAATTGAAATATTGCCTAATATAGCCATGAGTATATTGTTGAAGTCGTGGGCAATCCCTGCAGCAAGGATGCCAATGGATTCCATTCTTTGCGCCTTGAGTTCTTCAATCTCTGTTCTTATTAGAATTTTTTCTGTAATATCCCGAAAAATTAACACCGCTCCAAAAATGTTTTCAAGCCAGTCCTTAAGCGGCGCCAGAGATATTTCAGTTTGCCTCCTTGTGCCATCTCGTGATTTCAGACTAACAGGCTTATCAACATAGAGTGTCTTGCCAGTTTTAATTACTTGTTCGATCCAATATCTAAAATCAGCATACTTATCATCTTTGATGTTTAAAATTTGGGCTAAAGATAATCCCACGGCTTCATCCGATGTCCAGCCGGTCAGTTTTTCCCCTTCATAGTTGATGAGTGTTACGGCACCTGTAATATCCGTTACGATTACGCCTTCATTAATGCTGCGGAGAACAACCGTAAGATATTCCTTTTCTGCATACAGCGCCTTCTTAGTTTGGGTTAAGTCTTCTATTGTGATTATATGGTGAATTGCAGAGCCAAACCTTTGAGTTAGAGACTGAAGCATTCTGACAAGCTTATCGCTAAAGACATTGGAGCGATATGAAAACAACCGTAAAATCCCAATTATCTCTTTGCCGAAATAAACAGGTAAAAAAGCATACGAACCGAAGCGCGGCTGTAATTCCTCAACTATAATCCATTCCCTATCTTTAGGTGTAAGTGTGTTTTTTATGATCGCCTTATTTTGGCCAATTACCTCATTTATTCCATATTCATAAGATGCTTTTAAGCCAATAATACTCTGACTGTCCATAAAGCCTTTAGAGGCAATCACGGTAAAATATCCAGAATTTAGAGGATCCTTAAGCATTATAGAGCCGACTTCTATACCGAACCTTTTCATTATCTTGTCTAAAAAATTGTCAGCCTCTTCTTTGATGCTCAGGGATGAACCGATAGAATAGGATATCTCATACATCACCGAGATATCTCTTACCTTACTGTCTAAATCCTTGTCCCAGGTAAATCTCATAAGTTCTATTCAGGGAAAATGCAGACCACAAGTGATTTATTGTGAAATGCAGGAGGGCCTGCATAAAGAGAACCGATTTCCCCGTATGTTATGCACCCAAACACAGGCACGTCCTTGCCTACCAGATCATTAATAGCTGCTATTTCCTCATGGAAGGCGTCTTGAAGAAGCAGACATCTTGATATGCAGTAAAATACCAGCACACCTGCTGGTTTACAGCCGCCGAAGTTGTTTAAGAGCTTCTAATGTTGCAATAATAGGAGACGACATAAGACTCTCCTTATCTCCATACATTACTCTAACTATAGAATTATTAGGCACATCGCCAACAAAAATCATAGTCCCATCAGGTTTTTTAAGACAGGGTCTCGGATTATATAATATTCTTCAGAAGACTGGGGTATTCCGAGTGGGAAAGACATCAGTATTTCCTTAAAGTTATTCTCATTTATTTCGGTTTTGCCATATGCCTTTACAATGTTGGAATAAACTTCAAAAGCGTTTTGCCAGTCCAATTCCCTTACCTGATTAAAATCAGAGTTAGTGACAACGAGCGGTGGGCTGATTGGCAGCCAGCCATGTGAAGTCCCGATACCGATGGGTTTCTTTGAAGATATCAAAGCAGAAACAACTGAATCATTAAGTGCTTTATCTCGATAGAATTGCAAGGTCTTTAAGAACCTAAGATTATCGCCTGACCCACCACCTGCATAGCGAACGTTTGAGCCAAGTTTATTAAACAACGAATCAACCAGAAGGCTGATTGAATTAGTCACCCCATCAGCCAAAAGGAGGATAGTTATATAGTTTGTGTCTTTTACTTCGTAAATTTTATCAATAAGCTTACTACCGAGGTTAAAACCAGCCTTTGTTTCATCAACGCTAATGCCTTCTTCTGCCGCGAGAGAGAAAGATAACTCATCGCTTTTAAAAATACCTATTACAATACCGCTCATAGAAGATCTTCTGTTGCAAAATACACCTGCTGAAGTTGAGCCGATGATATTGTCTGTAGTAATAACCGACTTTATTTGATTCAATACCTGGCAATAGTCATAGTTTTCTGACAGAAATAGCATTATAAGGCTTTTCTGGATAGTTTCAGGAGTGGCGTCCGCCGTTTGAAGCGCTTGATTTAAGGCAGCTTTAGCAGCTTTTGAAGAATCTGATAATGTACTTAACCCAATGCCTATTTTTGTCAATTCTGTGTCTTCTGCATTTTAGAATAAGAATTCAAAAATACTCCAGTATAATGCACCAAATAATAATATTCAGATATTATAAAATCCCTGCCAATATTTTTTCAAACGTCAAAGTTCTGGAGTTTCCTGAGTTTTTTATAACTCAATCAACTAACCCCCTGAAATAATT
>DAIQAO010000115.1:0-3594 GCA_036781645.1 Dissulfurispiraceae bacterium
AAGATGTTTTTGGTTGAGAGAATAGAGAAGGAGTTTAAAAAGGCGGGGTAATGAAAAAATGGTTTTATCTTCAGTTGGTAGAAACATAGAGGAAACAATAGGGAGAATTGACTGGCAACTATTGCAGAGGCAAAAGAAAACCCTCGAAAAGCTCATAGTCAGTGCATCTTCCGGTGTACAATCGAATATTCCCGCTGAGGATATAAGTAACCTTTGGGGACTGATAGAGTTAATCGAGAATCTTCAAGACATATGCGAAAACGAGCCGAATAATGGAGTGCATTTTTGAGTAATATATAGTATTTTTAGAGGAGGGATATTAAAGGGATATTAAATGGAATGGCATTCTGAAAAAATAATAGTTGGGATAAGGCATAAACGGTTATTTAGAATTTCTGATTTATTAGGAGAAATTGTTGACAGACTTATCCCATTACAAGGTTATGGTTCCTTCCCTGGAAAATGTTTCGAGCGGATTGGAAGACCTGATGGTATGTCAATAGTTCTCAATGATAAAGAAGACACGATTTCAGTTAATTGTAATATTGACGGAGTAATTTTAACTTGCGATATGGATGCAGAGCCCAAGTTGACAATAGACGATATTAAAGAAATGTTTTCGCAAATAATTAATACAGTGCTTCCAATGACAGGTGGTTCTGAAAGTATAAATAGAATAGGCATAATTAACCAATTTATTTTTCCAGACTATAAGAATGCATCTGAGACTATTTATACAAATTTGTTGCAGCTTGATTTGAAAGGTATTCCTGATACTTTAAGTCTGAGATTTGCGCTTAAAAATCCTACGACAGAGGCAATAATAAGCCCAGAAGAAAAGAAAGATTATAAAAATGTGATAATTCAAGTTAACTCAGATAAAAGTGAGGATAGTGAGTCAAAACCGCCAGATATAATCAGATTAAAATGAATAGAAAACTATGTATATTAACCCCACCATAATCATTCGCGATAGCCGCAGGATAGAGGAATTAAAAGGAGGCAGTGATTAATGCCTAATCGCCGTTCATATAAGACGGATGAAAGTTTCTTGGAGAAGCTAGCTATTGGCGCGATAGGCACTCGTGCTGTCTTTGCTGACCTTATGCGGCAAGGTCATAACCCAATTGAGTTAGAGCGTGGGTCGATGAATTACAAGATATGGAAGAATATTAAAATTAAGCGTCTGCGTGTTCCCGATATCCTCTGTCTGAGCTGTGCGACAAGAGTAGAAGCTCGTGCAAAGACCAATTTGGAAATCAGCATGTCCCATTCTCTTGCCGATCCCGAACGTGGTTGGGACAAGGGATTAACAGACCATGATGTCGTCGCCATTTCAATATGCAAAAGGTTCGGGGAGAAACCAATAGATTGGCAAGCTGAATCTCTCATTCAATATGTTTCTGTTCGTGAGTTAAGAAATGCTTTTACTGAAAAACGAGTAATAATTGAGAAACCAAAAGGAGCGGGAGAAGGTTTTGAGCTTCGTGTTACATGGCCAAGTGTAATTGCCAGCGGAGAAGGCACAGTTATAGAAGTAACGCCATTACGATTAAAATTCAAACGAAAGACGAACAGTCGAACAATCTCACTAAGCCTTTCAAGGAAAGGAATTTCTCTTCAACCTTTAGTTAAGCAAGGTGATACAATTACCACAGGGCAAATAGTAGCTTCAGTAATTTATGTCTCAAGCGATCTTCCCTGTCAGGCTGATGCTACTACAGAAACATTCCTTGAAATGCTTGCATCTCTATCGGTTACTGACCGTTACACTGCGGCAAAAGCTCTTTCTTATTTTAAAGATAACATAGTTTCTGAAATTCTTATGGAACATATGTATGACACGAGGGAGCATATTTACGTTAGATTGGAGTCGGCAGCAGGACTTGCGCGACTTGGACAAAGTGACGGCATGGACTTTATAAAACATATACTTCAGGATGAGTACTTGGAACATAGACTGGAAGGCATCATTATTTTGGGAGAAATTCATTTGCCAGAATCTCAAAAAATCCTGACCACTGCTCTTTTAGATAAACAACAGCATCCCGAAATTCGTGCAGGCGCAGCATGGGCATTAGGTGAATTAAAAAAGCCTGACAGTGTAGACGCACTTATTCAAACATTTACAGAATTAGCTGAGCCAATACGAATAGAAGCGGTACGGGCACTTCGTAAAATATCCGAAATAGAGACAACAAATATTATTTCCAGATTGCCTTCTTCCAATGAAGATCAGCGAGCAGGAATCGCATGGGCTATAAGTAGATCAGGTCGTTTCGTACCCGATGACCTTCTTAGAGTAATGGTAGATGACGACGCACGCCGATGGGCAGCATATATATTAGGAATGCAAGACAGGGAAAGCTTCATCGGGAAAATAGAAGCATTACGTAATTACGATCCAGAAGTTTATTTTGCAGTCACTGTTCTATGGAAAATTATTGGCAGCTGGATTTACAACATGGAGGAATATTGAAATGCTTATATCGCTTCCTGAACCATTATATAAAACTCAAATGGGAGAAGCTTATGTTGGCGACTCGGCAGAACTTTTATCAAAGCTTCCCGCAGAATCTGTTGATTTAGTGATTACCTCGCCCCCTTTTGCACTTCAAAGGGAAAAGGAATACGGAAACGAAAACCAGGACGATTATGTAGATTGGTTACTTCAATTTGCAGAGCCTATTAATCGTGTATTGAAACAAACTGGTAGTTTTGTGCTTGATTTAGGCGGAGCCTATGTCAGTGGTAGACCGGTTAGATCGCTTTACAACTATAGGGTTCTATTACGGCTGTGCGATGAACATGGCTTCAATCTGGCTGAAGAATTTTTCTGGCATAATCCTGCCAAGTTGCCATCGCCTATTGAATGGGTAAATAAGAGGAAAATACGCGCTAAAGATTCGGTAAACACTATATGGTGGCTCGCAAAAACCGATTTTCCAAAGGCTGATGTGCGCAATGTTCTTGTGCCATATTCAGAACGAATGAGAAAATTATTAGAAGATAGCGAAAGTTTCTACCGGCCTAAAAAACGCCCGTCAGGTCATGACATCAGTAGTAAATTTGCATCAAGCAATGGAGGTGCGATACCGTCAAATCTTTTACAGATTTCTAATACAGAAAGCAACTCTCAATACCTGCGTTATTGTGCATCTGTAGGCATTAAGGCCCATCCTGCACGATTCCCTGAGAAGCTCCCAGCATTTTTTATCCAGTTTCTTACCGACCCCGGAGATATTGTTCTTGATATTTTTGCTGGATCAAATACAACAGGAGCTGTAGCAGAACATGCTGGCAGGCATTGGATAGCCTTTGAAAAAGACAGAAACTATCTTTTAGCTTCAATATTCCGTTTTATCGATGAACTATCATCTGATGAGCTTAAAGAATTCTGGAATAATGCTTTATTTTCAAGGCACACGATTGAGATTGCAAGAAAGCAGCAAGAGATGATCTTAATGGAAGAAACAGTGAATTATAATGCACGAACAAAGCTATAAAAATAGCAATTTGATTGCAAGATGAAAAATACCCCTACCATAATCCTCGGCGATAGCCGCAATATGAGCGAGCTTAAGGATGAGAGCG
>DAIQAO010000116.1:0-3583 GCA_036781645.1 Dissulfurispiraceae bacterium
GTCTGCAGCCTTCTTGAGGTTATCCGTGGCTTTTGCTCCAGAAATCGCATCATATCCCTCGGATTGCAAAGTATATAAAAATTTATTTTGGAAGGGTATGTGTTCCCAGTTTTTTTAAATACGCCGTAGCGGATGGCATCTATAATTTGCCTTATCCTGACAAGGCCGCATTAAAGGGAAAACCCAAAAATGCACAAGATTTTCAACTATGTTTTGAGTTCAGCTAAAAACTCAGGAAACTCCAACTTCCAACTTATTGCCAAAAAGTTGCCAAACAATTAAAATAACGTCCATGAATATAACCTTTGATGAATTCAAAACGCTGTCCAAACAAGGCAATTTGATCCCTCTTTATAAAGAAATACTTGGAGATATAGAAACCCCTGTTAACGCCTATCTTAAACTAAATAAGAGGCCCTCCTTTCTGCTCGAAAGCGTTGTAGGCGGCGAAATATGGGCGAGATATTCTTTTATCGGCATTGACCCTACTATGACTGTGACCTTCACTAAGGATAGATTAAAGATTAGTTCAAAAGAAGTCTTTAAAGATATCGAGACGAACGACCCGCTTGGTGCTATTAAAGATATACTCGCAGGGTTCAAACCTGTTTCCGTTAAGGGATTGCCGAGATTCACGGGCGGCTTTGTGGGATATATAGGCTACGATGTTGTGAGATTTTTCGAGAGAGTTCCTGATTTTAAGAAGGAAGGCATGGATATGCCAGATATTTTCCTTATGCTTGCTGATACAATCTTGATTTTTGACAACCTCAAACAGACGATCAAAGTGGTTTGTAACGCCCATATTAATGGTGCTCCTGCAAGGTCTGTTTATGAGAACGCTGAAAAACGCATTGACGCTATAATAGACTCCTTGAAGGGAAACGGCATCCCAGAAACTAAAAACGATTTGGATGTAAACTATCACACCATGAACAAACAAACAAAAGTCAAAATTATAAATATGCCGTCTCAAGGGGATAACGGACACGGGGCATTTTCGTCTAATTTTACAAAGAATGATTTCATGTCTGCCGTTGAAAAGGCAAAGGAATATATCAAAGCAGGGGATATAATACAGGTAGTACTGTCCCAAAGGTTTGAGAAAGAAGCCTTAACAAATCCATTTACCATCTATCGGGCTATAAGGCTTGTGAACCCTTCTCCCTACATGTATTACATAGATTCGGGGGATTATCAGATTGTTGGTTCTTCTCCTGAGATACTCGTAAGACTTGAAGGCGACAGGATAATCCTTAGGCCTATTGCTGGAACAAGGAAAAGGGGCGAGACAGAAGATGAGGACCTGTCTCTGGAAAAGGATCTGAGAAGCGACCCCAAGGAAATTGCAGAACATATTATGCTCGTTGACCTTGGCAGAAACGATGTTGGCAGGGTGGCTGAAATAGGTTCTGTGAAAGTAACTGAACTCATGGCAATCGAACGTTACAGCCATGTAATGCACCTTGTTTCAAATGTTGAAGGCAGGCTTAAAAAGGGACTTAATGCCTTTGATGTGTTGCGGTCATGCTTTCCAGCAGGTACTGTAACAGGAGCTCCAAAGGTAAGGGCTATGGAGATAATAGAGGAATTGGAGCCTTTGCGCAGAGGGCCATATGCTGGCGCTATAGGGTATATAAGCTACTCAGGCAATATGGACACATGTATAACCATTAGAACGATAATAATTAAAGATAATAAGATATTCATACAGGCTGGAGCAGGGGTAGTAGCCGACTCAGTCCCGGAGAATGAATATTTTGAAACCATAAGCAAGGCTACAGCCATGATGAAGGCTATCAATTTTTTTCAAAGCTGAATAATCTGATTTATTAAGGAGGTGTGGGAACTATTCCCATAATCACAAAATATGCTCTTAATGATAGACAACTATGACTCTTTTACATATAATCTTGTCCAATATCTTGGCGAACTTGGAGAAGATATCAGGGTCTTCAGAAACGATAAGATCGGCATAAAGGACATCGAGGCATTAAACCCAGAGAGGATTGTTATATCGCCAGGTCCATGTTCACCAAAGGAGGCAGGGATATCTATAGAGGTGGTAAGGTATTTTGCCGGCAGGATACCAATACTTGGAGTTTGTTTAGGACACCAGTCAATAGGAGCCGCCTTCGGTGGCGATATCATAAGCGCCCCGACCCTGATGCATGGAAAGACATCCATGATTTATCACGATGGGCAGACTATATTTAAAAATCTTCCGGTCCCTTTTGAGGCTACAAGATATCATTCCCTTGTAATTAAAAAAGAAACATTGCCGGATTGCCTTCAAATATCAGCATGGACGTCAGACGGGGTTATTATGGGGGTTAGACACAAAGAGACTATAGTTGAAGGAGTTCAGTTTCATCCTGAATCAATTCTTACTACAGTTGGCAAAGACCTGCTAAGAAATTTTATTAAGCTCAAGATAAAGTAGGAGGGATTAATGATAAAAGAGGCGATAAATCTTTTAGTTCAACAACTAAGTCTCTCGGAAGATGAAATGGTTGAATGCATGACCGAGATAATGGAGGGCAAAGCCACAGACGCTCAGATAGCCGCATTTTTAACAGCCCTCAGGATAAAGGGTGAAAATGTTGAGGAGATTACAGCCTCTGCGAAGGTTATGAGAGCAAAATCTATTAAAATAAAAGCCCCTGAAGGGGTGGTTGACACATGTGGCACAGGCGGGGATATGGCAGGGACATTTAATATTTCTACTGCTTCGGCAATAGTTGCAGCTGCGGCAGGAATCCCTGTTGCCAAACACGGAAACCGCTCCGTCTCAAGTCAGTGCGGTAGCGCAGATGTGCTTGAAGCCCTCGGCGTCAAAATAGATTTATCGCCTGAAAATGTCGAAAAATGCCTATTCGAGACAAACTTTGGTTTTCTCTTTGCCCCTATGTTTCATCCTGCAATGAAATATGCGATCACCGCCAGAAAGGATATAGCAATTAGGACAATCTTTAATATTTTAGGTCCCTTAACCAATCCGGCAGGTGCCAAAAGACAGATTATGGGCATCTTCAGCGGCAGACTGACAGAGCCTCTTGCGCAGGTCTTAGGCAATCTCGGGGCTATTGATGCGATGGTTGTGCACGGTGAGGATGGTTTAGACGAGATTACCAATTGCAACGGAACCAGGATATCGAGATACAAAAATGGCAAGGTCGAAACCTTTTACATGGTGCCTGAGGAGTTTGGGTTTCCGAGAGCTGACAGAAAGAGTATTCTTGGAGAAGGGAAAAAACACAATGCTGACATAATTGTATCAATTTTCAATGGCGAAAAGGGTCCCAAGAGGGACATCGTCCTGATGAACGCATCTGCCGCAATATTAGTGTCTGGCATAACCGATGATATTAGAGCTGCTCTTAAAATAGCAAAAGATGTCATAGATTCAGGGAAAGCCCTCAGGAAACTCGAAGAAGTAATAAAACTAACCCAAAGCCTTTATTGAATGAATAATAGTCCCTAATTTTGCCAAATCCATAACATCATTTAGCCTAAAAGGTGTCTGGTATCTCCCCTGTAGTTTTCCGAGTTTTTTATATCTCGATCAACTAACCCTCTGAAA
>DAIQAO010000117.1:0-3524 GCA_036781645.1 Dissulfurispiraceae bacterium
CCTTTCCAACCCTTGTAGTCCTCCAGCTCAACTCCATCTTTAATGATATAAATGCCAGCAGCCTATAACAGGCGTCTTCTCCAGCCACTATCTCCATTGATTTTGTTCTGCGTTTGAATTCTTTGTTGAGTCGTTCAATCACATTCGTTGTCCTCAGCGATATCCATTGCTCTTGCGGAAACGAAAAGAATGTCAGACATGCATCAATCGCCTGCCGCAATGACTTTACCGCTGATGGTATTTCTTTCTCCCATTTGTCATGAAACTCTTTATAGAAGTCCTCTGCTTTTTCCTTCGATGATGCATAAAAGATTGACCTTAAATCATCAGCGACTTCAGCTTTTAGCTTCTGCGGTACCTTTGCCAGAACGTTTCTTGACACATGCACCTGACACCTCTGTACCTTTGCATTCGGGAATTCTTCCCTGAATACTATTTCCAGCCCGCTGAGTCCATCCATTATCCCGAGTCTTATCTGTGAGCCATTAAGCCCTCTGCTCTTAAGATCACGGAAAAACTCCCTCCAGCTTGTCGCAGACTCCTTGTCGCCACTCTGAAGTCCTGCTACTAATTTCGTCCCTTCTGTCGTTACTCCTATTGCCACCAGTAAGGGATTGATTTTGTGATTTCAGATTATTTTGGACAGCAGTGATGTTTTTATCTGAATCTTAAGGAAAATTTGCTAAACTATAGTTACTTTATTAGATCGGTTTTTGATAAGAAAATATTTGTTTGAGCAATCTTAAATCCTCACCTGTAACTACTTTAGATCTTATCAAAATGATAATATAGAGGCATGCAAAAAGAACTATAGATAAGTATAAATTATAATCTCTTAGATACCAAATAAACCCTCCGGTCAATAAACTGGCGGTTAATATCTTAAAATCTTCTTTGAAAAAAAATCTTATCTTCAAGTTTTTGCAAACATAAAAAAATGCTACAAAAGCTACCATAAATTCTGTTACCGTTATAGATATACTTGCGCCAATATGCGAAAATCTTGGAATTAAAAGTAAATTTAAAATAATGTTTGTTATCGCTGCCGCTGCCGTAATGTAAGTAGAGATTTTTTGTTTATCTATCGCTATCAGACAGTAGCCGCCCATCATTGCAAAGAGGCATAAAATTCCAGCCCATATCAGAATCTGTAAGGATAAAACAGCTTGTGAAAATGCCTCTCCCCAAATTAGCATAATGATTCTATCTGATAAGATAACGCCTGCTATCCCAATTGGCAAAACCAATAATAATGAATACTGCATAGCTTTTCTTAATATCTTTTCTAAGGATTCTTTTGAAAATTTATAGGAATCTGCCATTACTGGGAATAAAGCAACAACGAATAGACTAAATATCATTCTTAAAACACCCATTAGTTTATAGCCGGCATTATACCAACCCACGTGCGCGTCACCTTTTATTAAGGAAAGTAGAATTGTATCTACATTTAAATAAACTACAGAAAAAATTGCCATTAAACCTATAGGGTAAGCAGATTTAATTAAATATTTCCAAAAATTCCAATCTATTCCAAGAATTGGCTTAACAAATTTCTTGTTTGTAATTACGAAACTTAAACAGAAACTGACAATATTTGTGAACATATGTGCAAAAGCCAGTCCCATTAATCCGCTTCCTATATATAGTGCTAATAATCCAAACCCCAAAAGAAGCATTCCCTGTGCTAAATTTATTAATGCTTCGTATTCCATTTTTTGAAAAGCTTGAAAAATCCATCTTACAGACATGGAAATGGAATTAAAAAAGACCGAAATCCCAATAATATAAACTACATTTCGAGTTTCTGCAGGATAGTTTAATAGATTGATAGCTATAAAAATTATTCCAAGAGTTATAAAAGATAAAATTGTTTTTAAAATTGCTATATCCCCAAGATATTTACCAGCCAAATTTTTATTTTTTGCAACTTCCTTAATAGCAAAAGTACTTAGCCCAATATCCCCTAATACCATAAATAAGGCGGTAAATGAAATAGCAAAAGAATATTTACCAAACCCTATATCCCCAAAATATTTTGCTACTAAAATAAAGAAAAATAGCGAACAAATTTTATTAAGAATGGTTCCTATTATTAAGGCAGTGGTATTCCTAATTACCTTTCCTGCAGCACTTATAATTTTTTCTTTTTCATCCATCGCTATCTTATATATAACTTTTCAATTTTCCATGCTTGTATAAATTTAAAATCCTTCTATACCTTTACAAGTCTTTATCCAGCGTCTAATATAATATGCCATTTGATGAAAATATCCTCTTGTTGCATCTGTCCATATTTGCCCTTTAAATGATTCAACTGCATCTTCTAACAGATAACTTAATGATTCATATGCCTCAATATAACTTGTTCCAGATAGCTTGGCTTCAGGCAACCATGAGAGTATATCCTCAAGTACCATAATACAAGCCCACTCATTTGCAGCATCCTTCATGTAATTATGACTATTTCTTTTGTGATCCGTCAGTGGTGTCCCCACACGAATTGAGCCATTTACATGCCTGACACATGCCTGTGAAAAATATCCGCTAAAGATATCTCCATATCTATCTATGGGAATTCCAGCTAATGGATAATTCATTCTGACAAAGTAATAGGAAGGTATCACATCTCTGCGCATAGAGGTATTCTGCGTGTTTATCGGAGACCATGCCTTATTACCCAAAACTAATGATTTCCCTTTAAACGAAATCGTGTGCGCAGGAGCTACCAGCCAGCTAATACCGTCTACATCAGGGTCAATGAGCCATAATCCTGCATTCATGTGAATATTAACCTCTGCCGTATGAAATGTTTCATTGCTAACCTTATGTCTTGCAAAATACGGAAACCCTCGGGGGTAAGTGGTACCAAGACGGTCGAGCTCCAACATAGAGCAGATGTTAAACCAATTTGTATCTGTATTTACAATTGATGCTTCTATTTTATTATTACAGACTACTGAATGTTGGGCAAAAAAATCTTCATCGTGCCGCGGATAATTATCATCGTCTATGGAAATGATAAAATCACTGCCATCACTAAACGCCATTAAATAGCCAATATTTCTTCTGTTATCTGAATTATACGGGATAAAGATTGATGGCAGACCAATTTTAGCAAGGAACACCTCTTGCTCTTGAATAGTTGGACAGGTAATCTTTAATCCCTTTTTTGATAAATTCTCACATCGCTTAAATGCCTCTGAAGGTGTCCTAAGGTCAGGAATAAGATATACTTGAACTTCTTCAAGATGATCATTATCCTTAAAGTTTTTGTAATATTCCTCTAATACTACCGGATCAAATATTGTTGTTAAAACAATGCTTGCCTTCAAAGTCATTTATGCCTCCCAAATTTTATTTATTTATCCTCTTAATCCCTTCTTCCAACCCCATCTTTACACTCCATCCTGGCAGTAATATTCCTTTATTCCACGGCACCATTACCTCACGAGACCTGTATGGACGCCCTCCCCATTCAATGGGCAATTTTTTACCGATTGCTTTTTCATATGTCTCAACAA
>DAIQAO010000118.1:0-3493 GCA_036781645.1 Dissulfurispiraceae bacterium
GACTGTTCAAATGTCTTTCTTCATAGAGGGATGTACTAGGCGTAAAAGCTACTGAAGAGATTTTATAAAAGGACTTAAAAATAGTTTTTTACGGAGGAAAGGATGAAAAAGATTCTTGTGGCTACAGATGGCTCTGCCCAATCCTTTAAGGCGATTGATCGGGCGGCGGAATTGGCAAAAAATGGTAGCGCCGAGCTAATAGTCGTAAATGTTGCAGAAGACTTCTGCCCGCTGGAACTCGCCGAAGCAGATTGCGATGTTATCAGGCAGCTCTTAATAAAAGAAGCTCAAAGCATCATGTCTAAAGCAATCGGCAAACTTAAGGAATTGGGAGTTGAGGCAAGGGGCATTATAGAGTTTGGTTCACCTGCGGAAACTATTTTAGAAATTGCTGACAGAGAAAAGGTTGATGAGATCATCCTTGCTTCTCACGGCAAACACGGAGTTAAAAAGCTTTTGATGGGAAGCGTAGCATCGAGAGTGCTTGAATGGGCTAAGTGCCCAGTGACGGTTGTCAAATAGTTATGTGCGGCAGAAAACAAGAGCTTTTTAAGCTTTTCAATAAAAATTTTTAAAAGGAAGGTGTGCCATGAATAACCAAAAAAGCATCGCTGGACTGCTTATTGGCGCTGGATTAGTCCTGTATGCAATCATTCTGAAAATTGGCTATCTCAACGATGTTTTGGAATATCTTGAGCAGGCGAAGACAATCGATGTGCATTCAGGAGTTGCTTTATGGGTTGGGATAATAGTTTTATTAGTAGGGATATCGAATTTTATCGTTCCAGTAGGAAGATTTAAGCATGATTCAATTGTCCGAGCGCCTGCCCCTGGCATAGGTATCTTAATCCTATTATGCATTTTGAACAGATATTACCTTGAACCTATTTTTAAGATCTGGGGGAAGGCTTTCCAGCCAGCTTTGGGCTTTGATTTTGCGACTATCTTCGGATTTAATTATATTCTCCTCGGTATAATAATCGGGTTTTTGTGGGCCAATATAATAAAGATACCTGCATGGATGTTGCCGGGAGTTAAAACTGGAAGACTCATCCTTAAGATGGCTATTATAACCATGGGCGCCATGTACAGCATCACAGAGATTAAGCATATGGGCTCCTTGAGTATAATTATGATATTTGTCTTTGTTATGGGTACTGTGTTTTTCGTCCTCTGGTTTGGGAAATTTTTCGAGACCGACAAATCTCTTACTGGCGTGCTCGCATCTGGCCTCGCGGTTTGCGGTGTATCTGCGGCTGTGGCAGTTGCACCGGTTGTGAAGGCAAGGAGCATAGATGTGGCATATTCTATAGGTATGCTTCTGCTTGTTGGAGTTGTTGGCTTGTTAGTGTTTCCGCCAGTTGGAAAGGCTGTTGGCATGAATGAGATACAATTTGGCGCATGGGTAGGCACTGGACTTTTGAATTCTGCTCAGGTTGCTGCCGCGGCCCTGGTGTTTGACCCACATACAATAGAGACGCTGAAGGTCGCTGAAATATTTAATATAACCCGTGTACTTATACTCCCCCTGATAGTTTTAGTGCTTGCTTTCTGGTATGCAAAGGGTGAGGCTGCCGAGAATGTTGAAAAGATAAATGTCGGGAAGGTTCTCATTGACAAGTTTCCAATATTCGTTATCGGTTTTATCTTGATGTTTGCTCTGATGTCAGTCGGCTTTTTTACTCCGAAAGGATTCGAGCTTCATGGCAAGGATTGGTATAATTTTACGCCTTCTGAAAAGAAGCAGCTTAAGAAGGAGGAGCTTGCCAAAATTAAAAATTTTGTGGATTCTGGTTCCATTACAAATCCTATGGTCAAAGAGGCTCTCGAAAAATTGCTTGTTGATAAACAGATAACAAGCACCGCTCAGGCAGATCATGTTTTGAAAGCGCAGGATTTTACAAAGGATAAAGAACTAAAGAAATTGTTTAAAGACGCAGTTAAAAAAGTGCATGAGAAGCCCATAACTATAGAAATTATGAGAGAATATATGCTCTGGTTCTTTGCATATGGATTAAGCGCCTTAGGGATGCAGATAACCTGGCAGTCGATGAAGCAGGCAGGCGGTAAGGCAGTAGCCGTGATAGGAGCTATCACAGGTTTTCTCAAGGCATTCTTATCATTCTGGGTGTGTTTATTTTTGCTTAAAGAAACGATTTAAGTCAGAGGAGGGCATATGTCGGAAACTAAAAAAGATGACCGTTTATTGAGTGTTTTTGCATCAGAGAGAAGTGAAGATACCATAGCGATGGTAGTAGCCTTTATTCTGGCTGCGATTATTGTGGTTTTCTTTAAATAATCATTTTCAGGGATATGCTGTTCGGAATTTATCCGAACAGCGTTATTAAGCAAAAAATGTTTAGAAAAATCTTGATTGCCACACATGGAACAAAGGGAGCCAAAAAAGCTGAACAGGTGGCGCTCGAAATTGCCTCTCAACAAAGTTCTGAATTGTTCGCTATGTATGTTATTAATTCCAACTGGTCTTCCTTGACAGGTATTGAATGGTTGAATGCGTCACATACAAGGATGAAATTTTACAGCCACATAGAGAAAGATTTTTATCTGAAAGCAAAGCAAATCCTGGAAGATATCAATCGGCTGGCTTCACAGAAACAGGTAAAAATAAATAACATAATCTCAGTTGGAATTCCAGAGGAGGCTATTATAGAAGAGTGTGCAAAAAATCATATAGACCTTCTTGTGCTTGGCAGTGGAGTTAAAGGTGATAGAGCAGAATATAAATATACCCTCCAACTTAAGAAAATTAAAAACCGTGTGTTATGCCCAATCCTTTTAGCATAGATGTATGAATTCCGTCTCGGCTTATACCAATATACAAGTGTCTGAAAAAACGGCAAATAGTGTAATCTCAAATCTTCAGCTTTTGTTAAAGCTTTCGCCTTACTGGGATCTTAAGTCATTGTTGCCGATGATTGAGCTTTCAGCTCAATCATCTCATAAGTTTGAAGCAATTATTAAATATTACCATGAAGATTTTCCAAAGACATTGAACATTGAGGCAGAGCAGCTTCAGGAGCGTAAATCGTTTGCATATAAAATGAATGGTGAAGGCATTCAGAAAACTGTTGAAATTTCTCTTGTTAATAACCCTGATGGCTCAATAGGCGTTACACAAAAATATTATTTTGATACTTCTGATAGTGCACTTATTGAATCACTGTCGGTGGAGCTTAAATATTGGCATAAGGCTATTATAGAATATATAAAGTTACAGAACGGCAGCGGTATCTGGAAAAGATGTTTCAGATGGTTTATGGATAGAATCTGGCTCAATCTATCGCTTTCAGAGAGGAAGATTGCTATAATAATCATAAAGATAAGTATTATCGAGATTATTGTGCTTGTTGTTTTTATTTTTGCATGGAGGTTGGTAAAAGCTTAAAAATCTGTTTTTAGTTAGACACCTTTAGACAAGCTATAATCTTATCGGATCGACATCAGTTATGGTTTTAATGCCTTTTATATCATC
>DAIQAO010000119.1:0-3483 GCA_036781645.1 Dissulfurispiraceae bacterium
TTTTTTAATGGTTTGATGGTTCGACAAGCTCACCATGACAAGCAGCAGGTCTATCACAATGTTTACCCTGACTGATATCCTTAGCCTTTTATCCTTACAGGTATGCCTGAAACAACAAGATATACCTCATCAGCTGTTTTAGCCACAATTTGATTTAACTTGCCTGCCTGATCACGGAATCTTCTTGCGAGGGGATTATCAGGCACTATGCCCATACCGATCTCGTTTGAGACGATAATGAGTTGTGAACCATCTGTTCTTTTGAAAAGATTAAGAACCTTGATAAAACTTTTATATTCTTCCTCAATATTTGCATCATCATGCCCGCCTGTCATTAGATTGGAGACCCAGAGAGTCAGGCAATCAAGAACTATCAGGGTGTATTTGTTTATTATTTTTTCAATGACATCTGTGATTTTCAGCGGTTCTTCGATTACATCCCAACCGTCTCCTCTCTGCGCCTTATGCCTCTCAATTCTGTCGAGCATTTCGGAGTCGAGCGGTTCCGCCGTTGCTATGTATGCCTTTTTGCCGGCACACATAAACGCCGGTTTAAGGGCGAGACTGCTCTTGCCGCTTCTTGCCCCGCCTGTTATGAATATTACTCGGGAGTTCATGAGTTTTATCTCTTATCGCTCCCCTGCATGTCCCCTTCAAACATACCTTGCAGTATATCATTAGCGCAGAACTTGCCGCACATAGTGCAGGTTGAGCCGTCCCCGTTTCCTCTCTTTTGCTTTATTTCGATTGCCCTCTCTGGGTCTATAGCAATCTCGAACTGCCTTTCCCAAAGCATATCCCTTCTTGCCTTAGCCATAATCTTATCTGAATTCATGTCTTTTCTCTTTATCATATCCCCAACATGGGCAGCTATCCTTGCAGTTATAATTCCTTCCCGAACATCCTCTGGAAATGGCAAGCCAAGATGCTCAGACGGTGTAACATAACAAATAAAATCAGCGCCATAGGCTGATGACAGTGCTGCACCAATTGCAGTAGTAATGTGGTCATAGCCAGGAGCAATATCTGTCGTTATCGGACCAAGCATATAAAAGGGCGACTCGCCGCTCATCTTCTTTTCAAGAATTATGTTAGCCTCTATTTCGTTTATAGGTATATGCCCCGGCCCCTCAACCATTGTTTGGCAGCCCGCATCTCTACCCAACTCGGCAAGTTCGCAGTTAATAATCAACTCCTGTATCTGGACCCTGTCATTGGCATCGTGAATTGCCCCAGCCCTGAAGCCGTTGCCAAGACTTAAAACGACATCGTATTTTCTGAGTATCTCCACCACTCTGTCAAAATGTTCGTATAATGGATTTTCCTTATTATTATGCTCCATCCAGGCTACCATATAAGAACCGCCCTTTGAGACTAACCCGCCATAGCGATAATGCTGTTTTCTGAGCATCTCGACCGTCCTTCTGTTAATCCCGCAATGGATCGCCATAAAAGCAACGCCCTCAGCGCATTGTTTTTCCATAATCTCAAACAATAAATCCTCAGGCATCTTTACTGCCGCTCCGTATTTCTCTATTGCCATAGCAAAGGCTTCGTAAAGAGGCACGGTCCCAATGGGAAGGCTTATCGAGTTCATTACAGCCTTCCTAATAGCCTCTATACTGCCTCCTACGCTCAAGTCCATCAAGGTGTCTGCTCCATATCTCTCGGCTATTTGAGCCTTTTTAACCTCCATCTCGATATCGGCAATGTCTGTGGACGAACCAATGGAAGCATTCACCTTTGTTCTCAATCCCTTGCCAATTCCAAGAACCGTTGATTCTCGTTTAGTGTTTGCAGGGACAACTATCTTGCCAGATGCAACCCGCCTTCTAATGATTTCAGTGTCAATCCCCTCCTTTTCAGCAATAGTCTGAATCTCAGGAGTGATTTCGCCTTTCAAAGCCCTTTGTAATTGAGTCATCTATGCCTCCTAAAATAAAAAATCCCCAGAGCAAAGCGCCCTGAGGATTGCACCCTTTTTTACTTCATCCCCATCTTGCCTTCCATCTCCGAGAAGGACTCAACAGTAAATAGTCTATCCACCATCTACTAACTACTATCTACTGTCTTTTTCAGGCAGGTCTTCTGGCTTCCGGCTTAAATAAATAAAGCTTTTCCTACTCGCCGCCTTCCCATCCTTTAAAGACAGAGGACAGTGGCTTTTCTGGCTTTCGTACCGGTTACAGCGGCGGGACCGCTCCCGACTAAGAATTTAACTCTTCACGGGATTCCCTATTAAGCCTTTCGGCACCTAAGTATTGTATTATAAATTAAAGGAAGATAAAAAATGCAAATGCCTTTTTGTTCCCCAAAATAGCGATAGCGCCTTGTCATTGCGAGCGGGGCGAAGCAATCTCGCCTTTTCTGATGACAAAATTATTATTCTTCTACAATTGTCATGGTTCGACAAGCTCACCACCGACAGGCTCACCATGACAAAAAACAGTGTCACCCTGAGCCTGCCGAAGGGCGCTCTTCCATTCCTGTCACCCTGAGTTCTTCCGCTCTTCCGTTCTTCCGCTCTTGTCATCCTGAGCTTGTCGAAGGATGACACCTCTCAAAGGCTTGCCAATAAACGAAATTAAAGATTTTTTTTAAAATTCCGATAATAGATTAAAGGCGCTTGGCATTGGGCGCGAAGAAGGAGGTGATGAAAAAAAAAGCCAGCCAACCCTAAGCCGGAAGCCCTAAAAGACAGCAGGAAGCTGTCTATATAAAACAATTTCACGGAGGAAATTAAGATGCCACTTTCAATCAACACAAATTTATTTGCTCTGAATGCTCAGAGAAACCTTAATAAGACTCAGGCGCCTCTCACCACGGCAATGCAGAGGCTTTCATCAACCTTAAGAATCAACTCAGCTAAGGACGACGCCGCAGGGCTCGCTATTGCTACGAGGATGACCCGTCAGGTCAATGGTCTGTCAGTTGCCATGAGAAACGCCAATGACGGAATCTCCATAGCACAGACAGCTGAAGGCGCAATGGACGAGATGATGTATGCCCTTCAGAGAATGAATGAGCTGGCGACGCAGGCAGCGAGCTATAATACCTCTTTAGACAGAAGTTCTCTTAATCAGGAAGTTGCCCAGCTTATTGATGAGATGAGCAGAATAGTCAGTCAGACCCGTTACAATGGTGAAAAAATTCTTGCGGGCGGATTCAATGCAGATATTCAGGTGGGAGTTGAGGTTAATGAGACAATTAATATCAATATCACAAATTTATCCCCTACTTCTATTGGCGTTGCATCAACATACAATGCATTGCAAAATCTAAATGACGCTCAATTTGCAGCTCGTGCCAGGCTTGCATATTCTACTAGCAGCAGTGCAAACCCGACAATTAACAATGTTTTAATCAGTTCAACAGCGATTCCATCCAACACTAAATCTGCCGATAAGATTGCCCTTATAAACGCTACAACAGCAAGTCATGGCGTTTCGGCATTTAACTATGGGAATTCGCTTGTTGGCGGGA
>DAIQAO010000120.1:0-3480 GCA_036781645.1 Dissulfurispiraceae bacterium
TTATTTTTGGCTGGTTTTTTTAAATAAAAATATCATGCACAGACAAAGAAAATTGATAACAACTATGCAGGCGCCAGTGGGCAGATTTAGAACAAATGATAAAAAAATTCCTGAAATTACAGATAGAATGGCAATTACGGATGAAATCAAAAGCGAATTTTTGAAACCCTTTGCTATCTGAAAAGCGCTTACCGCAGGCAGGATTAAGAGTGCTGATGTCAGCATTATCCCCACAACCTTCATTGTAAGCACAACCGTTACAGCCGTAAGAACGACGATTATCGAGTTTATCCTCTTTGTATTTATACCCGATGCCTTTGCAAATTCCTCATCAAAGGTGATCGAGAATATCTCATAATAATAAATCAATATTGCCCCAAGCACGACAGCCGAGAGGGCTATTGAGATAATTACCTCTGTCTTGCTTATAGCTAATATATTCCCAAAAAGAAAGCTGAACAAATCTATATTGAAGCCGCCTGCAAGGCTCGCTAGTAAAATTCCTATGGCGATCCCTATGGATGAAACTATTCCTATTGCCGCATCGCCATAAATCTTTGCCCGGTCTATCAATTGGAGAATCCCTAATGAACAAATGATTACAAAAGGAATCGCTATATATATAGGATAAACACCAAAAACGAGCCCTAATGCCACACCGCCGAAGGTGACATGAGACAGTCCATCGCCTATGAGTGAAAGTCTCCGAAGGACGAGCTGAACGCCTAATAACGAGCAGGCAAGTGCAATGAAAGAGCCTGCTATCAGCGCCCTTTGAATAAATTCATAGCTTAAAAATTCGATAACTTCCATAATTAACGGTTAATCATGTTTGTGGCATATTATGTGCTGAGATGAGGCGCTAAAATATGTTGTCATCTTTTCGGATTTGCAGAATTCATCAAAGGTTCCATAAAAGATAATACGTTTATCAAGATACATCAATTTAAAGGCGTATCTGCCTATGCTTCCTATGTCGTGTGTCACCAGAATGATTGTAGCACCTTTGAGCGAATTGAATTCTTCCATCATTGCAAAGAAATGCTCTCTCATCTCAGGGTCTAATGCGGTAGTTGGTTCGTCAAGGATAAGTAATTCAGGTTCATTAACAATGGTTCTTGCTACTAAAACCCTCTGCTGCTGCCCACGTGAGAGGTCACCTATTAATTTTTTTCTGATATCATAGATGTTAAGAAGTTCTAATGCCTTATCTATCGCCTCCCTGTCCTGTCTGTTTATTTTTTTGGGGAAGTTTTTTTTCGACAAAAGTCCAAGGGCGACTATCTCTTCAACATTAGATGGAAAATTAGGATTGAAAAAACTCATTTTTTGAGGCAAATAACCAATTTTATCCCAGTTTGTAAGCTCAGTGGAATTTTCCCCAAAAACATAGATATCCCCCTTTAGGGGTTTTAGAAATCCTAATATTGTTCTTATTAGAGTAGATTTACCAGAACCATTAGGTCCTACAAGCCCTATATAATCGCCGGCTTTAATCGTAAAACTCAGATTACTAAGGACATCTATGGAGTTGTATCTGACTGTAACATCATTTGCGATGATTATTTCTGCTGACATTGAAGCCCTGTAATTAGATTTTGAAGATTTTTTTCCATTAAAGACATGAATGTCTCACCCTTGGCAAGTTCGTTTTTTGATATATTATGAGCAGCATGAAGCAGCAGAAGACTGGCACCTGTCTCCCTCTGGACGGTTTCTGCTATGCGGGGCGTTATCAATTCCTCGTAAAAAATGTGCTTTAAGCCGTGTTCTTTCATGGTTTTAATTATTTTAGATATCTGCCTTGCTGAAGGTTCAGCATCAGGGGAAAATCCCTCAAAGGCAGATATGTATTTGAGTCCATACCTATCAGCAAGATATCCAAAACTAAAATGACCACCGCTTATAAAGATTCTTTTTTCGCAGGTGTCAAGGGATTTTTTAAATTTTTCATCAAGTTCAATGATTCTCTTTTTAAAAACTTCAGCATTTTGCTTATAAAATCCTGAATTTGAAGGGTCTTTTTTGATAAGACCTTCAGTAATGTTGTCTATCATAACGATGGCATTTGAAAAATCAAGCCATATATGCGGGTCAAGATGTTCGTGTTTATTTTTTTTGCCATGATGAGAATGTCCGTTTTTTTGCTTCGCAAGTTTAATGCCTTTACTCGTATTAACAACTATCAGGTTTTGATTGTTAATCCCTTTTAAGATATCATCTGTCCACGGTTCCATGTATTTATTTGTATAAATAAAAATATCAGCATTGCTAAGAGAAACTATGTCAGCTGGTTTTGGCTCAAAGCTATGAGGCTCAATCCCAGGAGGAAGAAGCAATATGACAGAAGCCTTGTCTTTTGCGATTTCTTTGGCAAAATCATACACGGGGAAAAGGCTTGTTATAACGCTTAGCTTTTTAGCTTCCTTTGTAGTCTTAATATCCTTTTTTTCACAAGCCGTCAAGAATATCAAAACACTGAGTATTAAGAAGACTATCTTAACTAATCTTTCTGTTATGCCCATATTTACTCCTTTTTAGACTTTTCTGACCATGATTTTTAAGACAATTTTTGCATAAACCATTAAGCTGGAGTATATGCGACAGCAACTTGCCAGCAAGAAGTCTTTCAATATTCTTCTGAAGGGATGCAATCTTTGAGGAAGTTATATCTTCAACATTATGGCAGGAAAGGCAAACAAAATGGCAATGATTAAGCTTGTTGCGGCAGAAATAGTAATAACTCTTCCGGTCTGGATGTATTACGCTTGATAGAACGCCGCATTCAGAGAGTTCTTCAAGGTTTTTATAGACAGTTGGCAGACCGACTTTGTTGAATCTCTCTTTCAGTTTTCTCCATATCTCATCAGGGGTCATGCAGCAAAGGCTTTCTGCGAGAATCTCTAAAATAGCAAGCCTCTTAGGGGTTACCTTCAGATTAATTTCTTTCAATATACTAGAATAATCACCCTTCATTTTTATATTATAAACAGAAATGATTTTTATTTACACCATATTTATATCTCCCAAAAATAGCGATAGGATTATAGCCTATGGATTTACAGCTCATTGGGAGAACCCGAAGGGTTCGTGACAATCTCATCAAAAAAGGCGAGATTGCTTCGCTCCGCTCGCAATGACAATGGGAATGGCTTTGAGGGGCTTTCACCATCACAAAGGACTCACCACGATGGTGAGGCTTGATGGTGACCTTACAGGAAGGTAAGGATGTCTTCCTGTAAGGAGCGAAAAACTATTCCCCTTGTCAGAAAAATCCTTCACACGCCTTTCCCATCTGATTTGCTGATTATGAAGGGCTCTGCGGTTCTATCGTAGAGTTTGATATGATAAAGTAAAATAAATTAGGTGTTTTTGCGACATTGATTCCAGCATGAAGGTTTCATTTGTTAAAATATTAGATATGAAAGTTGATTCACCTGTTTCTCCAATTATTGCTCAACCGGTAAAAAAATCATTTAA
>DAIQAO010000121.1:0-3478 GCA_036781645.1 Dissulfurispiraceae bacterium
AGGGATGAATTCACATTGCGAGTGCGGGTCACCCTGCCTTTTTTAGTGGATAGTCTTTAGTTTTTTAAACCATTCACCATTCACTATTTAGCATCCACCATTCACCATCCACTATTTAACAACACACCCTTCCTTCCACAATCCAACTTTCTCAAAGGGATTAATGCCGATGGCTATGAAATCCTCCGGACTTTGCCCTTTATCGAGTTTTAACTTTTTAATTACCCTTACATACTTTTTATGTGCATCTTTGTTTGAAACCATAAACTCTGTTGTCTTAATTGCATTAACTATAGATTTTGTATCTCCCTCGACACCTGCATCACTTCTTAGATTGTCCCAGTCATAAGCAAGCACAACAGCGTCGCCTTCTTTTTCTTTGCTGTTGTATCTGAAAAAGATCCCAGCAATATTCTTCGCATCCTCAACTAAGCAGTTTCTATCCTTATCACTGACTGCCAGTGCATACATCGAACGTTTGCCAACAGTGGCATTCAGCATTACCTGTATAGCATCGTCTTTGCACCAGATTGGCGCAGCTATCACGACATATCCCAGACCTTCGGAAAGTTTAAATTCATCAAGTATGTATTTAGATATGTGATAACCGCTTGTTACGCCAGGACAATAATGGTCGTGCAACCTTATGAAATTTATCAGGTCATGACTCATAAGCCTTTTTGTCCAAAGATTGGTAATCATTGTGAGACGGTGTTCATTGCCTTTAAAGGGTTTCTGGGCGGCGAAGGCATCATACTCCTGCTGGTTCTTCAGCATCTTGATGAAATCATCCTTGACTGCTGATACGCTGAAGTTAGCAAGTCCCTTGTCTGCTTCAAGATAAAGGGCTTTATCATTATGTCTGTTATAGAAATAAATAAACATTGGTCTTTCGGGTCTATTCTGGAGGACAATAAGACTGCCCTTTGAGATTGATGCTCCAGCCTGATTTTCGAGTTTTTCTACAATATTAGGACATAGAGGCTCGCCGTTTACCATTAAGCCGGCATTGGTGATCACGAGATAATCGGATTTTTTAGGATTCCCAATTTTTGCCTTTGTGATAGAGACAGCACTCGAAGCCAGTTTATCACATGCATCTTTTCCTTTAAGAGCATGCGCATTAGTGTTAAGCGAAGAAAAAGCTATAATAAAAAAGAACACAACTAAAGTTTTAAACATTTAAAAATCCCTCCTTATTGTCTAAAATCTGTATGTCAGGTTTGCTATAATGTTTCTGCCGGGAGACTTCTCATCAGCACTCTCTGTAAATTTCTCATTAAAAAGATTATCCGCTGTAATTGAAAACGTCACGCCCTTTATGAGTTCTTTCCATAATTTAGCCCCTGCTGTTGCATAGCCGTCCAGCTTTGCCACTGTCTGCCTCATCTCATTCGTATAAACATATTGACTGCTCTTGTAAATACCAAAGAGGCTCATGTTTATGAAAGGATTTAGATATGACAGCCCGCCTTTAATTTGATTCTTAGGGGTGCGGGTGAGTTCCTGTCCCTCCAGAGCCTTGTTTTTTGCAAACTCGTCTATGTATGCCCTGTTGTAAGTATAGTTAAGAAATGTCGAGACTTCCTTAGTTATCTGATAATTAGCGCCTATTTCAGCGCCGTATGAGACCACTTTGCCAATATTCTCCCTTCTGTAAAGAGGCCTTCCGTCAAGCATGTCGCCTGTTGGAACATAATAGAGAAAGTCCCTGCCTTTTGAGTAATAAAGCGAGGCAGCAAACTTAAGCTCTCTCAGAGGTTTATAGTCTCCGCCAATTTCAAAGGAATCAATTTTTTCAGGTTTCAAACCGGGATTTGCTATCTTGTAGATTCCCCACATAATGCCCGACCTGCAAAGGTCATCAAGAATTGAAGCCCTGAAGCCTCTTCCGTAAGCTGCGTATGTGCTTAATTCTTTTGACCATTTATACCTTGCAGATATACGGGGTGTGAGGGCGTTCCATGAGGCTGAAGCAATCGCACCGTTTAGTCTATTAAAAGGTGAGACTGTTGAATTAAAAAAACCGTCATCAAATTTTGCATGGTCAAACCTCAGGTTGCCTGTAATGAAAAGCCTATCATGCATCAGGGATATTTCATCCTGAAGCCATAAGCCTATGATAGTCAACTTCCCCTCATTATCCACCCTGTCTTTAGATGTTTTATAAATATCAGAGGCATCAACTTTTCCATCTCTTATGTCTCCGCCGAATGTAATCAGATGGTGTGGATGAACTTGAACAGAAAAACTGCCGTCAATGCCCAAATCAGTTCTATCAGAGTCAACATCAAACCTTGTGTATGTCGTGCCGCTGATTCTTTCGCTCACACGCCTGTAGTTTTCGTTCTGCCAGAAAACCTTTGCCTGCCACATCATATTGCCTGATGAACCCTTGTATAGAAGCGAATAAACCCATGTATCAAAATCTCTGCTAACTCCATCTTTAGCATATATCTTTGTGCCTTCGCCCCGTTTATCATCGAATCTGTCAATTTTGAATATTATTGAATTAGACTTATCAAAATCATATCCCATGTGAAGACTCGCTATTGCCTCTTTTGCAAATCTCTTTACGGTATATGCAGTCCTTTTTGACTCAAGTGTCGAGATATACCCGTCGCTGTCTAAATAATGACCCGACGCCTTGAAGAAGAACCCCTTTTTGTCAGGTGACAGACGGGCATAAATATCTGCCTGAGCGGCGTAGGTATTGTATGTGCCGTAAGAACCACTAACCGACCCCATGAAAGCCTTGTCGGGTTTGGACGTAATGATGTTTATTACACCGCCCATTGCATTGTTTCCATAGAGCGATGACGCAGGACCCTTGAATATCTCTATTCGCTCTATATCATTAATATTGATTCTGTTAAAATTTACTTCGCCCGTGTCGCTTTTGTTGATAGGCACCCCATCAATTAAGACGAGTGTTCTTGCTCCTTCGTTTGACAGCCCCCTTAAAGTGGCATTAGCCCCCAAACTATAAATCCCGCTGCCCCTTACAACCGTCAATCCCGCAACATATTGCAGTATCTCATCAACCTTGCTCGTGCCTGTTGCTAAACGCTGAATGTCCTCTTTTGTAATAACTTCAACCCTTGCTGGGATGGTATCGAGGGTTCTCTCGGTTTTTGTTGCTGTGATAACAATCTCTTCGAGAGTAGCAACATCCTTGTCCTGCCCCCATATATTTGATGCAAAAACCATCATAACAATTAATAAAACGACTACAAAAATCATTATTCCCTCCTAAATCTTGATTTTTGAATTCCATCTTTGAAGATACTCCAGCCTTTATCTAAGAATAAACTACCGCTATCTGATTTACAGCAAAATCATATTATTAAACTCATGAATCTAAGATGCTTAAAAAAATTGATTCATCGCCAAAACTACTATGATATTATTCAGACTAATGCCAACAAAAAAAGCCATGAAAGTCTCACCTTCTGGTGAAAAGCCTTCATGGCTTGAT
>DAIQAO010000122.1:0-3375 GCA_036781645.1 Dissulfurispiraceae bacterium
CCCAAATAACCCCTTTTGAATTATACCGCCGATTTCAGGATTTATTAGTAAATGTTTTAGAATTAATTCTACTTATATAATAGCGTTTATTATTCCCTCAAATATTTCTTTGCACTGATAACTGACATAATTGTCAATCTTATCTTTATCAAAGTTAGGGCAATGGGGAAGTATGCCTAAAACAGGGGTAGGACTGAGCTCTGCGATTATATGCGGGTTAGTCTCTTCAGAGATATCCGCTCCTGGAGCATTATTGTAATTGATTATAATCCCTAAAACCTTTAACCCTTTTTTGAGGGCGTGTTCTACAGTCAGGAGTGTATGATTGATTGTGCCAAGCGTTGGACGGCTTACAATTATTACAGGAAGATTTAATTTTTTAATGATATCTGATACATAAATTACACTCAGTTTTTCAAAATGAGGCTCTCCTTTTCCATAAGCTATCGGGACATGAATCCCGCCAACGCCTTCGATAACCATGAAATTATATCTATTTCTGAGGTATTCATAGGCACTTGAGAATTTCTCCAAATCCACAGGTTTTTTCTCGAGTTTAGAGGCTATAATAGGGGCGAGAGGGAGTTCAAATCTTACAGGTGTCACTATATCGATGCTATCATCCATTTCCGCCATATCTCTTAAAAATAATCCATCTGAAGGAACAAGCTTACCACCCTGTCTTTGGCAGCCTGTCTCAAAGGGCTTCATGGCAGCAACCTTTATCCCCCTTAGAACCATAGCCCTTATAATCATGCCGGAGACGACAGTCTTGCCGACGCCTGTATCAGTGGCAGTTATGAAAATCCCTTTTTTCATTTTAGTCACTAAAAATATATCATCGTATAATGTAATGCATCAACAAGTCAGATACTCCCCAGCAGATTCTTAAGTTCATGGTAATTATTAAAACACCCGTCAGCCTCAAATCCGTTGAAAGCCTTGCAGTCTGTCCTGAAAAGCAAGAATTTCATTCCAGCCATTTTAGAGCCGACCATATCCCTGCCTGGATTGTCCCCTATATATACCGATTCTTCGGGTCTTACGCCAATCTTTTTCATGGCAATATGGAACAACCTTTTGTCGGGCTTTTTGAAGCCATATCTTGAGGAGAATATGCGATACTTGAAAAAACGGTCTATACCTAATATCGCCATCTCCGGTTCTGTAAAGACCCACTGTGCGTCTGATATTAAAGCGGTCTTATATTTACGGCAGATTTCGCCAAGCACATCATAAATGCCTTCAAAGGGCTCAAATCTCCTAATGGTAAGGGATCTAAAAAGCATGGCTATATCAATAACAGTTTTGGGGGAATATTTTTTCGCTCCGTAGCTGTGCATTATATCAAAGAAAATCTTATATACATCAACCTCTGGAAAGGGCTCCCTGCTCTGTTCGAGATAATGCTGGACTTTTTCAAAGTAAGTCTTTTTAAGCGTCTCCGGTGATATAAAAACAGTGTGATAACAGAGGTATCCGGACAGCGCCTCATAAGTTCTCATATCTCCCTCGTCAGTTCTGATATTTATTAATGTGCCGTAAAGGTCGAAAAAAACTGCCTTCTTTTTCATTTATGTTTTAACCCCCATTTCAGGCATTGAAGAGCCTCGTTGATGAGTCTTTTTCGGTGATTCCAGTCTAAAAAGTCGTTCCTTGCAATTCTTAATTCAGTGAGGGCCATGTAAAAAGGGCTTCTGCTGGTTATGCTCCTGAAAGCCTCATGGCGGTCGGAGAAATTAGATGAATAGCTTTTCAGAAAACTCCTTATGAAACCTTCTGATGCATTGATGTCACCTGTTCTCCACAGAAAGGAATGCTTAAGCTCCCCGCACACCATGCCTATATCATAGGCGATATCGCTTCGTTTTATCCTCTCAAGGTCTATTGCAACAACATCTCCGCTGTCAGTAAAAATAAAATTAGTTGGGGTGACATCGCCGTGGGCTATCGAACTTCCAGTTTGAAGAATACCGCTGTGAAGCCATTTGTTCATTAATTTAATAAAATAGTCAACTTCAGTTTCACATATTAAAGTTTGCCGTAAAAGCTTATAAAGTATTTTGAGAAAATAGGTACTTACGGAATCGAGATTGGCGCTTTCGTGCAGTTCCGTCTTTTTATGTAAGGAAAATAGAAACGACGAAAGCTGCCAGAGCTTATGGTGAAGGGCATAGGAATCATTATTATAAACAGCCCTTTTTATGTAGTAGTCGAGGTCACAGCCGTATATAAACTCTTCAACGAGGGCAAGACCGATTGATTCGTTTCTTGTGATGGGTCGCGCCACATAGTTTGGACGGGTATCAAAACCGTAGCTTCTGATCTTGTGGAGGTTATCATATTCGCCTTTAATCCTTTCAATTCTTTCATATTTGGGGTCGTCAAGTTGGAAAAATTTTCCTATCACTGAAGAGCCAGTTTTCTCCTCAGTATATTTGTAAACTCTCTTTGACATCTTCGTAACATGAAATACCGGGCTATTAACATAGGGGAAGACTTGATAATAGAGTATTTCATAAAGTGGGTCGTAATGATCTAATTTTCCAAGATACGCCATAGCAGTAATTATAATTCTAACATTTACCAGACAATTCTGCTTTCAAGGCAGAATATCTGGCCGGTTATATTTTTAGTGCCGATTAAATATATAATGAAATTCGATACCTCTTCGGGGTCTGAGAGGCAGTTAAGAAGGCTTTCCATGATGGCATTTCCCATGGCAACTTTTGTATGTTTCCCCAGACCAACTGGCATATAGCCGGGCACAATAGCGTTGACCCTGATATTGTATTGAGCCAGTTCGGCTGCCGCCGACTTTGTAAGCCCAATTAGCGCAGACTTGGAAGCGCTGTATGCTGTCTGCCCTTCCCTGCCTTTTATACCTGAAAATGATGAAATGTTTATTATATGACCCCCGTCTTTCATAATCGGGGCAAAAGCCCTTATAGTGTTAAAAACTCCTTTAAGATTGGTTTTCAAAACAATATCCCATTCTGCTTCTGTTTGTTTAATCAGGAGGGCGTCCTTTGTTATCCCAGCATTGTTTATTATTACATCAATTTTGCCGAAGTTTTCAATAATAATCTTAGCCATTTTTGAGACATCGCTGTATCTGCTCACATCAGCTTTAATGGGTATTATTTGAGAACCGAATGTCTGGACTATTTCTTGGGCTACTAAATCTGATGAAAGATAGTTAAGAACAACCCTGAATCTGCTTTTGCAGAAAGCAGAAACGATTGCCTTTCCGAGCCCCCCGGCACCTCCTGTAATAAGCACAATATTATTCATAGTTTCTGAAATCATGGTATAATTTATAATATTTTAATCAACTGGAGGGAAAGTGACAAGGTTTGAAGAATTGCAAATGAA
>DAIQAO010000123.1:0-3337 GCA_036781645.1 Dissulfurispiraceae bacterium
TCAGTAGCTTTTACGCCTAGTACATCCCTCTATGAAGAAAGACATTTGAACAGTCCCCTCCCTTAAGAGGGAGGGGGGAGGAGATTGAGTTTACAGGCAGAATTTAGGGTCTTTTTATAAACCTGCCCAGTCATGGTGTTATTTACAAACCGTGACAAACTGCTTAAAGCAATAAAAATGCCATAATCAAGAAGCTCTTTAAATCAATGGGATAGATAAAGGAGGAGGCAAATATGTTCCCTTCAAAGAACATATATAGGCTGGTAATGTTCCCTCATGGGAACTTATTCGAGGTTATATTCCTTCAATTTTTTCCACAATACCTTCCTGCTTATGCCAAGCTTGTTGGCAGCTTCTATCTTCTTGCCGCCTGTCTCAAGGAGGGCATTGATAATCTTCTGCTTTTCAAAACAGCGCAAGCTCTCAACGAGGGTCATATCTTCCTTGTTGCAAGGCGACATTGAAAGGGTGGTGGCTATTTCATCAGGGAGGTGCCTTATTTGAATAACACCATCATTACAGAGTATAACTGCCCTCTCCAGTGCATGTTTTAATTCCCTTACATTGCCAGGATAATCGTATGACAGGAGGGCATTATAAGCTGGTTCTGAGATAGTCATTTGTGGTTTGCCAAACTTTTGTATGAAAAGATTGAGGAAATTCTTAATGAAGTAAGGAATATCTTCCCTTCTCTCTCTTAATGGTGGAATAACTATAGGCACAATATTTATTCGATAATAAAGGTCTTCCCTGAATGTGCCTGATGCTACGGCCTCTTTTAGATTTTTGCTGGTTGCATAGATGCTCCTTACATCAACCTTAATGGGCGCATTACTTCCTAACCTTGTAATGGTTTGGTCTTCTAGTACTCTTAATAATTTTGATTGCAATGAAAGCGGAATCTCGGCAATTTCATCAAAGAAAATGGTTCCATTATTGGCAAACTCAAACTTGCCCTTTCTTGCTTCTGCAGCCCCGGTAAAAGCCCCCTTTTCATGACCAAAAAGCTCTGATTCAAACAGGCTTTCAGGTATAGCTGCACAGTTTATTTTTACAAAAAGTTTATCGATTCTATCGCTCATACCGTGAACCGCATTTGCAACAAGTTCTTTCCCCGTTCCGCTTTCGCCTAAAATTAAGACTGGGACGTCAGTTTTTGCGACTGCCGAGATACGGTCAAAAACATCCATCATAGCCGGACTTACACCTATTATATTCTGAAGTCCATCCTTCTCTTTGAGGGTTTGTCTTAACTGGAACACTTCATCCTCAAGGTTTTTGAATTTGAAAAACCTCTCAATTGCTATTAGAAGCTCCTCATTAGAAAATGGTTTGGCAATATAGTCAAAGGCTCCCTCTTTTATAGCTTGAACAGCGCTCTTTATTTCAGCATATGCCGTTATTATTATTACCCCGATATCCTTAGAGACAGCCTTTGCCTTCTTGAGAACTTCCAACCCGTCAAACTCTGGGAGCTTGAGGTCGGTGATGATGAGATCAAATCTCTCTCTTTCGAGCGCTTTCAAGGCTTCCCCGCCATCACTGGACTGCGAGACAAGGTATCCCTGAGACTTGAGGAAATGGCTCATACCCAATCTCATTATTGGGTCATCTTCAACTATATGTATAGTTCTTTTCATATTATCAAAGGCAATTTTACGGTAAAAGTAGAACCTGCTTCAGAGGTCTCTACTGTCAACTCACCTTTATGCTGTTCTATTATTGCCTTACTCACTGTCAAGCCAAGTCCCGTCCCTTCTCCAATAGCTTTAGTTGTGAAAAAAGGTGTAAATATTTTTGGCAGAATATCTTCAGGTATTCCCCTACCTGTGTCTGAGACAGAAGCATAACAAAAATTATCGTCTTTGAATGTTTTAATGCCCAAAATTCCCTTTTCATCCATAGCCTGAGCGGCATTAAGAATGAGATTTAGAAAGACTTGTTCAAGCTTGTTAGAGTCAAGAAGTATCTCTGGAATATCGTCTCTGAAATCCCTGACAACCTTTATGCCTTTTTTAGAAATAGTATATTCAGACAATATAAGCACATTTTCAATTATCTTATTGACAGAAGCTTTTTCGAGAAGAAGGGGCGTATTCTTTGAGAAATCGAGAAGCTGCTTAACTATATTCTGTATTCTGTTAAAACCGGAATTAATGACTTCTATATGTTCTTTCCGAGTGGCATCGTCCATTTTAGTATTTAGCAGGTTATTAAAACATAGCTTCATCCCGCCTAACGGGTTATTAATTTCATGAGCGACCCCGGCAGAAAGCTGCCCTATAACAGCTAATTTCTCTGTCTCCACCAATTGTTTCTCTATTTCGGCTGTTTTTTTAAGCCTTTCCTGTGCCTCCAATAAATGTCTTGCAAGGGTGTTGAAGGATTTGGTAAGGTCGCCGATCTCATCACGTCTGTCAATAGGTATCTCTTTGCTAAGAGATTCCTGCCCCATAGATATCCCCCTGAAAATCTTGGAGAGATTGTCTATGGGTTTTGTTACAATTTGTCTGAATGTCATAAAAAGGGCGATAAACAAAAAAGACAGGGAGATGAATCCAAACAAAAACGCATTTATAGCCGATTTCTTTGCTTCTTCAAAAGCCGAGTCAAGGGGAACTGATACAGAATTGATGCCTACTACCTCGCCAACCCGCCAGTTAAAACCACCGGAATTCCCGTATATTCTTACAAGTTGGACGGGGGCGTCAGCAGGATTGCCATGGCACTGCAGACAGGGAACATCCATTGCAACTGGATTTAGCCTGTAAAGATATTGTGTGGCGCCTGAAGAGACTATACCTTTCCATGACTTCTGTTCAGGATTTAAACGAAAATAAGAGAGCATCTCGAGATGAAACACATCAGCCATATTTTTCTTGTTCATCGGGTTGTCAGAAAGCCGCCTGAAAACATAATCCTTTTGTTCCTTGTTAAATCTGCTCATTACCTGCATACTGACATGGGTTGTTGACATAGCTTCGATTATAAACTCATCCTGAGCGTTAAGTCTGTCAAGGGCGTCAAAAATAGCTGGCCTAAGGGTCTCCCTTACATAATCGCCTGTTGCTTTAACATGTGACATAATAATCGCAGTCTTTTCTTCAGCATCTTTGACAACCTGTGACCTCAAATAATAATAAAGAAGAACCGACATAAGGGCGCAGAAAATCAGGAGGATTACACCGACGGCTAAGCTGAATTTTAAATTAATGCTGAACCCTTTATCTTTCATAATATTAATTTTATCATAGACAAAAGACTTAAAAGAAACAGTGACATGGGCTGGTCAAATTGAACTTGCACTCATAGGTGTCCAAAATAATATTCAAGCAGG
>DAIQAO010000124.1:0-3335 GCA_036781645.1 Dissulfurispiraceae bacterium
CTCACCCTGAAGCCCGATAAACTAAACATGAGAAGGGAAGAGCCCATTCAAGGCGTTCTATTTTAACCGGACAGCAATGAAATTCAATATATATTTGATTTTCCATTGAGGCAGAGATATGTCCGCATGAGCTTGTATTTCAGGCTAAAAAGAGATTTTAGTCCCTGAAAGAGGCGCTTAATAGAACTAAAAGAGTTTTTTAAACAGTTGCAAGCTTAAAAAAGTGCATTTTGATGCTCCAAATAGGGGTATCCCAATTTCTATCGCTATTTTTGGGTAAAGAGATCAAGATTGACACCGGCACTGCGGGGAAACTGCTCACCACGAGAGCAGCTACAATAGACAGGCTATTGCGAGAAGATAAAAAGAAACAACAATTTAGGGGGATATCGCATACAAAACCCGGCACATTGTTAAAGCATCAGATACCGATACGAACATTTTCTAAATTGGACTTATAGATGCCAGGATTCTTGGAAATAGACCTTGTAGGTTATGATGGAGGCAATAGCAATGGAGAATTCGCTCAAACCCTTGATGTAACCGATATTTGTGCTGGCTGGACAAAAATATGTATGCAGGCGGTGAAGAAGAAAGCTCAGGTATGGGTATTTGAAGCCTTGATAGACATACAAAACCGTTTGCCATTTAAACTGTCATGGATAGATTTCGAAATAAACTACTTGGCATTGCAGGGGTCAAAGGAAAAGAGAAAAAGGCAGGTATAGTCAACTAACGACAATACTACTTATCCCGTTGAAAAGTTCTTTAAGCTGATTATCTATTTTATATCTATAGCAAATTGAGAGTTCTTCGGTTCCTTTCATTACTTTTCTCCTTATATCTTTATATTTTAACTTAATTGTAACCCTTCTTTAATAATTCTGTAAACATGATTAACTTATCATAGCAGTAATATTAAAAAATCCTCAAATAAAAAATTTAACCATTTTTTTTAAACCAATAAAATTTTAAAAGGCAGGTGATGGAAAAAAATCTACTAAATCGTTTGAATATCTAAAAAAGATTAAAAACATTAAAAAGGAGGTAAACTTATAATGAATATTAATTTTAAGAGGTCAATGTTGAAAATTTTAACTGCTCTATTTTTATTGATAATTATTTTTAATCTTAACTCGTGTACTGGTGAAGACAAACCAAGAGCAAAGCACATTATCTTGTTTATTGGTGACGGAATGCACGAGGCACACGAAGTGGCAACGAGCAGATATCTCTTTGGAACAGATTATGGATTATCTTTCCACCCCAGCTCTGGGCAAATGACATATCATACATATGTTGCTACATGGGATGTTACAACCTATGATAGATATGCTTATCAAGCCGGAAAACCAGCCTACGACCCTAAAAAGATAAGTCCTGCATTAGGGTATGACCCTGCAAAAGGAGGGAAAAAACCTTATCCATCTGAACCTGATACCCCAGATAAAGATAAGTATTTTCTTACCAAACTAAGAACTCATACCAGCACTGCAGAACGCTTACCTGCTACTGATTCTGCATCTGCAGGAACTGCTTTAGCAACTGGTTATAAGACAGATGACGGCAATATCTCATGGCTGCCTGGAGATCCTGCTAATGGTGCCTTAAAAACAATTGCTGAGACAATGCGTGAAAAAAATAAAGCATCTATAGGAGTTGTAACGACAGTCCCCTTTGTGCACGCAACACCAGCAGTTTTTGTAAGTCACAATGTTAGCAGGGACAACCGTTATACGGGTTACAGGGATTACACTGGATTAGGACTTGCTGATGAGGTTATAAAAAACACAAAACCTGATGTGGTCATTGGGGCAGGTTGGCATGGAATAACCAATCCAACATTCGATACAACAAAAGGCTGGATATCAAAATCCCTATATGACACCCTTAAGGCATCAACAGAGTATTTTTTTGTAGAACGTAAGGCCGGTTCCGATGGTGCAATGCTCATAAAGGATGGAGCCAATAAGGCAGTGAACGAGAAGAAAAAACTATTCGGGCTTTTTGGAGGGCATCTGCTATTTCCTGATGGAAAGATTGAAAGCAGTGAACTCTTTGAGCCGCCAGTTCCATCTAATAATCCGGGGAATCCTTCTGTTGCAAGGGGGAGCATTGAAAATCCTCTATTGAAGGACGCCGTAATAGCTGGACTTACAGTTCTTAGCCAAAATAAAAACGGCTTTTTTTTAATGGCTGAACAGGGCGATATTGACTGGGCTAACCACGCAAATAACTACAAATGGATGATCGGAGCAACATGGGACCTCCATGAAGCAGTCAAAGCTGCCATTGAGTTTGTTGATAAACCTGGAGACGACATCACATGGGAGAATACGCTTCTCATAGTGACATCAGACCACGCCAATAGTTATATGAGATTAAACGATGCAAAGAAACTCGGCAAAGGTGTATTGCCTAAACAGGAATACACACCTAATAGAACAACGTCAGATGGTTATACCACTAACTGGGCTTATCCGAACGGAGATGTATTATATCGTTCAGGTGATCATACGAACGAACTCGTGAATCTTTATGCAAAAGGGTCTGCTGCATCGCTTTTTGCTAAGTATGAAGGGCTCTGGTATCCTGGAACTCGTATAATTGATAATACTCATATATTCAAAGTTATGGCTGAAGCTGCAGAGGTCCCGTCTGATACACCTTTAACAGTTGTTGCGGTTGTAACTATACCTGCTATGGGAGTTGCTGTTTGCACTATATATTTCAGGAGACGTAAAAATAAATAACAAAACCTTCCTTCCACCCTCCCTACTCTGGGGACTCGAGCAAAACGAGTCCCCCCTTTCTTCCACTTAATTCATTTCAATTTTTATATTTTTATAAAACCCCTAATTGTCTTTGCTAATTCATTAAGATAAGTTATACTTTGTTGAAACAGTTTTCATTCAGAGGTTAAAACATATCGTCAATATCATCTGTATAGTCCAACTCCATTTAACCATATTTTATCAAGTGATTGTAAAAAAAGTAATAAACCCAGAATTGTCATTAGAGTTTTAATGGAAAATGTGCAGGCAAAGGAAAAGACTTCACCTTACCCCATAATCCCTCAAACCATTGCCTTCTTCTTAATAACCATGTAAAGCTTCAAAATGCTTCTATTTCTATCTTTTTATGATATACGCGCTAATAGCAAAAATCCTGTATCTCATTGTTTTCAGGGTTAGTTGAACCTTGCTGCATACTACCGCTTGTCTAAACAAACTCATCAGGTTATAGGCTATCATTATGAAATTTATCACTGCTTCGGTAGCGCTAAAGCTTTGCATATTAAAGCTATCAGCACCAAAATCATACTTCAGTTCCTT
>DAIQAO010000125.1:0-3299 GCA_036781645.1 Dissulfurispiraceae bacterium
ACAGTGAAAGATAATAAGAGTTTGTTTATAAGCGGAAAAAAACCATTAAAGAGTCGGTGTGTCTTTTCTTTATTTTTAGTGTTATTTATTTTGTTTCATTATTCAGCCCTGGTTTTCGCGGAGGCGAAGCAGGAAATAACCGCTATTGAGCTGTCAGACCATACTATTACGATTAAGGCTGAAGGCGCTCTACCTTATAAGATTCAAAAAGGTTCAGATCCTTTTACTGTAATGCTCGACTTAGAGGGTGTGAGTCTTGGCAAGTTCAACCAGAAAATCTTTTCAAAAAGCAAAGGGATAACCGAAATTAGACCAACGCAAATCACATCTCCTGTTTTGGTATCTCGGCTAGAGATACTCTTGAGCAATCCATCTGATATCGCTGCCGAGAAAAAAGACGGCGCCCTTGTGCTGAAAATCAAGGAAGAGCAATTCCCCCTAAATGAGTTTGTTTCTTCTCCCAGAAATGCAGGCAGTATTGTAGCCGTGAAATTTGACAAAATGGCTGACTCAGTTGAGCTTGTTATAAAAGGTGACGGTATTATGCCGGAGCCTGTTGTTAAGGAATCCGAGAAAGAAGTTATAATAGACATTCCAAATGTCAAAATGACTGCATCACTACCCTTACAGGCTCCGCCTCCAGTCAAAAGCATTACCCATAAAACTGAAAAAGACGGTTTAAGATTTATCCTTGCTATGGAAGGCAAGGCTGATGTTACATATTTTACATTGGATGATGAATTTATAGTTGATATACCTTATAAAGCCATTAACGTCCAAAAGACCGAAATTGAAAAAAAAGATAATTCAGTCCCAACCCAGATTGTAAAATCTGCAGCTTCAACACAGGCACCCCCAACAGTTAGGAATACTCAGCCCATCAACTCAAAAGTAATATCCCTTGACTTTCAGGATGCTGATATTACAGCAATCCTAAAGCTCCTATCAGATGTGAGCGGATACAATATCATTATCCATCCCGATGTTAAGGGCAAGATAACGATGAAGCTATTAAATGTTTCGTGGGAAGAGGCTCTGGAGGTCATTTTAAAGACATTCCTGCTTGAGAAGGTTATGTATGGAAATATCATTAGAGTAATCCCCATGAAGGCGCTGCAGGATGAAATGAAGGCAATAGCCGATTTAAAGGAAGCAACTAAAAGGACTGAAGACCAGCATACAAGAGTTTTTACAGCTAATTATGCAAGTGTCGAGCAGTTCAAGGATGCTATTGAAAAATCAAAATTTCTTACTAAGGATCTGGGAAGCATAACCATTGACTCAAGGACAAGGTCAATAACAGTAAAGGATACTGCCAGGGTTCTCGATGAAGTGGCTAAGATGCTCGAAAATATTGATAAGCCTACAAGGCAGGTTCTCATCGAATCCCGGATAGTTGAGCTGAACAACAGCACAGCAAGGAGCCTTGGGGTAGAATGGGGACTTGCAATGAGGCCTTTTAACTGGGAATCGGCTATAAGCGGCGGGTTAGGAAATGTCATAACAGGCGGTCTCGGTTCCCCAGGGCTTATCAGCCTTCCAGCTTCTGCAACTGGCATCTCGGATCCTACAAGCGCTCTGACAGTAGGTTATTTAAACAGAAAGCAAACACTGGGACTGGATGTAAGACTCACCGCTATTGAGAAATTAGGGAAGGCAAGAATAATATCAAAGCCGAAGGTAATTACAGGCGACAATCAGAAGGCTAAAATAGTTCAAGGAGAAAGCATCCCATACGGTGAAAGGGAGGCTTCAGGGGGGACTGTCACAATAACAACTAAATTTAAAGATGTGGCGGTCACAATAGAGGTGGTTCCTCAGGTTATAAACGATAATAATATTCTCATGAATGTCGTTATAAATAAAGAGGACCTGGTGGAATTCGTTGATATCGGTGGAGGAACTTTAGCTCCGCGGACATCCAAACTTGAAGCCAGGACCAATCTTATGGTAGAAAACGGCGAAACGATGGTAATTGGCGGAATATACAAGAGAGATGAGAAGGACATTGAACAAAGGGTGCCCGGTATAGCAAGCATACCGCTTTTAGGAGAATTATTTAAGCGCACGACAAAAGAAGACGACATAAAGGAATATCTTATATTTTTAACCCCAAAGGTGATTCAGAGATAATGATTTTTAATTCTTAGGAGGTTAGATGAAAAAGCAGCAGAAGGCTTTTTGTGTTGTTGTTATACTTTTTTTGCTTTCTTTCCTTACAAGCTGTGGAGGCGGAGGAGCCGGTGCCCCCGGCACTGGAGGCATGGATGATATAGGAGTATCACTTGAGGCTTATGTAAAGCCTTATTTTTTGGAAGCGAGTTGGACTATTTCTGGCGATGGGCAAACCATCACCTTTACTGGCAATTTTACGAGTTCTGTTGATGTTACACAGATAATAGATTGCAATCCTGCTACGGTAGATATTGCCGAATCTGAACCATTTAATGACCATAATGCCGTTTTGGTGGTTAATGCCAGACTTCTTAATCCGAATAGCCCCTTTAAACCGGGAACGCTTTATATAACTGAATATAAGATTGATTATTTCAGGTCAACTGATTCACTCACCGCTCCGCCAATTGAGTCTTACAGGGAATTTGTAACAATACACATAATCCCCCCTTCTGATGCTGGCAACCGCTATTCAGCCGCAACCGTCAAGTTTGTTGACTTAATCCGCAAGTTTGAGTATGTAAGGCTCATAGACGGCGGAATGTACACGTCCCGACCCGGCTATCTCAATAACTACACAGCCGAATATACATTTTATGGAAAAGACAGCTATGGCAAGTCATTCTCCTTTAGAGTGAGGCATGGTTTTTCTATGGGTTCATATAATAATTGTGGGCTTCTATAGGTGAGGGGGATAAAATGAGAAATATTTTAACAATAAAGAATCTTACTCTAATACCAAGCTTGATATTCATTACCTTTATCCTTTCAAGCTGTGGCGGAGGGGCTGGCTCTTTAGACCCCATAGGGGGGCAGAACCCAGGTATCCCATCAAAGGTTGAGCTTGCGCCTTCTTCCTTTATAGCCCAGACTAACGGCTTTATTACTTTTAACGCAAAAATCCTTGATGGAAATGGCAAGCCTATACCCAATATAGCCGTTCATTTTACGAACCTGTCTTCTATCGGCGTATTGGATAAAACCGTTGCTTATACTGATAGCAGCGGAATTGCCCTTGCAAATATCTTCTCGACAACCCCCGGCTTTACAACGGTTCTCGCTCAGGTTTATATCGGAGCAGGGCAGGTAAGGGACAGAAAGACTGTTTTCTTCACTGCCCAAGA
>DAIQAO010000126.1:0-3226 GCA_036781645.1 Dissulfurispiraceae bacterium
AAGAAGGTTAAAAATACTTCTTTTTATAGAATCGATATTATTTTTAAAACATACAAATGTGAGTTTTGGGTATATGGGGGCGGCATAGTCAGAAAAATTGCTTCTTTAGACATTTTTTTAAAAAAGGAGGATGTCCTTAAAACCTTTGATACTCTTCAAATTCCCTATTTATATAATATCCATGAAACCCCTTATAAATCTTTTTTCTCTATTTATCCCCTGACTAATAAGATTTTTGACTTAAAATATCCTGCTATTATAGGTATGAGTGGTTTGTTTTTACCCGAAGAGTCAACATTTGCAGATTTAAAAAGCTCTGATATACCTTCACTGCATTATAGCGATACCCCAGTTTTCGGATATCCTTATTTTTTGACTAAAGAAGGAAACTTTAATTACAACAAGATCATTTATACTTTAGATTCTGCACCAAAAGACTTTAAGAATTATTATGTCAAAACTTATGCACCCCAAAAATGTTCGCACTGTGAAAGTAAGGGATGTAATAAGTGTAAGCAACTTGGTTATATTTTCAAAAAAATAGAAGGATTTTATAATTCAAGTGATTTAAATAAAATACTAAGAGGGGATAGTTAATGAAAGAAATCAATAAATTCTTTGACTATATGATTAAAAACAAGGCAAGTGATCTACATATAAGTGCTGGGACAAAGCCAAAAATCAGAAAACATGGAGAACTTGAGGATATCGCTGGATGCCCTGAATTGAATAATGATTATGTAAAAAAAATCCTTTTTGATATTCTTACAGACGAACAACAACAAACATTCTTAACAAAAAGAGAACTCGATTTTGGTTATGAACTCCCTAATATTTCAAGATTCAGAGTCAACTATTTTTTTTCAAAAAAGGGGCTTAGGGGCTGTTTTTAGAGCGATCCCACAAAATATGCCTTCCTTCGAAGAACTAAATTTACCAAAACAACTCCTTAAATTTGCAAATCTAAATAGAGGGCTTATTCTCGTTACGGGACCTACCGGCAGTGGCAAGACCACTACCTTAGCTGCCATCATTGACTACATCAACAAAAATAGAAAAGACCATATACTGACTATTGAAGACCCTATAGAATTTGTTCATCATCCAAAGAATTGTCATATTAATCAAAGAGAAATAGGAGCTAACACAGATTCCTTTGCATCAGCTCTAAGAGCAGCATTAAGGGAGGACCCAGATGTGATATTGGTTGGTGAGCTAAGAGACCTTGAAACAATAGAACTTGCTATAACTGCTGCAGAGACAGGGCATTTGGTTTTCGGGACTCTCCATACGAGCTCAGCAGCCAAGACCGTTGACCGCATAATAGATGCATTTCCCGCTAACCAGCAAGCTCAAATTAGGGTTATGCTATCTGAATCTCTCAAAGGAGTAGTAGCCCAGCAATTATTAAAAAAAGCCGATAAGAGCGGTAGGATTGCCGCTATGGAGATTTTGTTTGTAAATGCAGCGACAGCCAACATGATCAGAGAAAGCAAAACTTTTCAGATACCATCCATCATTCAAACTGGAAAAGCAGAAGGCATGCAGCTTATGGATCAAACGATAATGGACTATCTGATGCAACGAGTAATAACACCTGAGGAGGCGCTTCTTAAGTCAAATGACAAAAAGGCTTTTGAGAAGTTTATAAAACATTAATCATAAAAGCAAAGCCTTTAACCCTTTGGCTGCCCTTTCCGGAGAGGTAAAGACTGGTATTCCTGCACGGGTAACATCCCTAATAAGTGTTTCCGACGCAGGACTACTTGTTGTGAGAAATACCAAAGGTTTATTCATACTTTTTTTGAATTTTTTAAGCAAGGAAGCAAGCCTATTAGTTATCCCTGGAACTCCCATAAAGGCTATTACCAAAAATCCATCATAATCTTCATAAATCTCCTTTAATGCAGTGATATAATCCTCGTCTCTGCCCTGAGCTGTAATATCTATTGGATTTTTCACACCATAAAAAACAGGAAACAATGCTTTCAATTTTTGCATTTTATTGGCGGGGACTTTTTTTACATCAAGTCCCTGCCTGATGCACTCATCTACAGCAAGAACGGCAGCCCCACCGCCATTTGTTAAAAGGCAAACCCTGTTTCCTGCAACAGGGTAATAAAAAGAGAGAGCTTTTGCGCTATCCAGAAGATCTTCAAGGGTTTGAGCTTCCTTAATCCCGAATTGTCTTAACAAAGAATGAAAAACCTCGTAACTGCCTGCAAGCCTTCCGGTATGGGAAAGTGTAGCATATTGTCCTGAGAGACTTTTCCCAGCTTTGAGAATTATCAAAGATTTCTTGTCATCCAGACTTCTGGCAGTCTCGATAAATCTCCTCCCATCAGCTATTGATTCGATATAAGATATTACCAATGAGGTATGTTGGTCTTCCTTTAGATATTCATAAATATCGCACTCGTTAATATCAATAGCATTCCCGTAGCCTACCGCGATAGATATGCCCACACCCCAGCTTTTTATAGCCTCCAGGATGCAGTGGAGAAGAGCCCCGCTCTGAGACACCACAGCGATCTTCCCTTTCGTGGGCCTTTCGAGCATTTCGAGAGGCACAAAAAAAGTATCTATTTCTTTATACCTATTGATAAATCCCATACAGTTAGGACCCAATATCCTAATGCCAGATTTGCGCGCAATTTTCATGATTTCATCCTGAAGAGTAGTCTCTCCTACCTCCCCAAAACCTGAACTTGCAATAATAGCAATCTTCGATTTGTTTGCAATTGCTCGAAGTATCCCTGGAGTCTCTCTGGCAGGTCTCATGATTATTGATAAATCAACAGGATCAGGTATTTCCTCGGCGCGGCTATAGGTCTTGAGTCCCATAATTTCTTTGTATTTAGGATTTACAGGATAGAGTTTGCCTTTAAATCTAGTGAGGTTTTGAAGCATTATACCGCCAAGCCTATCGACAGAATGAGCTGCGCCGATCAGGGCAATAGATGAAGGATTGAAGAGATATTTAAGAAAGTTCATATAATTTTAATGATTCGGGAATATTCCCAAAAACAGCGATAGGAAGGGCTGCTTCAGAATTTTTATAATCGACAAATTTTATTTAAATTTTACTTTATCCTTTTAATGCAATGCCTTATCCAAAACTCCATGAAGTTTTTTTTTACAATGTTTCGTATAAAAATCATTCATCAGCCCTTACTATCTAACTTGTTAATTTTGTTAAAGTATTTTAGTTCTATCACGACGCTTG
>DAIQAO010000127.1:0-3160 GCA_036781645.1 Dissulfurispiraceae bacterium
CTATTTGTTCTGTAGAACCGTATCTCGATGCACATATAATCAATGCCTTCATTTGTTTCCCTCCTTTTTTTTATCTATAATTTCTGTTGTTATACCCGTCATCGTGTCTGCCTTCATTCTAAAGAGCGGATACTTGTTTTTCTTTTTCTTAAATCTTTCTTTGTAATTTGAATATGTTCCTTTAGGCAGTTTCAGCCTCTCTTCAAGCATGTCCCATCCTTTTAAAACTCCTTCGTCGTCTTTTATAAACTCCGCTTTGCCGAAGCACGATACAGCGGTAAAGTTTCTGCAAGACTCATCCGTCCTGCACATCTTAAGGCAGACAGCGGGATTCTTAGAGATGTTTTTTGCCGTCTCCCCATTTGGCTTTATAAGACCGCATATATACCCATCAGACAAGAAATAATTGAACTCAATGGCGTATGGTCTGCCCCCTGCATCAACTGTGCAGAGGGTTGCCCATGTGTGTTTATTTATAAATATCTTTATCTCTTTTTCAGACATCTTTCTCATGGTTATTTCTCCTTTTTCTCCTGCCCGCACTTACCGCTTCCACTCTCGACAATCGCAAGTAGCATTTTATACTGCTCATCGCTCAAAACCTTTCTAATTCTATTAAGCGCTCCGATATGAACCTCTGTAACCTCCTGCTTGAGCGCTGAGAGCCTTCTGAGTTTTATTGCAAGGTCATCTTTGCTTGCACCGTGTTTTAGGACGTTTTCTGCGATCTCTTTTTCAAGTTTCATTGCCTCGCCAGCTTTTGAATAAAAAGGCTCCATCACATCAGATACTATTTTTTGAAACTCAGACTTTTGATTCTCAGTTATCTTCAAAGTTTCTGTATGATTTAAGATTATGGGCATCAGATGAGGTAGATTCTTGTTTCTAAGCAGGGAATATTTTTTAGGAGAATCCTTCCCTTCGCAATTCTCATGGGCATAAACGGATGCAGAAAAAAAGAGTGAAATTACCATCACTAAAATCAAACCTTGTTTTATCATCTTATCTCCTTATTTGTTTTCATATTTTTAATTTTATTCTTTTACCTCTAAGCTATTCTGTCATCCTGAGCTTGTCAAAGGATGACATGGGCGCTGTGCAATATTATCTCGATACCACCGTTGTTCATCAAGACTTTAACAATGAGCGTCGTTTATCGATGAACCACAGCTTAAAACTTCATCTTCAACCCTGCGTGATAATAACTGCCAATAATAGGGATGTCGTTGTCTTTTTTGTTAAAGATATTATCCACGCCTGCATAAAACTCCATATTTTTTGTAATCTCTTTTGAGACGTTTACATACCATAGACCATAATCTTTCTCAATAGACGGTGTTCTCTGCCAGAGCAATCCATTTATATACTCCCACCAGATATTTGCCTTCAACCCAAAGGATTTATTTTGATATGCACCTTTTGCAATGACCTTGTTTTTAGGTCTGTTTTCAAGCCTCTGATTCAGGTTTTTGTCTTTTGCATCGAGATATGAATAAGAAGCCTTAATGCCTAATTGTTCGGTTAATTTTGCCCCTGCCTCAAGCTCAATGCCCTGTATCTCGGCTTTGGAGATATTCATATACTGATAGCACCTCCAGCCTGTTCCTGTATCCGGGGGGCAGGTCACGATTACCGTATCGATTAGGTCTTTGACATCATTGTAGAAATAAGCAACTCTACCCGAAAAAATGCCTACCTCCCCTTCTATGGTTGCTTCATAACTTTTAGATTTTTCAGATTTTATATCAGGATTACCTAAAACCCTGTATCTCGGTCCAAAATGCCTGTGGTCAAGATATAGATGTCCGGGGTTGGGTGTCTTAAAGCCGTGTCCATAATTAGCCTTAAATCTGAGGTTTGGAAGAACTTTATAAGTAAATCCAATCTTTGGTGTAATCTCATTCTCAAACTTGTCACTGTCATCGTAGCGAACAGCAGGGATAATCAGCAGCTTCTCCAGCGCCTGCCACTCATCCTGTATATACCATGCCCAATAGTTTATCTTCGCCTCTGAACCTGTAAGGGTGACACCTTCACGGGTTACCGTAAAAAGACCTTTGCCAGTCCTGACTCTTGTGCCTTTAAACGACTCGTGCCTGTATTCTCCACCCATAGTAAAGAGGTGGTTTGTAAATAATTCCTTGCTCAGTCTCCCTTCTATGACAGATGTCTGTCTGTCAGCCTCTGTGAAGTTTTGTAGAATATTTGTCTGATAGACCCTTGATTCAAAATCTTTGGAATAAACTGATGTATAAGCCCTCAGAAGATAATCAAGAGCGGGTGACTTATGGGCAATTTCAAGAGAAATATTATATCTCTCGTTGTCATCTATGCCTTTTGAAACATTAGTTCCACTAACTGTATTGTCAACCGAGTCTTCCTTCGTATAACTGGCATCTGCAGTAATACGAGTCTCCTTTGTTAAATCATATGCTATCCTCAGTGCTAAATTCTTGTGTTCAGCGTCTCCCTGTGGATTGCTTAAATTAGCCGTGGAAATTGCTGATCTGTTAAGAAGTGAGCCGGAAAGGGAGAAGCTCAAATTCCCTATCTTGCCGCCATCAAGCCGCATTGAGTAAGCCCTCTGCATCCCTTTGCCTCCTTCATATACGCCAAATTCAGGAGTAAATATAAAAGAAAGCTTATCAGGCTTCTTGGTGATTAAATTTATAACACCTCCAAGTGCGTCAGTGCCGTAAAGGGCGCTCACAGGACCCCTGACGATCTCGATGCGCTCAACATTCTCAAGGGTAATCCTATCTATCTCATACGCATGGCTGCCCTCTCCAGCTAATCTCTTGCCGTCTATTAGTATCAAGGAATGGTCTGATCTAAAACCGCGCACACTAATTACCGATTTTTCCCTTCCCATATAAGTGGATTGATATACACCTGGTGCGAAGTCCAGTATGTCGCTGAGTCTTTCTGCTCCTTTAGCCTCAATCTCTTCTTTGGTAATAACCGTTACTGAAGAAGGCACGTCCTCAAGTTCCATCTCTGTTTTTGTAGCTGTAATGACTACCTCTTTAGCTTGTTGCTCATGTTCTTCAGCGTGTAAATTGCTAATTAATAAAATTATCAAAAAACAAAAAACCAGCAAAACCTTCATCCCAATACCTCCATATAATTTTTTTGTATGGGACTCGGAGTCCTCTGGCAT
>DAIQAO010000128.1:0-2914 GCA_036781645.1 Dissulfurispiraceae bacterium
TGTGTATTGCTTTTGTTTTTCTCACCCTTATGGTATCCTGTGTTAAAAAGCCTGTAGTTCCTGTGACGGATATGGCTCCAGCAAATCTAATCTCATCGTTAGATGTGCCTTCGGCTATTCCTGCGGACTTCAGCCCCGAGAAGTATCTTTTCGTCAAAGAATTGAACGGCAAAGATAGAGCGGTCTTTTTCTATCAGGACCACGAAGGCTACACTCACTATTATAACGGCAAAGAAGATGTGATTATCAACAAGGAGATTATAGATAAATACAAGAAGATGGGCGGTGTTCCCATGTATATGTCTTACGGTTATGACGGGAAATATCTCTATTTTTCGCAGCCCGTCAGGTGGGGACCGAAGAAGCTTATCTTCATAAAGCTTCAAACGGACGGCAAAGTGGTCTATACAAAGGAGTTATCCGCCCTGCAGGAGGTGCTGAAACCGGCTTCCATAGCCTTTGACGGCAAAGGCGACATGCTCCTGACCTGGATTGACGAGACCCCGCCTAATGTAAACGCCGCATATATGCTTGTTAAAAATGACGGTTTTTCAGAGAAAGAGGATGTCATATCCTTTGAGAAGGATACAGTGCTCGGCGCAAAACCCGTATATACAGATAAAGGTTTTGCTGTAGTTTATGTGAAGACCGGAGCAAAGGGAATCGGGCAGATAATGGCAAGGTTTCTCTCAGATAATTCTGAAAAGGTTCTATTCTCAGGAATGGTGTCGGACTTTGACATGTCTGAGGGAAAGGACTCTTTTCTTATAAGGCTTTATTACGCAGGTTTGGACACAAAACTCATTGTCCTTAACAATTCCCTTGACACGATAAAGGAGTATTCTATAGACAAGCCGAAAGAGATTGGAGAGGGTTTTTCCCTTTTTGACAATGCAGCCTTAATTAATGGAGAGCCCTTTGTCCTCGGCGCAGGCTCATCACCTGATATTGTAAAAATCGAAGGTTATTCCCTTCCGCAGAAACCTAATATTTATTATTCGTATGCCGGAAAGGGGTTTGAAAGGGTTGTAGGCGGCAGGCCCTTTATGTTCACAAGCACTCTTGCCTCTTTTGACAGTTCTGAGAAGTATACTATGCTTGCTTATATGGACAGGAGGTTCTCTTCCCCTACGGTTATGATAGCCGTTTTCGACGCCGAACGAAAGCTCATAAAGAGAGATATCATAATTGAAGCGCCCGGTATTGATACAGGCAGCCCGAGAGTCTTATGGCTTGGAGGAGATATATTCAGGGTTTTTTATCCTGTAAAGGACAATGTGAAAAATATATGGATATACCGTTCAAAGGATTTAAACGCCGCTAACATAGACAACCTCTATGAAGTTATTTCTACAAGGAATAAAATAGAATTGCTCAACGAAGCTACAGCGAAGTTCGCCGATTGCAGGAAGAACAACGATTACGGATGCGTATACGACTTTCTTGACCCTACTTACAAGAGCGGCATTTCCAAGGGCGGACATGAAGATATGATGAAGCGTGTAGGCGCAACTATTGAGGACTTCAGGTTTGAAAACTGCAGGATATTCGATGATACAATCCTCGCAGCCTGCGACGGTTATATGAAGGCTAAACTGCCTGCGGAGATTATGGGAAAAAAGATAAAAGATGAAGAGAGAAATTTAGTAAAGAATATAAAGGGGGACTTATGGGTGTTTGTGGGCGACCGGTGGTATTATGTAGTTGATATACCTATGCTCGGCTACGCTCATCAATGGTAGCTGTAAAATAGAATAACAGGGTCAGACTTGACTATTGATATTCTTCGGCTAAAGCTCAAAATCGCCTTTTTGCTGTAACTAAAATCAAGTTTGAATTTATTATTTAGTTATAAGATGGGCGGTTTGTCTATTGAGGCTTGGTGGGTTGTTGTGCGCCAAGCCTTTTTTGTATCCCCGCGCCGAATATCTCCGTCACACCTGCGATTGCTCTTTGATCAGGAACAGGAGTCCCCGCAGGAGGAGGTCCTGTGTGCACAACACCGGGCGGCTGACCGCCTGTTTTAGGTGATGCGGGTGGAGTAGCTGCTGGAGAAGGCTGTGCCGTTTGGGTTTGAGGAGGCACTGCAGCGGTTGATGCAGCATCTCCGGTGCGAGCTCGTTTTTTTGTCCCTATTTTAACCTCTATTACTTCATCGTCTTTTGCCATTAAGACTCTGTCGTGGTGAATCTCTTTGATAGTGTATCCGCTTAATGTCTGCCCTAATTTTAAAGCTCTCTGTCTCTGACCTCTTCCAGCAGTGGAATGAGGGGCTTTTAAATCCTCAAGATATGCGATTTGTGTATCGTGAGTGATGAGTGTGCCAGAAAGCACAAACTCTGGTTTAGGCAACTGGTCAGCCTTTTTTTCTGGTGGAATGATTCTTTCGGGATGGAATAGATTTGAGTCAGCAATAACCGAGTATTCGGCGGATGAGGGGTAAGGGGCGGCTTCTGATTTGGTTTCTTGTGTTTCAGCAGGGGCTTTGGGTTTGAGTGACGCAAAGCTTACCTCGAAATTATGAAAAGTTCCATATCCGTAGAAGGCTAAAGCTGCAATTATACCGAGCAGTAAAACATTGAGCGGTGTAATGTGGCGGATTATTTTTCTAAAAAGCATAATATAAATATATATAAATGCCACATCATTTGTAAAACAATCGGAAATAGTCCAAAAATAGAGATAGGAAGGGCTGCTCCAGAATATTTATAATCGACAAATTTTATTTGGGTTTTGCCTTATCTTTTTAATGCAAGGGCTTATGCCGAAATTCCATTAAGCTTTCTTCTTAAATGGTGTCGTATAAACTTATCGCCGAATTTGCAAATAATCTGAATCTTAACTTTTCGGTTGGATAGAAGATGGCTTTAAATAAGGATTTAGCTGGAGAAAGTCAATAGTCAAGTCTGACCCC
>DAIQAO010000129.1:0-2908 GCA_036781645.1 Dissulfurispiraceae bacterium
TACCAAAATTATATCCGGCAGTCCGATTTTGCCAATATCATGGAGAAGTCCTGCTAAATGAATTCTTTCCTTTTCCGATTCGTCCAGACCAAGCTTTTTTGCAATAGCCTCGGAGATTAAAGCTACATTCCTGGAGTGATGAAAGATAGTCTCATCTCTCAGATAGATGAACCTTTTTTTAAAACATCTAAAATTCCGCTGTGATACTTTTGTAATTTGGAATTCAGTATATTGATTTCGCTGTCTTTTTCAGTAAGATCGGCAATTTGCTTTCGGACATGGTTTTCGAGCTTCTTGCTCCATGTATTTAATTCTTCTTTTTGTTTTACCGTTAGGGCTAAGAGGTATTTATTTTCTTTAATCAACCTGAAATAGTCTAACGCCTCTTTGATGATGAACTTTATTTCTTTGTCATTCCAAGGCTTTGTTATATATCTGTAAGCCCCTGCGTCGTTTATTGCTTTGATTGTAGCGTGTATGTCCGCATAACCGGTGAGCATAATCCTGACAGCATCAGGAAATAGTTCTTTGGCTTGTTGAAGGAACTCTACACCTGTCATTTCGGGCATGCGTTGGTCGGATACGATAACGGCAAATTCGGTATTTTTAAGGAGTTCAAGTCCTTCTCTGCCGGATGAGGCGGTATGAACTTCCAGCCCCTCGTCTTCTATGAACAACCTTTTAAGGGCTTTAAGGACATTCTCCTCATCATCTACCAATAAAATGTTAAATGTTTTTTGCATAGTATTTACACCTTAACTATCATACTTGAGCCGTTTGTGAACTTATCGCATTAAGATACAAAAAAGATTTCTACACCCCCAAATGCGGCGGTAGAAACGCAACACTGTTAATACGTCCGTCATCGCGAGAAGCCGAAGGGTTCGTGGCAATCTCGTTATAAATTGTAGAGATTGCTTCTCTTTCGCTCGCAATGACTAGGCGTCTATCGCCGAAAGCGGAACACATTTCAACAGGTTCAAAGGGACATCAAAAGGGATTTATAAAATGCTCCCTTCAAGCCCTCCCATGCTCATCCAATGGTATAAATGTCAAAACACGCCCCTTTGTTCACCCATTATATTATTAAGAGGAGAACCCAAAAGTTTACCTTTGTTTTTGTTTATTGATAAGTATTGTTGGCACGAACCGTTGTTTTTAACATTTTCGATAAAATTAACGAGTTGTTCAGGAAGAAAGTCTCTTATATCAGCACCGAGATAGCCCCAATCGAAACCAGCCATTTTGAGCCAAGCCTCGTTTACATGTACCATCATACCTTCGTAGTCAATTCCTATAACTCCTACTGGGATTGCGTTAAGTATGTTCTGAAAGTTGCTTAGAGCTTGACTTTTAAATTCAAGGAGGTCAGTTTTTTCTTTAAGCAGACGCTTTAATTGTTCATTCAATTGTGACAGTTCTTCAATTTTCTCGCTGAGTTCTTTTGTCAACTCTTGATTTCTTTTGTATAGTAAATATCTGTCAACGGCATTGGATATAGTTATCTTAAGCTCGTCTTCATTCCAGGGCTTTGGGATGAGTTTGTAAATCCGCCCTTCATTTATAGCTTCAATAACAACAGCAGTATCTGCATACCCCGATAGAATAATCCTGATAGCGTCAGGATTGCGGATATAAGCCTTTCTCAAGAAATCAATCCCGTTAATACCCGGCATCCTGTAATCAGAAACGATTATTTGAGGACTCTCCTCTTGAATAATATCTAAAGCTTCAAACCCCGATGTAGAGGTTAAGATTGTATAGTCCTCATCTGCAAACAGCCTTTTAAGGGATTTCAAAATATATTCCTCGTCATCGACGAATAGTATCTTTATCTTTTCCATCTCAGAGTCTCCTTTTAAGGGATAACAGGTATTTTAATTGTAAAAGTAGTTCCTTCACCCGGCTTGCTCTTCACCTGAATAGCTCCATTATGTTTACGGATTATATCATAGGTTATGCTTAAGCCAAGACCGGTTCCTTTACCAACCTCTTTAGTGGTATAAAAAGGCTCAAATATCCTCCCAATTTTATCTTCTTCTATACCACATCCTGTATCAGAAATGGATATAAAGATATTATCTTCTTCATGCCATGTTTTGACATTTATCTCTCCATGATTTTCGATAGCCTGTGCTGCATTTACTAATAAGTTCATAAACACCTGATTAAGCTGTCCCAGATTGCATTTCGTTTTAGGAATATCGGAAAGTTCTTTTTTGACTATCGCTTTGTATTTCAGTTCATTCCAGATTATGTTCAATGTGCTCTCAAGCCCTGCATTTATATTAGCCGGTTTATATTCAGTCTCATCTACCCTCGAAAAGCTTTTTAAGTCCTGCACTATTGTCTTTATTCTTTCTGTGCCCTCGATAGATTCATTTATCAGGCTGTCAATATCTGCCATTACATAATCATACTTTGTCGTTTTCCTCTTTTCATTGAGCCTCTCAATATACTCAGATTTGCCCTTAAGACCCGTAGTAGTGAGAGCCTCAATGGTTTCAGTCTGGCAGGAGATGAATTCCTTTATTCTTGCTATATATTTCGATAGTGTATTGAGATTGCTCATAACAAAGCCTGTTGGATTGTTAATTTCATGGGCGACGCCTGCCGCTAGTTGCCCTATTGAAGCCATCTTTTCCTGTTGGAGTATCTGTGATTGGGCAGATTTGAGTTGGGAATAAGCTTTTTCGAGTTCTTCATTCTTTTTTTCGACTATATTAAGGCTTTTTTCGAGTTCTTTTGTTAAAAGCATTAATTCCGTAATGTCCTGAAGTATAACTACCGATATATGCTGAGCTTCACCTGTTGCTGTTGGGTTGGTGCTGTAAATATTATATTTAAAGTATTTGCCAGTGGGATGGTGGGAATCAATTTCACCATTATCATGAATGGTATTTGCAAA
>DAIQAO010000130.1:0-2795 GCA_036781645.1 Dissulfurispiraceae bacterium
TAAATTTCAATAAAAGGAGGATTAAGATATGCCGCCCTATGTTGTAAAAGATAAGTGTGATGGATGTAAGGGGAAGGAGGAACCACTGTGCGAGCAGATATGTATAGGCGACCTTATGACATTGGATCTGAATACAGGAAAGGCGTACTGCAGGTCTTTGAGGGACTGCTGGGACTGCATGTCCTGTACAAAGATATGCCCGAAGGGAGCCATTGAACAAAGGATACCTTATCAGCTCGGATACCACGGTGCAAAGCTGATTCCTATGATGGGCACTGACTCCATAACATGGACTTGTGTTGATATTAACGGCAAGGTAGAGCGATTCACGTATCGCACAAGAAACAAAAAAATAAAACAAAAAAATAAAGGAAATATCAGGAATGGGCAACGATCTAAGAACAGGGATTTACCTGTGCACATGCGAAGGAGAAATTGAGAAGGTCATTGATGTTGACTCATTGGCAAAGGAGGCATCTAATTGGCCAGGGATAACTACTGTCCATAAGGATGCCCTCCTCTGTTCAGAAGATGCGATACGAAAAATCAGAGAGGATGTTAAAGAGTTTGGGCTTGACAGGATATTGATAACTGCATGCTCTCCTTTCTTTAAAGTGGAAGAATTCTCTGACCTCGGTATTAATAAATACCTTGTTGAGCGCTTAAATATGAGGGAGCAATGCAGTCGGGTTCATGGTAATGAACCTGGGAATGCCATCAAAAAGGCTAAAGCCATGCTGTGGATTTCCCTTGAAAAGGCAAGGTATTCCAAACAACTACAACCTATAAAACTTCCTGCCCAGAAGAGCGCTCTGGTGATCGGCGGAGGTGTAGCCGGCATAAATGCCTTCCTCGATATTGCAGAAACAGATAATGAGGTGTTCCTCATTGAAAAGAACCCATTTCTTGGTGGAAAGACAGCAGAGTTGCACAAGTATTTTCCACGGATGTGTCCCCCATCATGCGGCCTGGAGCTTATGTTCTCAAAAAATAAAAAGTAATCCCAATGTCCATGTCTTAACCTCTTCCGAGGTAGATACCGTTAGCGGTTCTCCAGGTAATTTTGAGGCTTTGATAAGGACATCTCCACGGCATATTGATATGGATAAATGTGTATTATGCGGCAAATGTCTCGAAGTATGTCCTCAAAATGCGGTTATTTATCCGGAAGGTTTCTCCTATCCAGGTATTCCTGCCATAAACAGAAAACTTTGCGCTATGGACTGTAATAAATGTGCTGAGGTCTGCCCGGTAGATGCAATAGACCTTGATGAAGAAGGGAGAGCGACTAATATCAGGGTGGGCGCTATTGTTCTTGCAACAGGATGGGAGCCCTTTGATCCAGCACCTATTACAGAGCTCGGATATGGGAGACTTGAAAATGTTGTTACGAACATGGAGTTTGAAAGGGTTGCAAAAAACAAAAACATTTTTTGATGAGCCTAAAAAGGTGGCCTTCATCCAGTGTGTCGGAAGCCGGGATGAACGGTATCTTCCCTACTGCTCTGATGTATGCTGCATGGTGAGTATAAAACAGGCGTTTTTTCTTAAAGAGGTTAATCCTGACAACGAAGTATATATATTTTATAACGACATCAGGACTCCTGGAGAGTATGAGGAATTGTATCAGAAGGCGCGAAAAGCAGGGGTAATATTTATAAAAGGGATCCCGTCTGAATTAAGACAGGATGAACCTGAAAAGATAAATTTTTCTGTTTTTGATGCTGTAGCAGGAGAGAGGCTTGATATTGCAGTTGACCTTGTGGTTCTTGCAACAGGCACGAAGCCTTCGCAGGGCAATATTGACTTAAAGGATAGAGTTAATATTGCCCTGAACAGAAATAACTTTATTGAATCCCATCTCCAGTGTTATCCGCAGGATACACAGAGAGAGGGGATTTTCAGTGCAGGCTGCTGCAGGTCGCCAATGGATGTCTCAAGGTCTATTGAGAGCGCAGGGGCTGCTGCAGTCAAAGCTCTTCAGTTTTTCAATAGCTGCATGGAGATGATCCCAGACCATCCTGCTGTAAATACATTGAAGTGCGATGTCTGCAAACGATGCATTGAAGAATGTCCTTTTAAGGCGTATTCCTTTGATGAAAAGGGTTTCCCGAAATCCGACATCCTGAAGTGCCGCAGATGCGGAGTATGTATGGGAGGTTGTCCTCTTGCTGCCATATCCCTTGGAGAACTCTCCATAGAACAGCTTTCAGAGATGATTGATACCATAGACAAATCATGTTTTGGAGACGATGAACCCATAATCCTCGGATTCCTTTGCAAAAACGATGCATACAGGGCAGTGGATGATGCCGGTCTAAAGGGCATCAAATATCCGCCTAATTTTTTAGGCGTAATGGTTCCATGCGCAGGCGCGGTAAATGGCGCAATTATTGCGAAAGCCATTTCAACGGGTGTGGACGGGATTCTCATCGCAGGATGTCCAGACAACCAGTGCCATTATATCCAGGGAAGCACATTGGCAAAAGCAAGGCTGACCGATATATCAAATAAACTCAGGGAGATGTATTTAGAACCCGAAAGGATTCGTTTCTTGAGCATAAGCAGAGACGAATCAGAAAAGTTTGCTCAGGCGATTATGGAATATGTTGAGGAATTGAAGAAGATGGGCAGAAACCCATTGAGGATTTAGCATGTATAAATTTTTTGATAGAGAGAAATTGAAATACTGTTATCAATGCGGGAGGTGTTCTTCGGGCTGCGATATTAACAGGCTTGATGCTACTTTCCAGCCTCACAGACTTCTCCATCTTATCGGTATTGGTGCAACTGAT
>DAIQAO010000131.1:0-2763 GCA_036781645.1 Dissulfurispiraceae bacterium
TCTTTTGGTTTAGAAATGCCTTTTTTGTCTTTTATCATTTGCCTCACAACCACTGAATCTTTTGTTATAGTCTCAATTATTCCACCGTTTAATCCAATCCTGAACCCCTTTTTAACGGTATATGACTTGCCGTCAGGCAATGTAATCATAGCGTGATATTGATCACCGCTCCAGACTATTGCGATCAGGCGAAACGACTGGAGCTCATCCTGTTCGAGCAAGCCCGATCCTTTCTTCTTTTCAGCAGATTCTCTTATGAGCAGCGATCTAAAGGGGTCTCTCCTGCCCTGAGGGGCGTAGTCGTAACCAATAGCTGTTGAGGCTGTTGGCTCTTTTGAAGGCGCAGAAATAGCCGTTGCAGGTTTTTTATCTTCGGCAGGTTTAACGACCTTTTGAGGAGTAACGACCTTCTGAGGTTCCTGTCCGCTGCAGCCGAAAATTACAGCACCCATAAGCAAAATTAGTGAATATAAATAGATTTTTTTCATTTCTTCTCTTTTGTTTTTTCTTTTTCTTTCTCTTCCATTGTTTTCTTTTCTTCTTCAGAAATTACTGAATATGTAAGAACAGTAAAACCAGCGTTCAATTCCTTGCCGAGTTTCTGGATTTTTGGGTCCAGTGTTTTAATATTCAAATCATTTAAATTAACGACCCTGCTCAATCTGGTAAGATTTCCAAAAAAGTAACCGAACTGATGATACCCGCCTTTCATCTGCACTTCTACTGGAATCTCGTAAACCTCTTTTGTTTCGTGAACATTTCTTGCTTTGGGCTTCCATAATGTCACTTCGAGGCCAGCTTGGGTGCCTAATATGGAGACCTGCTTTAGAAGCCCAGTGATGTCCTTTTCCTCTGGAAGTTGCATTTGTAATTCGACTAACCTTTTCTGAAGTCTTTCATTCTCTGTGATTAAAGTAGGAAGCCTCTCAGCATGTATCTTTAGTAAATTTATTTCGTTATTTTGGGCGCTGACTTCTGATTTTAATTTAGTGTGCTCTTCCATCTGGGGCATTATAAACAAGGTTACAAAAATGGCAATTATAGCAATAGCGGGTAAAACCAACAGCACCCCTTTTTTGAAGTTAGAGATATTTTGAACATCAAATCCCAGTTTCATTTCCATAGCTTGATCAAACCCTAACCTTGAAATTAAGCTTGAATTTATAAATCGGCATTTTGTCTATTTCTTCAGACTTTGATTCATCCAAAGAAATATCTTTGATAATCTGTGATTTTTTTAAATTTTCCACATAAGCTACAACATCGAGATTGGTAAAGGCGAATCCTTCAATACTTACCACGTTGTCCTTGTATAGTAACGAGGAAAGCCAAACTCCCTGAGGCAAGTAGGAGCTCACTTCATCAAGTATCCTAACGGGAACAGCCTGATTTTTGCGGAGTGATTCAATTAATGTAGCTTTTTGCCCGATACTCGCATTGAGACTCTCAAATTTTTTCACATCCTGAATATTCTTCTGGAGTTGAGCAATTAAAGCTTTATTTTGTTCGTATTGTTTTTTCAGACTTTCCTTCTCACTGCTCATATAATAAGTGATTCCTAACATTGCCAAAAAAGTTGCCAAAGCTATAATCAGGATTTTTGTCAGAAAAGTCCTTGCAGGAGAAGCAACGGCGACTTCTTTTTTCTGAACCCGTTTTTCTGCAAGTAAATTAATCTTTAACATTACCTGTCTCCAGCCTGTCTAAGGGCAAGTCCTACTGCAGTGGCGGCAATAGGAGCCATCTCTTTGATAAAAGAGGGATTTAATTTTTCTGGTATAAATATCTTCCTAAAAGGATCAGCAATCTCTACTTCAACATCCAATCTTTGGGACATTAAAAAAGCAAAATCTTTTATTAGCGCTGCCCCACCGCAAAGAATTATCTTGTTCACCTCTTGTTCATAAAAATTGCTTCTGAAAACCTCAATAGAACGGTAAACTTCAGCATAAATCTCATCGGAAGCTTTATTGATGATTGACTGAGCTTCTCCTGGAGGAACCCCTTCAATTGGAAAGCCCTTTTTAAGTCTTTCAGCATCCTCTCTAGGGAGTCCAAAGGTCTTTTCGAGCATCTCAGTGTGATAGTTACTACCCACATCGCTTTCCCTTAAAAAAAGCGGTATGCCGTCTTGTAAGATATTGATGCTTGTAGAACTTGCTCCAACATTTACAAGGGCTGCGTTTTTTATTTTGGTGACATCGTAGTTCAACTCATACATATTGTTGAGAGCAAACTGCTGAACATCTACGACTGCTGGTTCGAGTCCTGACGAACGGATTGATTCAACATAATCATTTAGCAAGTCTTTCTTAACGGCGACGAGCAGAACCTCCATCTGATTGTCAGTTGGTGATTTTGGACCTATAATATGATAGTCCATGGCAACTGCATTGAGGTCTAACGGAATATATTGCTCGGCTTCGTATTTGATTGACAAATCAAGCTCCGCTCCTGTCATAAGAGGCATGGAAACTCTCTTAATAATTACCGAAGATTGACCGCTCAGACCTATTACTGCCTCTCCTTTTGAGATACCTGCCCTTTTTAAGAGTTCTTTGAGAAACTCAACAAGCCTTTGTTTATCGGCAATCCCGCTATCGGCAATTATCCCCGGCTGAATGGGCAGCATATCAAAAAGGGATAGTTCATAGCCCTTTTTGGTATCCTTGAGCTGAACAACTTTGATATAGCTTGATCCTATATCAACGCCTATGGGAAGTTGTTTATCTGCAAACATGCTATATCATAAATACCATTTAT
>DAIQAO010000132.1:0-2747 GCA_036781645.1 Dissulfurispiraceae bacterium
TTGTATCAAGGCATCTTCTTGGCTGACCGTCAGGCTTTGTTGTATCCCAGATAATCTCACCCTTAAAGCCAGTAAGTTTGGCAATCAACTCTACTAAATCCTTTATAGATATTTCAAATCCTGCCCCAAGATTCACTGGGTCTGGCTTGTTATACCTTTCAGTTGCTAATAATATGCCTTCTGCTGCATCTTCCACGTAGAGGAATTCACGGGTTGGTTTTCCTGTTCCCCAGACGGTAATGGAAGGTTGAGGATGAGGTTGAGGTTGAGAAATGTTTTCCTTTATCTTAGCCTCAGCCTTGACCTTAGCCTGTGCCTCAAGGCACTTTCGGATGAGAGCCGGTATTACATGGGATGACTCAAGGTCAAAATTGTCACGAGGACCATATAAATTTACCGGCATTAGAAATATAGCATTAAAACCATACTGTTGTCGGTATGCCTGTGCCTGCACCAGCAACATCTTTTTTGCTAAACCGTATGGCGCATTTGTCTCCTCTGGATAGCCATTCCACAGGTCTTCTTCTTTAAAGGGAACAGGGGTAAATTTGGGGTACGCACAGATAGTTCCCAGGGCAACAAATTTTTCTATACCTACCTGTCTTCCAATCTCCATCATCTGCACACCCATCATAAGGTTATCATAGAAGAATTTACCAGGATTTTCTCTATTTGCGCCAATTCCACCTACTTTTGCAGCAAGATGAATGACAATATCAGGTTTTGCATCTTGATAAAGCCTTTTTACTGCTTCCATCTGTACTAAGTCATAATCTTTGCTTCTTGGGATAAAAATGTCTTTACAACCACGCTCTTTAAGTTTTTCTACAACAAAAGAGCCAAGAAAACCTGCACCACCGGTAACTAATACTCGTTTGTTGTCCCAGAAGCCCATCGCTTCCTTGCTCCTTTTTAGTCGAAGCCCTTGCCTGCGTTTTCCTGCTGAACAGTCACGCTTGTTTTCCAGTTATGCCATTCGGCAAATTTTTTCTCCAGCGTTCTCTTGCCTTCGCCAGGGGAATTTAAACCAATTGCTTCTAAGTCTGCATCCACCATGATCCGCACCAGTTCCTTAATGGTAATTTTAGGCTCCCAGCCCAACTGCTCCCGAGCCTTCGTGGCATCGGCCTGTAGATGTTCCACCTCTGTTGGCCGGAAGTAGCGTGGATCAATCTCTACATACTCTCGCCAATCTAGATTCACATAAGAAAACGCATCTTCTACAAATTCGCGCACTGAATGATTCTCTCCCGTGCCAATGACATAATCCTCAGGCTTATTCTGCTGGAGCATTAGCCACATGGCTTCCACATACTCAGGGGCATAGCCCCAGTCACGACGGGCTTCCAGGTTTCCAAGGTAGAGCTTCTTTTGATTTCCGGCAAGGATATTGGCAATGGCCCTGGTGATCTTACGGGTTACAAAGGTTTCACCCCGGCGGGGAGATTCATGATTGAAGAGAATGCCATTACAGGCAAAGAGGTTATAGCCTTCACGATAATTGACTACCATCCAGTAGGCATAAACCTTGGCTGCAGCATAAGGGCTCCTGGGTTGAAAGGGGGTTTTCTCACTTTGAGGGGCAGAGGCATTTCCAAACATCTCAGAACTTGATGCCTGATAAAACTTAGTCTTTATTCCACTTCTCCTGATTGCCTCAAGGATTCTTGTCGTGCCCAGTGCGGTTACATCTCCCGTATATTCAGGCATATCAAAACTTACACGAACATGACTCTGAGCGGCGAGATGATAGACTTCATCAGGGTGAATGTTGTAGATGAGATTCGTAAGTTGTCCAGCGTCTGATAAATCACCATAATGTAAAAATAATCTTGTCCCTGGTATATGAGGGTCTTTATAGATATGGTCTATCCTTCCTGTATTAAAGGTGCTTGCCCTGCGGATAAGGCCGTGCACCTCGTAGCCCTTCGATAAAAGTAGTTCAGCCAGATATGACCCATCCTGTCCTGTTATGCCTGTAATAAGAGCCCGTTTCATATTCTTTTCTCCTTTTCAATCAAATTTCTGAAGTAATCTATAGTCTTTTTCAAACCCTCTCCCAGCGGAATAGTTGGTTGCCAATTTAATTTCTCCTTAGCCAATGTTATATCTGGCTGTCTCTGCATTGGGTCATCAGGTGGCAGAGGCTTAAAGACAATCTTCGAGTTTGAACCTGTTAATTCAGTTACCTTCTCAGCAAGCTCAAGGATAGAAGATTCAGTAGGGTTTCCTAAATTCACAGGCCCTGTGAAATCATCAGGGCTGTTCATAAACTTTAAAAGCCCCTCAATCATATCATCCACATAGCAGAAACTCCTCGTCTGATTTCCATCGCCAAAGACTGTGAGATCCTCTCCTTTTAGCGCCTGCATGATAAAATTACTTATAACCCTGCCATCATTAGGATGCATCCTCGGCCCATAGGTATTAAAGATTCTTGCAACCTTTATTTTTATTTAATTTATGCTGGCGATGGTAGTCAAAAAATAAAGTCTCTGCACAACGCTTTCCTTCATCATAGCATGACCTTAATCCTATAGGATTTACATTTCCCCAATATGTCTCTGGTTGAGGATGAACTGCGGGGTTTCCGTAAACTTCACTTGTGGATGCCTGAAGTATTTTAATCTTTAGCCTCTTTGCAAGCCCCAGCATGTTTATTGCACCATGTACGGCTGTTTTTATTGTCTGAACAGGGTCAAATTGATAATGAATTGGAGATGCAGGACAGGCAAGGTTGTATATCT
>DAIQAO010000133.1:0-2633 GCA_036781645.1 Dissulfurispiraceae bacterium
GTAGGAAAGAAGACCTCAATTAGAAGGGATTGCGACCCGGATTTGGAGACTCTTTGTAATTTAAGCCCGCTATTATAGCCACAACTACAATCATCTTCAGTTTTCTCAAAAAACCCAACAAAGTTACTTACATTAGTTGGCTCTATTGTCAACCCTCTCGGCACTGTTAATCTTGTTATTGAGGAAATTCTAAAGGTAAGAAGAAAACAAAGAACTTCGCTTACTACGACCTCGTTGACAAGTTAAACGCCTGCAACGAAAGCAATATCAAGCCTTTCGGCAAGGAACTATACGCTGAAGTCAAAAAGAATGTTTTGACTAAAGAGCAAAAAGCCGAACTGTTTGAAAGGTATAGAACAAGAAAGGCTGTCCTTTTTAATACTCCATATGACTTCCAAGCGAAAAAGGAATCAGAACACAAATGAGGGCTAAACCTGAACTAGCCCTTTGAGTAGGACGGAAGAAGGGTTCTGAATTGATTCTACATCGTTGAGAATAAGACCGAGTTGTCTCTCCACTGTCGCCACTCAGCACGGAAGTGATGCATTATTCCGTGCTGTCTTGGCTATCTAATAGCGATAAAGGAAATGGAACTTTTTTTATCTTAATTTCTGAAAAGGTTCCTTTTTTTCTTGACAGAACCTGGACTTATAAGGATTAGCATCAAATTTGTGTTGCGTCTTTAAGATTCTTATTAAAGGGACTGCTCGGCTGTTGCTTAATATGTACTTTCTGATCTGTTTGAATACTATTCTTCTGCTGTTTTATTTGATCAAGCACCTCAAGCATATCTTCGGCGGCTCGCTCCGTGGCTTTTACAACGCATTGGTGTTCACTATAGGCAATTAATAGACCGCTTGGTCGATGAGACGATGCTAAGACCTCACCGCTGCGCGTATCTACCAATTTTACTGTTGCCCATCCATTCAAAGTCATACCAGTGTTGTAGCTAGTTACAGTGCCGATTATAACAGCATCTGCGTTCAATTGCTGACCTATCTTTTGTGCCTCTAATATGGTAATAGTGTTGCCTTGTACCGAGGCAATTATAGAACTTGCCTTTATACGAACTGTATCCGGTTCAATAACAGTGAACTTATTTTGTTTAAGCATGTGCAAGGCAAAAGTGTCCGTCGCCACTTCTCGAAATCTTTCATCGCCAGCAAATGGAACAACCGCTATGGTTAGCCAAGCCCTATTTCCAATATCTGGCCGTACTGTAAAATATGATGGATTTGCACAGCCGATCAAATTTGCAATGAAAGCAGGGATAACAGCGAAGAATAATAATCCTTTCATGGCCTTCATTTATATCTCCTTTCATTTTTCATAGTATTGCCAACTTGGCATTTTCTCCCCTTATTACAACAATATTAGCATATTAATACTGAAAATAGGATACTGTCAAGTCTTTCATGCAAATTCTTTCAGTGGTTTTCTTCCCATCAGTCTTGTCGCCCCATTATCTTTACTGGAGGGGGTAACCCTGAATTTTTTTTGGTGAATGGGAGTGCTAAAAAAAGCTAATATAAGTATATAACTTTGTTATATCGTTGACGACATCAATACATTTGCTTTAAAATCTTGGGAATGAAGTTAAAAGAGGCATCACACTTTTTCGACATCCCCCAAAAAGTGCTTTTATATCTCAAAGGAAGAGGTCTCTTACACGATCCTCTTGAGGAACTTGAGCTTTCTAATCTATCGTTCATGAGATATGTCTGGAGAGACAAGTTCGTGATGCGAGCCGCGATGGTAAAGTGGGGCAAAAAAAGAGGCTCAAGTTTTGCGAGCAAGCTGAACTCACAAAACCTGAATCATATGCTTTTAACCGTTTCATGAACGCCAGCGCCAATAAAAAGAAAATATATTTAAAGCAGGTCGCTCAAGAAATTTGCTTTTACTACAAACTGCCAAAGCCACTTGCTTTAAATATAGCTAAAAGAATGAGATGGAAGGCTTACAGGACGAAAAAAGCTTTGGCATCAGCTTCGCTCCAGCAAGCAGGATAGAGGGGGTAATACTACCCCGTAAGACTTGAAGACTTCTCTTAATTCGTTATACTCTTTTTTGGGGTAGGGACCAGATACCCAAATTCCGCTTGTCATGCCGCTTTCCTTGTCCAAAAAGATAATAAAATTGTTTTTTTTCTAAAAAACTGCGAAGGGTTTGTGATATTAGAGGCGCTTTAAAAGCTATCCAAACGATCTCATATTGCATATACGCATCAAATTTAATTTGATGGAGCTTTGTCTTTTCTTCGATATCCACAAGTAAATATAATACTCCATTTCCAATTTTCTCACCTCCCCCTCCGCAGGAAGCCTGTGACTTTAGTCGTGGGTCTATGACTTAAAACGGTTCAATTTCATCGTCTTCTACATTTTCGTTTGCAGAAGACTTTGGCTTGTTAGAAGGCATGAATCTAACATCCTTAGCTATTAGCTCAAACTTGCTTCTTTGAAGACCGTCCTGCTCCCACTTTCTCTCCCTGAGCCTTCCTTCCACGAGCACGGGAGAACCTTTGCTCAGATACCCATTACAGTTCTCAGCTTGTTTGCCGAAAACTACAGTATCCATAAAAAGCACCTCCTCCTTTGCGTCATCTCCCTGCTTATAACGAGAGTTGACGG
>DAIQAO010000134.1:0-2615 GCA_036781645.1 Dissulfurispiraceae bacterium
TGATCTGACATGGTCCTGCAATGCGCGAGTCGATATGGTCAATGAGGAGGTGCTTAGACTCATGGCAAAAGCTGGTTGTTGGCAGATATCTTATGGCATTGAAACAGGGAATCAGAGGGTTATGGATATTCTTGAAAAGAGGATTACTAAAGAGCAAGTGAGTAAAGCTGTTGAATGGAGCCGCAAGGTCGGAATTAGAACAGTTGGTTTTTTTATGATAGGTCATTTTGGAGAAACGAGAGAAACCATTGAAGAGACTATACAATTTGCCTGCAATATTGGATTGGATGATTTTAGAATGACCTTCTTTACTCCGCTTCCTGGAACAAAGGCATTTTTAATGGCAGACAAATACGGGAAATTTGATAAGGATTGGGGTAAAATGAACTTATTTTCTCCAATTTTTATTCCCGAAGGGATGACAAAAAAACAACTGATTGATGGTCAGAAAAGGGCTATTCGCAAATTTTTCTTCCGCCCTAAACCAATTTGGGCATACTTAAAGATGGTCAGGAATCCTCTGATTGCCTTAAAAGGCAGCTATTTACTGGGGCAGTATGTTCTAAAAAGAGATAGATTCCAACAGGCAGGTTAATTAGATTATGAAAGAAAGAATAGTTTTTGTATCTCCTCCGCTTACATTTGAGGAGCGTTACGGCTCTCTTGGAAAAGGTGGGGCAGACATGCCGCCAATAGGACTGCTATATCTTGGCGCTGTTTGCAAAAATGCAGGTTACGAGACTTTTTTTATAGATGCATCATGCCCTGAGAGACCGATTGATTTCGTAATAAGAGAAATCTTTTCCCTGAAGCCTTCCTTTGTTGGCATATCAGCTACAACCGTGGCAATTGCTTCAGCAAACAGACTCGCAAAAAAGATAAAAGAAGTAGCACCATATGTAAAAATTATTTTAGGTGGTCCGCATATATCAACTGTTCCCATGGAAACAATGAAAAGATATACCTCATTTGATATTGGGATTATAGGCGAAGGGGAAGAAACCATACTTGAAGTTCTGGAAGCACTTTCAAATAAAACCTCCCTGAATAATGTTGCCGGTATTATTTTTAGAAAGGAACAAGAACTTATACAAACAATACCGAGAAGATTTATAGCCAATTTAGATAGCTTACCGTATCCTGCATGGGAACTTCTTCCACCACTGCATATCTACAAACTATCAGCAACTCGCTTTCAGAACCAACCAACAGCAAGTCTTATTACATCGCGGGGATGTTTTGGTAGCTGCACATTCTGTGATGTTGGAGTATTTGGCCGTAAGGTACGAGGACATAGCGCAGAATATGTCCTTAATATGATTGAACAACTTTTAAACGGCTATAATGTAAAAAGTTTAATTTTTAATGATGATACGTTTGTATATGATAAACAGAGACTCGAGCTTATATGTAAAGGGATTAAAGAACGTTTTAATTCGATACCGTGGAGTTGTTCTTCAAGAATCAACATGGTGAATCCCGAAATACTTGAAATGATGCGTGATGCTGGCTGTTTCCAAATTGCTTATGGTATAGAAAGTGGTGTTCCTGAAATACTTAAACAGATAAACAAAAAAATCACTCTTGAACAAATAAGGCGAACCATCTTATGGACGGAGAGGGCAGGGATAAGATCAAAAGGATATTTTATTATCGGCTTTCCCAATGAAACTATTGAAACTATTCAAAGAACTATTGATTTTGCTGTTTCACTTCCCCTCTCTGATTTTCAGATGACATTTCTTACGCCTTTTCCTGGTTCAGAGATATATAAATTAGCAAAGGATGCTGGGGAATTTGATGATGACTGGGAACATATGAACATGTGGGATATTGTATTTGTTCCTCACGGTTTAACAAAGGAATATTTAATAAGAAAAAGAAATGAAGCTTTTAGGCGCTTTTATCTAAGACCTCGCATTTTTGCAAACTATGCCATACTAATGCTAAAAAAACCAAAGTTCATACCACTTCTGTTCAATGATTTTACTTCATTTATGAAAATGATAATTAGTAGATAAGAATACGACTTTTACAAGCCTTTGATGATAAATAACATTAAGTCATACTTGTCCAAAATAAGTTTTCTTGGACAGCATATAGAGAACGAGAGGAACGTGTGATGACACAGCATACCGTAAGTCGTCATTCCTGTGGAGGCAGGAATCCAGTATTTTTAGCGTTTTGGGGCTGTTTTGTTCATGGATTCCCGCTTTCGCGGGAATGACCAAGAGGGGGAATTGTTTTGGACAGCATTTATATAATGAAGATAACCTGATTTTAGAAATGGAATGAATCTATCCAAAAAACCATTATTTTCAATAGGTTATTAATTATAAAATATTTTTTTCAGATTATCTTGGACAGCAGTGACATTAAGTATATATTCATTTATTCTATCGGCGTAATAATTACACTTGGTTCAACTTTAATAAGCTATTATCTACTTAAGAAATCAAACATAATTGATAATCTTTCGCAACGAAGGTCATTTTTCAATATACTTTTATTCTTATCCTTAATTTATGTAATAGTTTTCTCGTTAATGAAAGATTTTTCAGTTCTATCGCATCATAGCTATCTTGATTTTGCAGTATTTCTCGAAACCTTCAATA
>DAIQAO010000135.1:0-2554 GCA_036781645.1 Dissulfurispiraceae bacterium
TAAGCGTTTGGCCTGTAGAGACCAATTCAGGATAGAAAAGCTGGCAGAGGACTAAAAGTTTCAATGCTATACCTTTACTCCAACAATACTTTTTGATAGCATTTGCCTAACAGACTCAAAGACTTCTTCAACCCGAATAGATTCCATACACCTTACATCTTTGCATTCCTTTCTGTAGTCTTCATTATCATAGCATGGAGAGCAAGGAAGTTTTGATTTAATAACTACGCCATTATTCCAATAAGGAGCAATAACCTCACTATTAGTGGGACCAAATAAAGAAATAGTTGGCACATTCAGAGCAGCAGCAATATGCATCAACCCTCCATCTCCGCTTATAAATAAATCACATCTTTTAATAAAGGCAATAGTTTTATTAATTTCTAAAAGCCCAACAAAATCCATGATATTACTTAACTTGTCGATCTGCAGCTTTTCTACTTCGCTTCTTTCAGCATTTGAGCCAAATATCACAATAGTTATATCTGGAAGTGATGCATTGATTTTATCTATTAACTCCGTATATTTCTCAATAGGCCAGCAACGTTCATATTGATCAATAGGGTTGGCAACATGTATGCCGACTAACTTCTTCCCCTTTAAATTCTTTTCATTAATAATCTTACTTACAAATATGTCGGACTTCTCGTCAACCACTAAATATGGATTTTTCGCAAACGATCTTAACCCTATCGCTCTACCAATGTTATTATTTCTTTCTACGCGATGAGTCCTTACCGGGAAGACTTTTACATTAAATAAAGACCCCTTCAAACCAAGTGCTTCACCAACCTTAAATTTAGCTCCGATAACGGTTGCCAAGAATCCTGCCAATACCATATTAATACCTTGCGTATTCAATACCAAATCAAACTTTTCTCTTCTTAAGTGCAATAAAGTTCTTAATATATAAAACAAACTACTTTTCTTATCAGCAAACTCCTTTTTTATCCGTTGATAATAATAATAGCTATTACATAGATTAAGAGGTTCTATGATGTTCTTCTCTATCGCACTTCGCAATAAAACACTGATATGTGCATCATGGAAATTGTCTCTCACAGCCTTCAACAAAGGGATAGAAACAACCACATCACCGATTCCGTGATTGTTAAGAATCAAAATCTTTTTTGGATTCTTTACCTTATCAGTAATAGATACTTTTTTTGCATAAACCCTTAAGTTATCTCCCTTCTGGATTAAATTTAAAAAATAGTTAATAATTTTTTTTATATATTTCAAAACTCGATTAGATTCAATCTTATGAAGGTATGCCTTTCTCTCTTCCCATATTTGAGCAGATTCTATTTCTTCTCTTTGTAAGCACTTAACGATATTGGGAATATTAATGTTATCAGAAAATATATTTGTGATTTGGAACCCACTACCTTGCAGAATATTTTTTATTGACTTAGGGGAAAAATAATACAGATGTTCTTTAGGATCATATAAATGCCATTTCTCCTTAGTTACAATAGATGTTAATCCGCTGAAATTAGGCGTCGACAGAGCTAAAAGTCCACCAGGTTTTAATATACGGTTGATCTCCTTTATATGTTCTATTGGGTCGGGTAGATGCTCTATGACTTCCCATAGAGTCACGACATCAAAATAGTCATCGGGGTAATTTGCTTGTAACAAGGTACCACAAAAAACGTTCAAGCCAAGCCTTTCTCTTGCGAATTGTGCCTGAAAAGTTGATATCTCAACCCCATATATCTCAAATTGATCTTCGATCTCTTTCAGAAAAAATCCCAGTCCGCAACCAACATCTAATAAACGAGGCTTTCCTTGTCTATTATGGAAAGACAATTTAGCTTCTCTAAGAAAAATTGTTCTCAGACGCTTAGCACCATTTTTTCTATCTTCTAAATATCCTTTATCATGTTCATAATCTTTGAGATATTCCGAATATGTAGAAACAATTTCCTCTACCTTAGGTATAGGATATATGAAAGTTAAACCACAGTCCCTGCAAGAGACAAAATCTTTCTGGTTTTTCTCCCAAATTTTGCTGATATTCCAGGAACCACAAAGACACTGTTTAAGCATATTTTTTCTCTCTATGGTATAGCCTTCGTGCAGTTATAGCTAGGGCTAAGGGAAACCAAATATGAGGATTAAATATTCCGTATGTTGCCCAGAGTTGCAACCAACACCCAATAGTAGCAGCGATAGAAGCAATAAAAACGGAATAAAAAAAGTTATTTTGGTTGATCAAACGGTTAGACTTAAATTTTTTAATAAATTTTAAAAAAACAGAAATAAAAAGAAACCAAGAAAATGCTCCTATCAAACCAGTCTCTGCTAAAATACTTACATACTCGTTTGACGCTAATGCTGCGTAATCAACAGGTGGAAGATTTAAAATATTATAATTATTAAAATGAAAAGGAAAATGGCCGATTCCGACACCTAAAAATGGATGTTCTTTAAACATCTCCAATCCAGCTAACATAGGCCCTGTTTGCCCAAGATTGACTTCTTCGTCGAAATAATTAAATATTCTAAAGAGATTAAGGGAGACACCGGCTATTAACTGATTAATATCTAG
>DAIQAO010000136.1:0-2441 GCA_036781645.1 Dissulfurispiraceae bacterium
AGCGTGAGAAAAAGGAAGGTGTTTTAGGTAAGATAATGTGAGAGGGGACAACCAATGGGGAAAGAAGCCCTTAAAGGAATTTACACAAAATGATTGACACTACCGCGGCAGTTTCGAGGCGATTTATTTAAGTTCTGGTTTAAGTATGCCGTTAAGTATATTTGATTAAATGAGGGAAAAGAGACGATACATTGGGCGAAAAGCTTTTTAACGACAACCAGAGGAATCTTCCCACCTACGTGGTGTCATAGGGTCATTCTCTTAAATCCTTATATTCAACACTGGCAATCCAAGCCTTTGCCTATTGTTTTCTCCTTTTAAAATGTTTAATTTCCTTTGTGGAACATCCCCTCTTTCTCCTTCATGCTGTGACTGTGATTTTGTGAGCTGGCTGCAGCCATGCTGAACAGTGTGTTTGCCAAACTTTTTAGAAAGGCTGTCGACTGCACTATATATCTTTGACATCTTTTCTATTTTTACATTGTCGTCAAACAGGGTGCGCTGAACTTTATCTTCAGGCATTAGACCTGCAAGGACAACTCCTGTTTGTCTATAAAGTTTTTCAGGCCTGTAGATTTGCTTGAACCCCTCTTTTAAAGCATTGAATAAAATAGAAGGATACGATGTTGGGGAGTTTAGTTTTATCTCTATGCCGCTGTGGCTAAAGTCCTGCATTCTGAGAAAGATAATCAGCCTTGAGGCTGCCAGATTATGTCTTCTTGTTTTTATACAGGCGTTTTCAAGATTTTTTGACAACTGTGCATAAATAAATGTCTCGTCTTTTGAAGGAGGGGTAAATGTCTTTGCCTTGCTTATTGATTGATAGCTGCTCTTTATTTCTCTTGTTACTGGATAAATGCTTCTTCCATTTAGCTCATGCCATATTTCTATGTAAGGTTTTGAAAGATGCCTTTTTATAAAATCTTCATCCTTTTTAGCAAACTCGAGGGCTGTGTTTATTCCTAATTTCTGTAAAAGGGCTGCTGTATTAGGTCCTATTCCCCATATATTGCCTACAGGAAGATCTTTTAGATAAAGGTGTATGTCTCTTCCGGGTATGAGTGTTATGCCCCTTGGTTTTTTGTGTTTTGAACCTACTTTTGAAAGGACCTTTGAAAGGCTGCCCCCAATTGATACTGTAATATCGAGTTCCTTTTCTATTGTTTCTTGTATTGCATGAGCAATTTTTTCGTATGAGCCGTGATAAAGCCTTCTTAGTCCTGTAATGTCGATAAATGCTTCATCTATTGAATATTCCTCTACATCAGGAGAAAACCGCCTGAGTATTTCGAACATCCTTACAGAAAACAAGCTGTAAGTCTCGTAATCAGAAGGAAGTATAATGGTATCAGGGCATACCTTTTTTACCTCAAATATTCTCATCCCCCTTTTCACTCCCCTTGCCTTTGCCTCGTAGCTTGCAGCAGTAACAATACCCCTCTCCTTGCCTGTAACTACGGGTTTTCCTTTGAGTTCTGGATTAACTGCCTGTTCGCAGGATGTAAAAAAGGCGTCTGCGTCAAGGTGAAGGATTGCACGGGGCCATGATTGTATTGTTATTGGCTGTTCATTCATTTTATTTATATTTTCTTATAACTGCTGTTACGACGCCTGCTATTTTCAACTCATTTTGGGGCTTGATAGGTTTATACTTATGGTTTGCAGGAATAAGCATTATGCCTTCTCCTTTTTTCCTTAAGTATTTCATTGTCCATTGTCCATCCACTTCAGCTATTACTATATCTCCGCTTTTAGGAACCCGTCCCTTATCTACAATTACCATATCTCCGGGCAGAATTCCTGCATCTGACATTGAATCTCCTGATACCTTGAGCATGAATGTTGCACTCGGGTTTTGAATGAGAAGTCTGTCCAAAGATATGGTATCTGCAAGCTCTTCCTCAGCAGGGCTCGGAAATCCTGCCTCTACTGTGCCGAGCATTTTTACTGGATTTGCTATTGATACAGGTATAAGCCTGCCTTGAGTATCCCTTGCGATATAATTCAAGCTTTCAAGCCTGTTTACGAGCTTAAACACGGCATTTTTCGATCTCAGCCCTGTTATATTGGCTATCTCAGAAAATGTCGGCATCCTGCTGTTATTCCTGTAAAAGCTACTGATGTAATCTATTCTCTTACGGAGTTTGTCGCTTGACGCTTTCATAAGAAGATTATATGGTGAACGATTGTTTACTGTCAAGAGGAAGATTCCTAAAGGTAGCGTAAAATCTTCTGTGTAAAATCTTAAAGTAAAAAAGACAAGGGTGTATTCTCCATTGTTCAACCAAAAACAAAAGGAGGATACACCCATGGCAGTAAAAGAACTGACAAAGTTAACGGTAACAGATTTATGGAAGGAATACAATGGTCTTGGTGATTTTTGGGAGTGTAACCTCTCACATTATTTTGACCAAATTTCTCAGATTATTTTGAACAGATGT
>DAIQAO010000137.1:0-2394 GCA_036781645.1 Dissulfurispiraceae bacterium
TTAATTAACTGGTTTATGTTTCCATCGCCGAATTTGACCGAAAAATAGCGATAGGGACAATATAGAAAATGCTGATATGACAATGGGAATGGCTTTGAGCGGCTTTCGCCATTACAAAAGACTCACCACGATGGTGAGGCGTGATAGTGGTCTCGGAGGAAGGCGCAAGGACGCCTTCCAAGAATGAACGAAAACTATTTCCATTGTCGTGAAAATCCTATCGCTGATTTTCCTTATTGAGAAAAAACTTGCCTTTTTTATTATTTTAGTGTATTTTTATTTAAGTAGATGTCTTATTAATTTTTATTAAAAGGAGGTGAAAAGGGATGAAAAAGACTGTATTACTTTTATCAGTAGTTTTACTGATATTCACCTATGGTTGCGCAACAAAGGATTATGTTAAACAGCAGATTGACCCACTCGTTGACAGAATTAGCAAACTCGAGGCTCGTGTTGCTGCCGTTGAGGCGAAAGTTAAAGATCTTGAGGCGTGCTGTGAAGCTACGAAAAAGGCTGTTAATGAAGCAAAGGCACTTGCAATGGAGGCTAAGAATTGCTGCGATTTAAGCAAATTAGAAGCTGCCATCAAGAGAGCTGAGGATGCAGCAAAGAGGGCTGAAGATGCAGCAGCTAAAGCAGCCAAAGCATTTGAATTGCAACAAAAAAAATAGGACTAATTATTTTTATCAAAATAAACAAGCCCGGGGCACTTTCCGGGCTTGTTTATTTTGATATTCAAGGCAAGATGACAATCCTATAGGGACTACCTCTTGATTCTGGTAATCTAAAAAGTCTTCAACGCCATGGCTGCAATTTCCCTAATTACAGGGTCGCTGTCGCTCTCAGCTAATTTGGTTATAGGCGAGACAGCCCTATTATCCCCGATATTAGCCAAAGCCTTAATACTACTATGCCTTACTGTAAAAATCTTATCATTAAGTAACGGTATCAGAATATCTACTGCCTCCCGCCTTCCAAGCCTTCCAAGAGATTCTATAACGGCTTCCCTTGTGAGCAGTTCGGGATCATCAATTCCAGCTATAAGGGCTTTGAAAGCTGGATCGCTGTTTTTAAAATAGCCAAGCGCTGTTGCGGCGTATGATTTTATAGAAGGGCATTCGCTATTCAAAAAGGGGTCGTTGTAAATATCAAGGATTACATGAAGGGCTGATGGATCTGCCATCTCTCCAAGAAATTGAATAGCTTTTATCTTGACTGGCCAATATTCTGCTCTCGTGCCAGCAACATGAATCAATAAATTAAGAGCTTTTCTGTCTTTCATTTTTCCCAATTTTTCGACTGCTGCAAGGCGCACATTCCAATCTTTGCTATCTAACTGAGCTTCTAAGTCTTTGATGCTCTGTCCTAATGCTGCATTAGAAGAAAGCAAAAAAATAGAAAAAATAAGGACAACAATAGTCAAACTGCCTCTTAAAAAAATCATTTTACCTCCCTCACATAATGAAAGTATGCTGAAAAAATTTCTCTTTTCCCTTTTTGAAAGGAGCACATAATATTTCAAAGAATCTTTTTATATGGTCATTTTCACTGTATCAAAACTGCATTAAATTTGATGAGTCCCCGAACACTCATCCTTGCAGTCACATATCACCTTAGAGACCGCCTCAGCCTTTGCCTTTGCAGAAGGCGATGAAATCATTGCGAGAATAGCTTCTTGAACCATCTGTTCTGTGATGATATCAGTATTAGTGCCTTGATAATTATACGCTATACATTTGACTTCTTTGCCGACTAAAGCCGAACAGTCAGAGCATTTAATTAAGACTGAATTGCTGTTATCCAGAATAGCCCCGATGTCAGTGCCGTTAATTTTAAGGGCATTTGACATATTTATTTCAGATTCAGGCAGGGGTATTTCTTTAAGGGAGATGTCTATCTTGATATTTTTTAGAGGAGTAATCATCTTTCTAACTATATTCCTTATATTTTCTATGCTGCTCTTGCATCTTGAGCAAGTAGTTCCTTCTTTGTCATAGTAAAACCACTCAAGGTTTATTGTGTTCATTTATGAGTTCTCCTTTATTTTGAATTTTATCATATACTATAAAAAATATGTTCTTAACATGTAAACAAATCCAGTTTGCCCCTAAAATAGCTATAGATGTAATAGAACATAAACCTATTGATTACAGGTAATTGTAAGCACTCGTAGGGTTCGTGGCAATCTCATCAGAAGAGGCGAGATTGCTTCCCCTTCGTCTTCAGCCTCCTTGAGGTTACCAGAGGCTTTGGCTCCAGAAATCGCATCATATCCCCCCGATTGCAAAGTATATAAGAATTTATTTTGGACTGGTATGATATTAGTTTAAAAATATTAAACAAAATTTAGATAAAACTTGTGAATTGTAAAAATCTTGAACCAGCCTTTTGTGA
>DAIQAO010000138.1:0-2386 GCA_036781645.1 Dissulfurispiraceae bacterium
TTAAAATATTCGGTATCGTCTGCTCGGACACAAGGCATACATGCACATGGCTCATGGTTTGTTAGCCTCCTTTTTTTGAGGAATGCCCCCATCTTTGCCAAAGGGGTTTTAATTAAACTGGTTTATGAATTATCTCTATCTTGCTTTGACATTTAGAAGCTTTTCTCTTATCACCTTAGCCTTTTCTGGCATGGCATAGTAGAAAAACTCCATCTGCGCCTGAAGCCATTGGAGCTTAAGTTCAACAGGCTTCTTCCTGTATTCCTCTATGTTTTCCTTCGTCTTATAATATAAAAAGGGCTCTTTGCCGCTCTCATAGGCAACAGATTTAATCGTCATCTTTCCATTCTCCCATAATCTTCTTTAAATAAAACACATCAGCCTTGTCTTGAGTCCTTCCGGTTTTCTCTTTCATTTGAATTAATACGTTCTATACGATTCCAGTCTAATTAAAAACCATAGTCAGTCCAATTTCAACCTCTTGGCGCAAATCCTCGCTTGTTATATCAAAACCTTGCCTTTTGTTTCAACATATTTTGTAAATGAGGTGGATGGAGTTAATGGAACAACATCCAGCAAGGTTCCCAATTCATCTTCGAGCCTTGCAGCAAACTCAAAAAGCTTCCAGCCCGGAGTTCCATCACAAGCGATATCAATATCTTTTGCTTCTTCAGGTTTCTCAGCAGCGCTTCCAAACAGGATTAGGCGGGTTGCGCTATAAGCCTTTGCAAGGACAGTAATTTTATCTATCTGAGCTATAGTTAATTTCTTTTTAAAGATAGATTCATTCAGGATTTTAACAAAAAAACAGCAATTGCCTTCATGCCGCCTCAAGCACCGCCCGGACGAAAAAATCAATTTTGCCAAAATTATTCCAGCAGCCATTTATACAAAGGCATTTTTTTAATTTTTATCCCATCCGATTCAAGATCGCCGGATTCATCATAAGTTATAATAAGCCCTTTTCTTAATCCGAAGCTCCTGCATGCATCAACAACACCTCTTATTTCGCGTTCAGCCGTCTTTTTATCCGACAAAGAGGATGAAACCTGAACAGCCTCTGATATAGCATGTCCTTTTTTGATGATAAAATCACACTCATATTTTTCTCTGTAAAAATAAATTTCGCTGCCTCTCCTTTTAAGTTCGAGGAAAACAGTCTGCTCCATTGCCTTTCCTTTGTCTTCAGAGAATTTAAAGCTGATAGCATTGAGCAATCCGTTGTCTATTGTGTAAATCTTGCGTTCACCAAGCTCGCGCGCCACCAACTTATGCGTATATTTTGTAAACACAAAGGCAAGATAGATGTTTTGACACGCATCGAGGTATTCGTAAAGATGATTTTTGCCTATCTTAAAGCCTGATGACTTCAGTTCGTTATAAATAGTATTTACAGACAACTGCTTTGTGGCTGAGGTAAGAATTCTTTTCAGAAAATATTTTAAAACAGCAGCATTCTTAATCTCATATCTTTCTATAAGATCCCGGTAAATCATTACATTGAAATATTCCTGAAGGACTTTTGCCCTTATATTGTCATCATAAGCAACGACCTCGGGGAATCCGCCGTTCTTCAGGAACCTGAGCATATAATTGTTAATCTTTGCCAGAGATTTAGAACTGTATATATCAATATCTATATTATGAAAACGGAGGTATTCCCTGAAAGAAAGGGGGAATATCTCAAAACTTATAGTCCTTCCCCTCAGACTGGTCGCAATATCGCTGCTTAGAAACCTGCAGTTAGAGCCGGTAATAAAAATATTCTTTGTAAGCGAATCGTAAACCCTTCTGATAAATTTTTCCCAACCCTCAATATTCTGTATCTCATCAAAAAACAAATAGCAGTTTTTTATGTTTGTATCAGGGTAAAGCTCGACATATGCCTTTATGATAAGATCAAGTTCGTCAACTTTAAAGTCTATCCTTTCATCTTCAAAATTCACATAGAGTATATTTTTGAAATCTGTGCCTCTTTTTGCCAGCTTATTCATCAGATCGAAAAGCACATAAGTCTTGCCGCTTCTCCTTGCACCTATGAGAGTTATTATTTTGCCTGAATCAATCGGAACGGAAATATCCCTCTCCACAAGTGAGGGAAGTGGAGAGAGATGAAAATCCCTTATAATTTCTTTAATTATATCTTTCTTCATAAAAAGGAAAATTTATCAAATATCTTCTTTTTTTGCAAAGAAACTAATCCACGCTCTCATGCCGGCTCAATCACTGCCCAGACGAAGGGAAGGAGATTAAACAATGCCTGCCATTGCTTGCAGCTTTTTATACTTCTCGACCTTCTCTGCATATTTCTTATCTGGTTCTTTGCAAATTTCAAGCATCTTCTGTGCAATAATCTTCTTAATTTCTTCTGATATTTCGGCAGATT
>DAIQAO010000139.1:0-2235 GCA_036781645.1 Dissulfurispiraceae bacterium
CTCCTTTTTATAGCCTGTTTTTCAGGTTTGCAAATTTCTCCATCTGCTCCGTGAGTATCTGCCTCTTTTCGTCCCTTGCAAGATAAAGCTTGAACATTGCGTTTCCGTTTCCGTTAAAAAACTGAATGCTGTGGCTTTCAAGTCCCATAAAAGGTTTGGACACGAAAAATATCGCGGAAAGTTCGGACGCTTTTATATGTCCGCCTATAGGGGTGCTATTTGACTTAAGATTATAATAGCCGTGTCCATATGTCCCTTTCGGAAATGGAGCCTTTACTTCCATTATTGTTGATTCATTCTGCACTATGACGGTAAGAGTCCCCCATGTAGACACCTCTTCAACAATCTCGTCAAATCTCCCTTTCGGGACTTCCTTTACCATCGTCTCTGGCAGGCATCGTATAACATCCATCTCGCTTGCTTCCAATTCCGCCGCCATAGCGCCTGTCGCCTTTGAAGGGTTGTTTGCCACCATTTCAGCCACTCTTTTTGCCAATATTTCTTTTACGCTGTCTTTATTTTTTGCTCCGCATACACAATTCATTTTCAATTCCTCCTTTTGAACCGTTTAAACCGTTTTTTATCCCTGGGCCGCAATTGATTTGACAGTAAGTGAATAGCCGTTGTCGCCTCCGAGCATAACAAGGCAGTCCAGTATAGCCTGCGTAAGATTGACATACCAGAACTGCCCTGCAACGGTTAAGTCAAGATAATCTCCATTCATCTGCACAAGCCCCTTTCTTGCCCATTCGTTAAATAAGGCTGAAAACGCTTCTTCCATATCAATACCGTAACGAGCCCTTACCCATGACAGGTTGATATGCCCTTTTTCCATCTGCCCGATAATGTCGTAATAGAGTTCGTAGCCATCCGGAGGCGCCATCATGAACATAAGGGGCTTTTCCCCCCTGTCAATTCTCTGCACATAGCTTCTGATGTCCCTGTCCACAAACATTGTATAGCCCTGAATCTTGCCTCCTGCTCCTGCGCCGAACGGCACGGTAACAGCGCCTGATTTAGAGAGGAAGTTATAAAAATTTCGCTCCCTTGTTCCGTCCGCCCAGTGGCAGATGCTCAGCCGTTTCATCCTCTGCATCTCCATTATCTCAAGCCCCCTTTTGAACATTACAGCCTGTTCGGATGTTTTGGCTGCAGGGGGAATATTCCCTTTAGCTATAGCATCGTTCAGCTTGCTGTCGCTGTAAACATTAAGCTGATAAAGATCTCCGCCGTCAATGCCAGCGCTGCACAAGGTCATAACATCGTCTTCCCATATCTCCATCGTCTGCAGCGGAAGCCCATACATAAGGTCTATCACCACAGCAGCATGGTCAATGCCGTGAATATACTGCAGCCGCTCAAGAATTTTTTCCCGGGACTCTCTCCTGCCGATTATCCGCCTTATGTCGGTGTTGAACGATTGGACGCCGAGAGAGAATCTATTAATTCCGCCTTCAATGCAGACATGGACTTTTTCATCGTCGAAATTATGTATCCGCGCCTCAAATGTGAATTCGCAATCGTTTGCAAGAGGCAGGAATTCGTTTATCGCGAGGAGGAGCCTTTTAATATTTGCCGCCGACATATCCGATGGGGTGCCGCCTCCTATATATACGGCATGAAAAGGGTGCGAATTTATAAGAGGAGCCCCGGAATTCATCTTGAAGTCCTCTATCAGCCTGTCGATATAAGCATCCTCAAGCTCCCTGTTCGTATAATTCTGAAAAAAGCCGCAATAGAGACATCTCGTAGAGCAAAAAGGGATATGGACATAGGCAGCCTTTTTGCCGTTGTATCCCGACCCGCCGACGAGCGTCTTCCATGTTTCGTCCCATCGGTCTTTAGGCAGCGCAGAACCCTTTATTCCGGGATGAATCACCCTCTTTGCGTCAAAAGCAAACCTGAGAGGATCATCCGTCTCATTGCCGAATATCCATTTCTTCTCCAACGGCTCGCGTTCCGTCATGCTCTTTATGAATCTGTCAGCCTTACTCAATAGTTCCATGTCCACCTCTGCTTTGCGGCGTGTCAAGTTTTTTAATTATCGTCTCTGCAAACTCCCATGCCTCTCTTTTATCCATAAGCGTTCTTGGAGACAACCGCCTTTGTATCTCATCATCCGGCAGGTTCAGCATCTTATAAAATTTGAGAAGTCCGTCTCTGTCCCTGTCGGTCATCTTCTGCGGGACCATCTCTCCGTGCAGCATGTCTGCATGAATTACTGCTCCATCAAGC
>DAIQAO010000140.1:0-2181 GCA_036781645.1 Dissulfurispiraceae bacterium
TGCAATACCATTCATACTGGCAACCCTTGCCATAAATGTGTTTTTTACTTATACAAGAAAACTTCACAAGTTCATGAAGGTAATAATGGTTGTGAGTGGACTGATTTTGATTGCATTTGGGATAATGCTTTTGACAAACAGAATAGGACAGTTCTCAGCATTATTCCCAGATTTAGGGATTAAGTTTTGAGGAGATATATATGACAGATAAAGAAATTGAAGAAGTATATCAAATTGTTAAAGATTACCATGAAAAATATCTCAAGAAGCATGGCGTGGGGTTGCCAAAGTTGAGGCATGCTGACGGCAATTATGTTAAGGATGCTCTTGTGTTGGTGTATCTTGCAAGGTTCTATCCAAGTACTGTTGCTGTGATGAAAGGCGAACTCACGGAATTTATCAGAAAATTTTATCCCAAAACCAACGATGTTCAACAGGCAAGGCATCTCGGAGCACAAAAAGGTTGGTTTATTTCAGCAGGCGGCAGAGATAATGTCCATGTTAAGAAAAGTGGAGAGTATCGCTTAATTACACTGGAAAGACCATATCCTAATTTCAAAGGACATAGAATTGAAGCTACAAGCGATTGGGAAAAAGTTAAACATCAATATGGGAACCGATGTGCTACCTGCGGCTCAGAGGAAGGCAAGAAAAATCTTCACTATCCTAATACAATAACGAAATTGCAAAAAGCGCATATAGACTCATCAAAACCTTTAATTAAAGGAAATATTATTCCTCAATGTCAAAAATGCAATCGCGCATACAGAGATTTTTGGATATTTGACGAAAGAGGAAGGGTTAGAGGCATTGCAAAGCCAGCTATAATTAAAAAGTGTAATGAAAAAGTAAAAAGAGGTATTTATAGAATTTTATACAATGAGTTCAAAGGGGAAAATCCAAATGAATGGTAAATATTTGAATAAAATTATACATGGTGATGTGCTGCAGATTCTGCCTGATATTGCAGATAATACCGTTGATTTAGTTTTAACAGACCCTCCATATTTTCTGGATAAAATGGACAACACATGGGACAATAAAAAAGTAGCAAGCACGAAGTATCATCATGTTATTAAGTCATTGCCGGCAGGAATGAAATTTGATAAGGAGCAAGGTAAAAATTTTTATAACTGGTATTCTAAAGTTTCCATGCAGATTTTAAGGGTATTGAAACCCGGTGGTTTTTTCTTTTCTTTTTCCAGCCCAAGATTGTATCACAGGATGGTATCCGCAATAGACGATGCTGGTTTCTTGATACGAGATTGCTTTATATGGCTGTACACCCAAAATCAGCCAAAAGCAATGAGTCTAAACCATTTTATTGATAGATTAAAGGAAAGCGAGGAAACAAAAGATAGTCTTAAAAAGCAATTAAGAGGCTGGAAAACACCTCAAATCAAATCATGCTTTGAACCGATTGTGATGGCACAGAAAGAACCAGAGGGGACTTTTTTGGAAAATTTTAGGAAATACAATGTTGGCTTAATTAACACTAATATAAAAATTGGTGAAGATATGTTCCCGTCAAATGTGATTTCAACAGATGAAATTAATTCACTGGTTGACAGGTGTTTTCTGATTTCAAAGCCTGACAAGAGAGAAAAGGGAGAGTTCAATACACACAAGACAGTAAAACCTTTGAGCTTATGTGAGCATATTATAAAACTAACAACTTATTCAAATAAGGCAGTTGTTCTTGATCCGTTTTGTGGCAGTGGAACAACTCTGGTGGCAGCAAAAAAATTGGGCAGAAATTTTATTGGCATTGATATAAATAAGGAATATATTGAAATAGCTAAATTAAGGATTGAAAAAATGAACGGAGATGTTACTCAATATAATATCTCAGGCAAAGAAAAACAGTTGCGAATATGTGATAAAAAAGCAGTCTATAAAATCTCAAGAAAGCGTGAAACTGCAATTGTTAATAAATCCATCAAAAATATGAATCTATCTCAAGATATTTAAAGCAGGCACGGTTCTTTGCGGGGAGTGCTTAATTGATTATATTGAGGAAACTGAAAGAGTTCCTAAAACTTTACCGCAAATTGAATATAGATATATAGGGTTAAAAAGTTAATTAGCCGTTGGAGGTGGTTTTGCAGGAAAGATACAATCCCCAAGAAATAGAGCTGAAGTGGCAGAAATACTGGGCTGAAAGGAAACTCCACAAGACAG
>DAIQAO010000141.1:0-2149 GCA_036781645.1 Dissulfurispiraceae bacterium
GGGGGTCATGGGGTCAGACTTGACTATTGACTTTCTATCTGTATCTCTTTAAAAATCAGCACATGGCTCGCAAACCTTAAAACGATTGAATACAGATATAAATGACAAGGAATTAGCAGAATTTTCAGATAAAAACCCTGCGGTTAGTTAACTTTATTAAAAAGTGAAAAATTCATACCTTTCTAAGATAGGAGCAATTGTGAAGACTCTTAAACGGAGAAAGTCAATAATCAAGTCTGACCCCACCACACACCATAGGCGAAGCAGTAGCTAAGGGAGGCTCCCCACCTTCCGCCGATACGTTACAGACGGTTTCTACCCCCGGTGCTCCTATTACTCCTCAGATACTCACCAGGTTGAGATTCGTCGATCCCGTGACTCGTGGTAATTTTTATACTCAGTATGCAACCGTAGCAGCCATGACAGCGATGTTGTATAAAATCGAAGACCTTGTTGACCAGTTGGAAGGCGAGAAAGCGGCTATACAGGATGAAACAAGGAAGAAGGAAATGGAAAACCTGCTGAAGAAAACTGAAAGGAAGTATGATCTTATAATGAAAAGGCTTCAGCTTCAAAAGGATTATCTGAATCCACTTCTGGCGACTATATTAAGTCATCAACCGCCTGTAAGGACGGCTTCTGCGACTGAAAAAGAGATAACGGCAGTAGTTCCGAGATCGATCGTTGCAAGATAAACGATATATCTATGCTATTGAAGTCAATCTTAGGGATAATAGTTTTTGCGATATTACTCACTGCCCCGCTACCTGCAGATGCGATATGGTTCGGGGGGCAAAACTTTGAAACTCCCCTTGAAAACGAAACGATATACAAGGGAACGATTAACAAGTATTTCCATCTTATCAGAACCCACGCCTTAACCGGCACACTTTTGAAAGCCGGTTTTTTTTTAGCCCTGTTTATCATGATTATAAAAGTTGGCTTCGGGATGGGCAGGGAAGGGCTTGGCGAGTTTCTGAAGTATTCATTCACGATAATACTGCTTGTAGCGCCGATATTTGGCGGGCAGTCCTTACCCATTTTAATAGCCAACACCAGCGATAGGATTACATATAATATTGTTGTTGATATAGGTGCTCCTGCGCCTAAGACCGCGGGCGGTGGGATTCTCCTAAATATGGCTTTTGATAATGCACGTGAAAAAACCATAAAAGAGCATAGTAGAGAGCTTGTTGATTTTCGGGAGAAATGTTACTCCCCGGCAGTTCAGTTATACCAGTTATCTAATCAAGAGAAAAAAGCGCCTAAGCCGTCTGATAGCAGTAGTCTTAATTATTCGAATATAACAGTTGACCCGGATATAGCCCATTATGCGATGTTAAAAGACGATGTATCAGATACTGACTACGATTGCGCCGCATACAAAGACTACCTGTCTGCAAAACTCAAAACCCGCTATGACTCAATAATAAATGCCCATGTAGAAGCAGCCCAAGCAAACGGCACGTCATTAGAGAAAATACAGAAGCCCTTGGGCATCGTAAGGAATGTTACAGGTGATGAGATATTAGACGAAGGCACATTCTCAGCGTCAGCGGAAGCGGGGAAATCGTGGTGGCAAAAGTTGAAAGATGTGTATAACACCTTCTCGCTACAACCGGGATCATCAGTATTGAGTTTATTTATGCTCTTCACTAAGCTGGCGATTATGTTTTTAGGGCTTAGTTTCCTTTGGTTTTTCGATTATCACATTTATGAAGTTTGCACGGTCATTAAAACCGTAGCTGCGATGGGTTTAGTCTTAGGGGTGCTGTATTATATGTTTTTGAAAAAACTCGAGTTGCCGATTGGAGCGTTAGGGTTGTGGGCGTTTGCAAACGGTTTATACATCGTTGCAGGAGTAACCATCAAGACATTTTACTACGATAAGATGATAGAGGCTGGACCTATTACATCAACGATTGGCTATCTGTTGGGTTTCAAAACAATAGTAGGCGATGCTTTAGTGGCTACTGCGTTTGCCGGCATGTCGGCTACTATATTAGCTGGTTACTTATCATGGACAGGCGCAAAGGTTGCTATGAGTTTTGTTGCTGTTGGCACGCCTAAAGGGGGAGCTTCACTCGGCTCGTCTAAAAAGGAAACTTCATCTGGCTCGTCTGCAAAAGGAACTTCATCGTCAAAAAGT
>DAIQAO010000142.1:0-1988 GCA_036781645.1 Dissulfurispiraceae bacterium
TCTCAAACCCTCGCAGGGCTTAAATAAATTACCTCTATGTTACCGCTGTTTTTTATCTGCCGTATCCATCACCTCCTTTCCTATGTTCTGAATGTATCCGCATTTCGGGCATTTGATCTCTACAAACCTTACTTCTCCTTTCATCAGAAGTCTCCTGCACTTTTTGCATCTGATCTCTTTTACATAAATGCACTGCACACCAAGTCCCATAGCCGTTACCTCGCACTTTTCATTAAGCTGTAGGTGATCGGCACCTTTATCACAATATCCCTGCCGGTATTGTGCTTAAAGCCGCCTGCTTTTTTTATCAATGAAAGAGCGCTTTCATCCAGAATTTCATAGCCGGATGACCTGACGACCGACACATCCGATATATCGCCTTCTTTTTTTAGTTTAACTTTCACCAGCACAGTCCCCTCTATTCCCCTTTTTCTTGCGATATAGGGATACGACTTGAATGAGTCTATGTGATTAATAAATCTATCGGCAACAGATGAAAGGTCAACCGCATCGGAACTGCCGCCGGATACCATCTTATCCACGGATGATATACCGTCCGGATAGCTATAAAAAGATGGCGAAACAGATTTCCCTTTTTCACCCTTGATTGATTCCAAACCTGTTTTTATAAAAGAGCCGCCAGCGCCTGTAGAAGCAAATATGTTGTTTTGCGGTTCATTCGCTCCGGAATACGGAGTTTTTATCGTCTCTTTTATTTCTCCGCGCTTTAACTCCGCTGCGGCAGCAGAAGAGATATCCTTATTTTCCAACGGATGTTCTGCGGTTGCAGCAGCCTTCTCAGGCTCATGCGCCGGAAAAGTTTCGCTCTTTATATCAGGCATTGAAGATGCAATCGCATTTCTGATGCGAGCCTGCCTAACCGGTTCGGCAGAAGCTGCGATAGGCGTAGTTATTCTCTGCTTTCTCTGATGCTGCTGCGTCTCTATCTCAATTTCAGAGAAAAAAAACGATAAATCTATTGCCCTGCTTTCAGTATGCCTGTTCCAAAAAAGCGGACTCGCTATTAAAATGGCAATAAATGAAAAATGCAGCACCGCTGAAAAAACAAAACTATTATAAGCATTTATTCTCAATTGCCACTCACCTCCTAACGACTTCCATGGATACGCGTCCAAAGCGCTGTTCCTTAATAGCGTCAATAATCTCAACCAACTTTTCTACAAACACTCCACTGTCAGCCCTTATAATCACAGGGTTATCCCTGCCGTAATCCTTCAGGTGGTTCGCAATCTCTCCCTTTATTTCTATGTTATTCAAAAAAATCTGACCGTCCGATGCAATTGTAATCACAACCGGATCCTGCGAGCGCTCATCAATATTTTTTGCCGACGGAAGATTTACCGGTATCTCTCCTGTTGCTATAAATGTTGCCGTTGCCAGCACAATTGCTAAAAGAACGAGCATTATGTCCACAAATGGGATTATATTGATGTAATCAAACTCTTTTTCTTCCATACATCAAACCCCGCTAACGATTCTTGATTCGTATGCCACCACCTTTTCCTTAACTCTTCGTAAAAGCATGTTATAAAGACTCACACATGGTATTGCCACCAGGAGCCCTGCTGCAGTAGCCTTTAACGCAAGGCTCAAGCCTATCATTATGCCTTTCGTATCTATATTTCCAACATTTCCCATCTGATAAAATGTAAACATTATCCCGATGACAGTTCCCAGAAGTCCTATATACGGCGCATTGCTGCCGATGGAAGCAATTATATAAAGCCGCTTTGTCAAAGTAATCTCAAGCTCTTTTGAAGATGTGAACCCTTCAAGACGGACATTTTTTATAAAAGAAAATCGTTCTATAGCAATGCCTACGGCAATAATGCTCATCAGAAAAAGAATTCCGATAATGCCGTATTCTACAATGACCTTAGCCCCTTCCATTAACAACTCTCCTTTCTTTATTTTTTAAACTTAAGGCTTTTATCCTCTTTTTCACACACTTCCGAATCGCAGCCGGG
>DAIQAO010000143.1:0-1985 GCA_036781645.1 Dissulfurispiraceae bacterium
CAACATAAACAAAACCGTCCATCATGCTTTCATGCAGCTTGCGGTATTTTGCTTCAGAGTTTCGGAGAGCTTCCTCCGCCTTCTTGCGCTCTGTGATATCATGAAGTGCTCCTACTATCGCAACAGTTCTACCATTTTCTAAAACTGGCCTTTCTCTAACCTCAACATGTATCTTTTTTCCACTTTTGTGAACGAGTTCAAGTTCGTATGGACTCTGAGGCTCACCAGTTTCTATCGCTCTAATAGTCTTTTGGAAAGCAATCTCATTGATAGGATTGTCTGAAGCAAATTCAGTCCATTTTTTAATTAAAGCCTCCTGAACTTCATATCCCAATAAATCTTTTATTTGAGGACTTACATACTGTATAACATGATTTATATCATGCGCGTAAAATAGGTTGGTGCTGTGCTCAACAATGTTTTTTAATTTAGTTTCACTCTCTGCTAATGTTTTTATGGCAATTTGTCTTTCCTTCTCGATCCTGATAGTGTTTATGATAGTTGGGCAAGTTTTGAGGTAAGGCTGAAGAAATTCTATTAATTCACTAGAGTAGCCACCAGGTCTATTTGCAACCCCTAACATCCCAATTATCTGTGCACCATACATCAATGGTAATCCTAAAAAAGAATGAATTGGCGGATGACCATCAGGCAACCCTCCCCTTCTTGGATCATTAGCTGGGTCATTAGATATGACTGGTTGAGCAGTTTTTAATACCTCACCGAATAAGGTATTAAGGTTATAAAATTCAAACCCATTAGGTGCGTTTTTTTCATAAAAAGCACGGGTAGCATCATCCCACGAGATATTTGTTAGTGCATAAGTTTTAAGGTATGGGTTGCCTTTAGCTGTATATAACACCTCCCCTATAAACCCATATTCGCTCTCTGAAATATCAATAAACTGTTTTAAGATATAATCAAATACTTCTGATGGTTCTTTTTCTTCGATAATCAGTGATTGTGATCTAACGATGGCTTCTAAAAGCCTGTTCTTTACGGTCAGGCCTTTTTCTACTTTCTTGAGTTCTGTAATATCACGGGTTATATGAACAAATCCTGTTATCTTGCCGTCATCTGATTTTATCGGATCTACAACTACATATAAAGTCTTTCCCCCAACTGGCATTAGCCTTGTCTCTCTTCCACCGCTTTTGAGCGATCTAATTAGAGGGCAATCTTCAACATGGCTGTCGGTTTTATGAATCAAATGGTAGCATTTTTGTCCTGATATATCATTAGAATTTAAACCAACAAATTTGGCAAAGGCTTGGTTACATTGCCTAATTGTCCCATTTGGCTCTATATATGCAACGAGATCAATCATTGAGTCATAAATCGTCTGCCAGAAAGTTGCAGCCTCTCGGAGTTGCTTTTCCAGCTCTTTTCTGGAATTAATTTCTTGATCAAGCTGAACCATTTTATCTTCCAGCTTTTTGATAAGCCTTTCGTTGTAAAGTTTAAATATATCCTTTTCTTCCTCCAAAAGGGGCTCCGAAGGGATCTTCTCGCTTTTTGAAGCTACCATTACTTCTTCAATCGCCCTAATCAAGTCTTCGGGTTCGCATGGTTTGGTGATAAATCGGTCTGCCCCTATTTTTATGGCATATTCCTGATCTTTTGGGCCTGTGTAGGTAGCAGTATAAATAATAAAAGGGATTTTTCGCAGAGACTCATCACTCTTGACCTTTCTGCACAGCTCAAATCCATCAATAACGGGCATGAGAATATCGCTGATAATCAGGTCGTATGATTTCTTTTTAAGTTGTTCAAATGCCTGTGCACCATTAGATGCTGAGGTTATATTATGTCCCTGAACTTTGAGAAGTGTCTCAAGGAAATAAAGTGCCTCTTTCTTGTCGTCAACAATTAAAATTCTCATAAAATCTCCTATTTTTTAAGGGCGTATTGGCGGAGATTTTCCCGTCTCCCCTTATGGGACAGAGGTAGAAGGGGGTTCATATATTTCATATATTTCATATATT
>DAIQAO010000144.1:0-1942 GCA_036781645.1 Dissulfurispiraceae bacterium
CTTTAAACCAGAAGGGGGTTCTCTATTTCTGCATGCTTCTATCTCTGTTTTAGGGTTGCTTGTCTTTGAGGGTTTATTGATGATATCATTAGTATCCTTAAGAGTCAGGTTTAACAATTATTTAATGAAGCAACCCGAGGTTTTTTCAGACCTTTAATAAAATTTAGAAAGGAAGGAAAAATGAATCTTTTGGCAGCTTATGTTATTACCTTTATAGCAAGTTTCTGTATTCTTGTAATAGAGATTGTTGCCGGCAGGATACTCGCCCCATTTGTCGGTGTATCTCTATATACCTGGACGAGTATTATAGGCATCGTTCTTGCAGGTATTAGCATAGGGGCTTATGTGGGAGGCAGAATAGCCGACAGATTTCCTGGCAGCAAAACCCTTGCTATGCTCCTGATCATTTCCGGCATGACGATTTTCCTCATCCCCCCAACTACAAACATTGTTGCGGCTGTGCAGATTGAAGTATCCTTGATGTTAAGAATCTTTATCGTGACTACTATCATTTTTATCATACCAAGCTGCGTACTCGGCATGATATCACCAGTTGTCGTCAAGCTTGCTATAAAGAATCTGGATAAGATAGGTAATGTAGTAGGAAAAATCTATGCTTTCTCAACCCTTGGTTCTATACTTGGCACTTTTGCAGCGGGGTTCTTTCTTATATCCTTTATGGGCGCCAGAAGTGTTATTTTATTGATGGGTGTTATTTTGATAATGACAGGGTTTCTTGTCGGGGTATTTGGCAGGTCAGGGAAAATGCATGTTGCGTTTTTTATAATTCCATCTGTTTTATTGTTTAGCGTTTATAGTTTCGCTGTTAAAGTCCCTATTACCAAAGACACATATCATTATACAGAGAGCGACTATTACACGATTAAGGTCAAAAAAGCCGTAAGCTCCGACGGCGTCACCCAGCTTGAAGCTCTGGTGCTTGATAATCTTACCCACTCCTTTGTGAGTTTACAAAACCCTCTTCATATTGAGTATAAGTATGAAAGGATTTATACAGATGTCTTAAAGTGGAAATTCAGCAAAGAGCAGCCATTTAAAACCCTTACAATCGGAGGCGGCGGTTATACATTTCCAAGATATCTTGAGGTTTATTATCCTAATGCCCTTATAGATGTCGTAGAGATCGATCCAGCGGTTACCAAAGTAACATATAAATTTTTAGGGCTCCCAAAGGACACAAGGATTCGTTCATATAATACCGATGGAAGATGGTTTATTATGAACGCCAAGGAAAAATATGATGTAGTGTTTCTTGATGCCTATAACGACCTATCAATTCCCTATCACCTTACTACAAAGGAGTTTGCTCAGCAAGTCAAGAATATTTTAGAACCCGGGGGGATTGTCCTGACAAACATTATAGATAATTTTCAACGCGGCTTGTTTCTACCTTCATATATAAAGACAATCAGAGAGGTCTTCGGGGATGAAAATGTATTTCTGTTGTCAATCAGCCCTGATTTTGAGGATATCGGGATTAGCACATTTATTGTGCTCGCAGGTAATGGAAACCTCGATATAAATGATTTCGACAATTTCGTCAGGAATGTTCGTCAAAGCGAGGCTACCTCATCTGTCGTACCAGAGCAGATGATACGAGAGTTTATTAGCAACAGGAAATCCGTTCTTCTTACCGATAATTATGCGCCGGTTGACAACCTTATAGCGCCGGTTTTTGAGGAGAGATTCGGGTTTAATAGGTCAAATCGCTGATTTTAAGGCATTTATACCCGAGTATTCAGGATGTATAATTGACAGCCTTTCTAACATCTCTTATATTTGTTGTACTCGCCGAAATTGGAGACCGCACGCAGCTTCTTGCTATATGTTTTGCATCTAAATATCGATGGCAAACAGTAATGTGGGGAGTTTTTCTTGCTACCGCTGTGAATCATTTTTTAGCTGTAGCTCTGGGCAGCTA
>DAIQAO010000145.1:0-1925 GCA_036781645.1 Dissulfurispiraceae bacterium
TATGGTTACATGATTTCAAATGTGGATTTGGGCAACAGCCCGTAAAGACCTGACCACAAGTTTCCTCGGGCTGGCAATGGAGCGCAGCGGAAGCCAGTCCGAGTTGATGCGGTTGTTATGTGCTTTCTTTAAGGTACGCTTCCAACTCTCTTGCTAAATTTTCAGCCTCACCTTTTGAAAGATATGGGACCTTGATGGTCCGAGCCCAGAAAAAGCTCTTTCCTGTAATTTCAGAGACCCTCCTAAACGGCATAGCTTTTATTTCTTGTCCCTTCCTTGGAATTGGGGTAATAAACTCAACATCCCTATACGAAGTATCGTCTTCCGCTGAATTTATTATATTGCCCCTCTTAACTCGACCAGCAGCGACAAGTCCCGTCCCTCTGTGTGAAAAGAAAACGATGTCACCGGGGTAAATATATTCGACAAACCGTCTCGCATCGCCAAAGGCGGCCACTCGACTATTTTCCATCATGTACCAGATTGATTCCTCATCCCAACTTCTATTGGTGTCGAACAATACCCCCTTAACATCGCTCGGGTTCTTATGTCTGTCATATGGCAGGGCGAAAAACTCGAAATACCTTTCACCACCTATCTCATAGATTCTGTAGGGAAGAAATTCAATGGATATGCCTTGATGTTTCCAATAGTCAACAGCATTGATGAGGCTATCATCAGCAGCACTACCAATTATGATAAGATGTTGTTTTCTGTTTAGTTCCTTTGCATCCAATGAATGCTCAAGATCGAATGCCTCTTTATGCGCTAAGGACAAATCGATGCTACTGTTTGTGTATTGGTTGTATTTACTCTGGAGCGTAAAATAACTCCATTGGCCTGCGTCTTGTGCATACCGCAAGGCTTGATGAACTGCGTCTTCGCCTGCCACACCCCTTTTTAGTTCAAAAATAACGAGTTCGCCTTTTTCGTTTAATGCGTAGATGTCAGCTTCAGATTGATATTGTCGTTCCTGGAATATTGGCATTAAGCTGGCATCCTCAAAAAGAACATAGAGAATGCTCTCAGCAATCAACTCTTCCAAGTCTTTTTCTAAATTACCAAAGCTTGAAAAATCCTTGAATGCTACCGGATCTAGTCTGTCGAACTTACCGTCGGTTGATCGTAATTTGTATAGCATTAGTTATCCTCTCTATTGCACATAACGTTTCGGCTGACCTGCCCGGGAAACCACCTTGATGCAAAAGCATCAAAGGCTAATCCGTGCCGGGTCGAGCCGATGGTTAGCCCATTTCTAATAAATATCTAATTGTATTTTAATTGCCTCACAAATCCTGAGCATATCTTCTTCTGAAAGTACTCCAGCACGTTTAAAAAGTCTCAACTTGCTTACAGTAGCAAGTTGATCAGCCATGGCCTTACTTTCTTTAGCATCAAAAATGACAAGTGCTTCACTAGGATACAAGCGATCTGTCTTGCTGGTTAGAGGAACAACTTGAACTCGATTGAGGAACTTATTTGATGCGTCATTGCTAACGATCACGGCAGGACGTTTTTTTCTGATCTCTCCGCCGACTGAGGGATCAAAATTAACCCACCAGACCTCACCTCTTTTCATGCGCTATGTCCTTAAAAGTTGTTTCTGCCCAATCCAAGGCTTCTGATTCTCTCTTTTTGTCTTTTGACATTTGGGAGTATGCCAATTCCAGATTTGGGCGAACTACGTGCGGACGAACTAATTCTTCAACAAATTTGCTGATCTTGCGGGGGCCGATGGTCTTATGAAGACCTTCATAAACTTCCTCATCTATGGTTATGGTCAACTTTTTTTGCATTGAAATCCTCCTTTCTACATATATACGTGTAGTATACGTATTGCTTCAACCCATGTCAATGCTCAGATCGATAATAGAAATATATATTCTTTCTAATGGCTAACGATAAGGTCACCGGTGCGCGGCTTT
>DAIQAO010000146.1:0-1840 GCA_036781645.1 Dissulfurispiraceae bacterium
GGCGCTTATCGCTATTTTAGGACATGCACTAAGGTAGTTCTTTGGCAAAGAAATCGTCTCATATCCCTCTTGAATATTATTTTAGACACCTGCGCTTTGAAATGATTCCTGAGTATTTTGATAACTGTCCTTTTAGATTGGCTATGGTTGCTGATTCTATCATTATGATTACCTCCTTTTCTTTTATCTATAGGGATTTATAGTAGGTACCGAATATTAAACTCAGGAATCTTTATACTTGTCAAAAGAAAAGGTAAGTTCAACTTCTTCATTTCATAGTTCTTCAATTATTTCAGAGGTTTAGTTGTTCGAGTTATAAAAAAACTTAGGAAACTCCAGTCTTTTTTGTCTATAAATTCTAAACAATCCTGACGCGTTTAAAGAACTATAAAGAAATGCAAAAATAATAGGAAGTGCCGCTAAAGAATTTCTACATGACGCCCTGTGAAGAAGGCTTTATAAAATTTTTTCAAAAGCCTTGCTTCTATGGAAATAAAACAAAATACAACTAAAATTTGTCGATTATAAAAATTCCGAAACAGCCCTCCCCATCTCTTTTCAGCTACAATCAAAAGCCACGTTCTGCAATGACCTTGGCTAAATCAACAAGCCTCGCTGAATAACCCCACTCATTATCATACCAGGCTATAATTTTAGCAATCCTTTTGCCTATCATCATTGTTGATAAAGCATCAACGATTGAAGAGTGAGGATCCCCTATGATATCCCTTGATACCAAAGCCTCATCAGTAACCCTCAGAATACCCTTCATGGAAGCCTCTTCCGAAGCTTTAGTTAATACTTCATTTATTAGTGAAGGTGTTGCATCCTTCTTTAGAGATACTACGATATCTGCTACAGAGCCGTCTGGTATCGGGACCCTCATAGCCATTCCATCAATCTTCCCAGAAAGTTCAGGCAGCGCCTTCTCAACTGCCTTCGCAGCTCCCGTAGTGGTTGGGATTATAGAGACCGCTGCTGCGCGCCCACGCCGCCGATGGCGAGCAGGTGTATCCATGAGAGACTGGCTTGAGGTATAAGCGTGAACGGTTGTGAAGATCAAATATTCAATACCGAAATAATTGTGGATTACTTTGGCGACAGGGGCTATGCAATTTGTGGTGCAAGACGCCATGGAGATAACTTGATGGGATTTTGGGTCATAGCTTTCTGGGTTAACACCTAACATAATAGTTACATCTGCATCATCAGAAGGAGCAGAAACGATTACCTTTTGCGCTCCAGCTTTGAGATGGCCAGCCGCCTTCGCCCTGCTGCGGAGTGCTCCGCTAGATTCAATTATAATCTCAGCGCCGAGTTCCTTCCAGGGTATTTTCTCAGGGTCAGGGGAAGAACTAAAAGGGATTTCTAATCCATCAACTTGCAGGCTTTTATTGTTGTTTGAGACCTTTTTTGGATACCATCCGTGAACAGAATCATATTTAAGGAGATAAGCCAGATCTCCGATATTGCTCGGGTCATTAATCCCTACAACCTGAAAATCTCCATTTTGCATAAGAAGTTTAAATGTGCACCGCCCAATCCTGCCAAAACCATTAATCCCAACCTTGATAGTGTTTTTTTTGCCCATATTCTTCCTCCTTTTTTATTGAACGATAAACGTTTGATTATATAGCCTCAATTGCTTCAAATTGCAGATGATTCATTATCTTAAAAATAAAGGGTGTTCAAAAATAAAGATAGCAAAGATAATCAGAAACTTAATTAATATAATAGTTTATCATAGTACAAGGTTAATTTCACCCTTAAAAATATGGATATACAATTATGAACTGGTCTGTCTATTGTTTTCTAAATAGCTTAGAGAAATATTTTAGAA
>DAIQAO010000147.1:0-1773 GCA_036781645.1 Dissulfurispiraceae bacterium
AATATGAAGTCCCACAAAGGCTTACCCATGAACGAAAATAGTTCTCTGGCAAAGAGATCGTTTCATATCCCCGCTTGAAAATTATTTTAGACACCTGTGCTTTGAGATGATTCCTGAGTATTTTGATAACTGTCCTTTTAGATTGGCTATGGTTGCTAATTCTATGATTATGATTGCCTCCTTTATTTCAGAGGGCTAGTTGTTCGAGATATAAAAAACTCGGGACACTCCAGATATTGTCTTTCTCGGGAACTTTCCTGAAAATTTCGTTTTGTTTTATGAAATAAAGGGTCTCCAGCTATTTACTAACGCAAGTATTCAAGCACTATTGTTGTTTACTGTTAAGGTCTCTATCCCAAGTATAGATATTTCAGATTTTCTGAAGGTCTGTTTTGTCAGCTTTTAATTTTAATGAATTCTGTGGATACCTATGAAAAAATGTTGTTGGCTTTTTGGTGTAAAATATGGGATAGAATAAAAAAGGCGAGGTTTATCAGATGAAATGCATGGTTTTTATATCGGCGGTCATAGTGGTTTTTATATTTACATCCTGTTTGTAGCCTCATCCAAAAAAGTCCCTATCGGGTAAGCAAAGGAGTATGATCGAAGAGGAAATCTGGGCGCTAGAAGAGGCATACTCTATAAAACGAATTATGAAGAGGTGCTTAAAATGGTTCATGATCAGTTCATCGGGTGGCCGGGTGCCCTGCAACAACCAATCAACAAACAAGAAAACGCCCTTTTCATGAAGAATTAATGCCGAACCAGGCTTCATGCAACTTAAAGATTGAACGGGCAGGAATCCAGATATTGGGGAATATCGGTGTGACTCAATATACGCTTAACGTAAATTGCACCGATGCGGCAGGAATTGAAAAAATACAATCATCAAGGATAATCCATAGGTGGATTAAGGAGGGTGATAACCGGAGATTGCTGGGCGGCATGAGGTATGACAAGTGATTTTTTTAAAAAGCTTTTATGTAATGGAGGTAATCAGGTAACCTGATAATCCGGGGCTGGCTTGCAATTATGCATTTAGTCTAATATTATGCAAGATGTCATGAAAACCCCTGAAAGGCGGGATAGAATTTAAAGACTCTGAAAAGGGTGATATATTAATGGCTGGTGACATTGATGCTGTGACAGATTCTACAGTAAAGATGAATGGACTTGAGACATTCTTTTATATAAAAGATAGGGGGATTTATGATCTTAGGTATAATTTCGGATACCCATGACAATCTTAATAATCTCAAAAAGGCATTTGATATTTTTGTGAAGCACGGTGTTGAGCATATTATACACGCAGGAGATTTCACATCACCCTTTACGGCTAAAATCCTAATGGAATTTAGAGGAGGGTTCACAGGGATTTTTGGCAATAATGACGGGGACAAGCTCCTTTTGTCCAGAGTGTATGAAAGCAAGATACATCGCCAGCCTCATATATTGACTTTGAATGACAGGAAGATTGTTATTATGCACGAGCCTGATGTGGTAGAGGCATTAGCAGCAAGTGGACATTATGATATAGTTATTTTTGGACACACGCATAAAGCTTTAATAAAGAAAATAGGCAATACTCTGCTGATTAATCCAGGCGAGGCTGGAAGTTGGTTATACGGCAAGGCGACAGTCGGATTGGTCAATCTTAAAAGCATGGATGCAGAGATAATGGAGATTAAATAAATGAAGGTGGAGGCGGCGAGCGGACTTGAACCGCTGCATCGAGGTTTTGCAGACCTCTCCCTTAGCCACTTGGGTACGCCG
>DAIQAO010000148.1:0-1675 GCA_036781645.1 Dissulfurispiraceae bacterium
TTATTAAATATAGCTTTCTCTTTATCAGTTCATTCAGAAATTTTTTCTTAATTTCAATCTTAGTATTGCTCATGGGATCGACTTTCATTTCCTGACATCTCTGCCATGAACTTAAAATATCTTGCCTGACAACATCAGTATCAATATTGCCGCTATCCAGATAACACTGCCAGGCTCCTAAAATAAGAGAGTTGTCACCTATGTTTTTTGACTTATTCATCTGCCCATCCCTAAATAGAGCCTAATTAATGAGATTACTAATCAAATTCGTTCTCTGGATTGATGAGAAGAACCGAAAGATAATTAAAATCATATTAGTCCAAGTCCAAAATAAATTCTCATATACGATGCAATAGCAGGGATACGATACGGCTTCTGAAGCAAAAACCACGGACAACATCAAGTAGGCTGAAGACAAAGCTGAAGCCCCGACCCCGATATTGCAAAAGTCTGTCAATCACTAACACATGCACTAAGGCTGTTCTTTGGCTATGAAATCGTATCATAACGCTGCTTGAATATTATTTTGAATACCAGTGAGTTGAAATACAGGTTTCTGAGTTCAGAATGTAAAATAACAAGAGGTTAGAATCCAACTCTTGGAGATAATAAACAGCTAATAAATAACTTTTTTTAATATTATCACATTTTAAAAGTATCTGCAAAATTCGCATCCAAAAAATAAACACGGATTAGACTGTAGAAAAAGTCTATGCAGTCCAAAGTGAGGCAATGGGTAGCAATCCCTGTTCGGAGCATTTGCAAGCCAATCTGGCTTTCTATCACTACTTTTGGGGAATAAATATAATTGATGGGAGGGGATTTTTTATTAAGGATTATAAGTTGAGTATGCTGAACTTCATGTCGTATAAATCCACCACGAGCAATTTGTTTCTTAGGGCGCTTTCCTTGCCAATGAGCAGCTTGCTTATCTCAGCGCATTGCAGCGAGGCAACTAAAGCAGGTGTAAAAGATGGGTTCCCTAATTCCAACTCTGCGCCCTTGTCCGCCCTGCCCTCAAAAAGCCTTGTCAGGCAATCACTTTCTGGATACTGCACAGATACCTGACCATACCAACCGCCTACGCTGCCATGCACAAGCGGGATATTCATATTACGGCATTGCTCAATAAGCACAAGCCTTGTATGTATGCTGTCAAGGGCATCGGCTGCCACCTGAACCCCCTGAAGTATATTGCCTGCTGTCTCACGATTAAAGGCAACCTCCAGAGGTATTAAGCTAACAGATGGGTTTATATGATTAACCCTTTCCTTTGCAGCCTCAACCTTCAGATCGCCGAGGTTTTCAGAGCTGCTTAGAATCTGCCGGTTCAGATTATGTTCATCAAATCGGTCAGGGTCAACAACCCTGATAGTGCCTACCCCAAGCCGTGCAAGTTCTTCTATCAGATAGCCGCCAAGCCCGCCGCAGCCAATTACGGCTACATTGCTCTTAAAAAGCCTATATTGGTCTTGTATTGTGAAGGTGTTCCTGTTTCTCTGATAACGCGCAGGCAGAAAACCAGATTCTAAGATAATCTCCTCAACATCTCTGATTGAAATAGAGAATAATAAGGCACATCTTTTTTGCACATCAAGACTGATAAGTTCGCCTTCGCTGTGACCTGCTAAGAAATCTAAAATTGCCTGATAATTCATCATCATTGAGGGGGTCA
>DAIQAO010000149.1:0-1593 GCA_036781645.1 Dissulfurispiraceae bacterium
GAAAGTCTGTTTGTGGTAAATTAAGGGTATCCTTGTAATCAATTGGCATAACAGGAAAATTACCACTAAAGGGTGTTTGGTGTCAAGGAAAGGGTTACGATCTTTTGGTTTATTAGGTTTTCTTCACACCAAGCATTGCAGTTAGGTTAAAAGGAGGCAAAAGTAGAGGTGGCATATTTGCCTTCATTGTTGTATTTCCTATTATTTCTCTAACAAAGGGGAATAAATGCGCCGGAGCATGAATTTCTGAAAACTTATCAAGTTCTTCGTAAGTTTTACCTGCAAATGTCCCTTCTACAGAAACTTTCATTATAAAGGGTTTGTTTTTTGCCTTCTGAAACAGAGTTGCGGACAATATCACATGAAGTGTTTTTTTATCTGGGCTATACGATTTTTTTGTCTTAAAACTTATGTCAACGGGTATGCCATCCTTTGGCGGCTTAAAATCTCTATTCAGCTTAAAATTAAGTTCAATTAAAGCAACTGAAATGAAATTGATTCCAGTATTATTCTCCAACTAAATCCTCCATTTTTACACCGAATATTTCAGCAAGCTTTTTAAATGTTTTTATTGGGACATTATATCCAACTCTTTCTATTCTGCTTATATTTGGCTGTGCTTTACCGAGTTTTTCAGCAAGTGTCTTCTGGTCCATTCCGTTAATGAGTCTGTAATATTTTATTCGGCTCATCTTTCCTTGTTCAACAAGCTCCTGCCACTCATTAAATTGTTCCTTCCATGCTTCTTCCCACGCTGCTTTTCCTTTAGGGGTAGAGGTAAGCTCATCAACAATATCTTTCAATGGTATCGCCTTTGCACTCAAGGCAGTTTTTAACTCTAAAGACCTAACCTCGTTTCTTAAAAACTCTACAAGCTTTTTCAGTTTTTTGTTTTCGAGTTTTAATTTTTCAATCTCTTTATCTTTAATCGAATCACAGCTATCGCATATTTTGTCCAGATCAGAAATAGAAATCATCGTGGTCTGGATATTCCATTTATATGCAGCAGCAGGATTGTATTTAATTTCCTCAAAAGCGATCATTGACAGTCCCTCCACTGTGTGTAAAGAAGTTTAATAATCTGATAGTGCCATGAATCCTTCTTGTAAGTATCGTCATTCCTTGGCACAACACAATATACGCAAATCATTCCTGACTTTCTTTGCGCATAAAAAATTCTATAACCAAGAATATCTAAGCATTTAAGTCTTTTTACTTTCACCCCAACCTTATTTAAATTTTCAACCGTCTCGGAATTGCATTCTCCACTAACTGTGCTTGGGTCTATTACTAAATCGGCAACCCTTTGAATAATTTTTGCCGCCATTTTGTTGTCAAGTATTTCTATCTCCTTGACCGCCCTCCAAACACTCGGATGCACTTTAATATTATCTGGTAGCTTCGGTATCTTCATAATATATCACTTTTGATATATAATCAAGCCCCTAAATATTGTATTAAAAAGTTTTATAAACACAATATTTTGGAATTTCATAAGGCAACATTTCAAAATCTCCCTGGCTGGTTTGCCATTCCCCTGAATGAGCCGAATTTATCAAGAATCTCTTTTGCAACTTCTTCTGCGGATTTTCC
>DAIQAO010000150.1:0-1582 GCA_036781645.1 Dissulfurispiraceae bacterium
TCCTCAGGTTCGGGTTTATATGTTTTTTACAATTCTATACTACCTGAATCGGAGTCTTTCTAAAATCTATTTTGGACAGATGTGATTTGCTCTAATATCTTTTATGAGCATTGATGATGTTATTAGGGCTAATTTAATGAGATTAATTGAGAAATATGCGGGAAAAAACCAACGGCGATTTGCTGAAATGGTAGGGATAGATTACGGTCTTTTAAATCAAATAGTAAACGAGCATAAAGACTTAGGGAAGCCGTTGATTGAGCGGATTTGCAAGAGATTAAAAATCAGATATTCTGATTTTACAATAGAAGCCGACACACCCATTATCACAGATACAGACGAAATGAAAATAATACGGACGATGAGAAAGTATCCAGAGATAAAGCCTGAGATAAATGTTATAGCGGAATCACTCGCGCAATACAAGGACAAAAGTGGGAGCGATATTACCGTTCAGAAAAAAAGGCGCACAGACGAAAGACAGCTTAGGCTCTGGTGCGCTGACTGCGCGGTATGCCTTGAATACAACAACTTCAAGGCTCGATTAATAAATATGATCGCCCGTATCGGTTGCAAAGAATGCGGAATAAAAGAAACGGTGTGGTAGGATGGCTATTTCAATAATAAAAAAAATAATAAAAAAAATCATTCAACAATTTTCTTCATCATCCAAGCCCCAATCTGATATAGATGAAGAATTAAGCAATAGTCTTATTGTTTATTCATTACATAAAACCTTAGCCCAAGAAGATAAGATTTATATTGAAACAATAAAAAAAATGTTGCAGACAGCCCCTCCTGCTTTTTCCGCCATGTGCGTAGTAGCATATGAAAATTTACAGCCAATAGAAACTGGCTTTTTTATGGCTTCCAAATTAGATGGAGGTGATGCGACATCCTATGATGATTTCCTTAAATTCCTTACATCCATTATTGAGCGTGGACGACTTGACGAATTGCATAAGCGTAGAATCATGTATTTTATTAATGCTGGACTCATCAAAAGGGCTGGCTTTAAAGCTTACAACAATCCTGAATTACATGATGATGTTGCTATTATTTGGACAATGCTTATTCGCGGCTCTGCACATCTTAGAGCATTACTCGAACACAATGTTATTTGGTCAGAAGAGGAAAAAGAATTCTTCACAGGTATAAAAAATGATTATTCAGGAATGCGGCATGCTATCAACATCGTTATGCCGAAATGGCTTCAAGATAATATTATTATAAAAAATTTTCGAGATGAATATGATTTATGGTAAAACCAAAGGCGAATCAGCCATGAAAAATTTCTTTTTAATCTTCTGCATGTTATTTTTATCCGCCTGTGCTACTCCCGTAAGTTATACAAATCAGCCCTTACAGACATACGACAAAGACACCGAATATAGGATAGACGATGTTGAGACCGGGTTCACAATAAATATCTACTATTCTCGATATCTATTCAGGTTTATTAGGGACAGCGCCCGTTTTCTGATTCTGATCTCAACTTTAAATGGTCGCTGTCCCTATTTACTTATTTAAGGAGGGTTGCCATAGAAAACCACCTTACCACTGTCGAGGAGATAACCAACTA
>DAIQAO010000151.1:0-1368 GCA_036781645.1 Dissulfurispiraceae bacterium
GCTCTTTTTTTGAAAATGGAGGTCTCCCACCGCAAGCACTTCATCAATTATAAGTATTTCGGGGTCAACTGCCATTGCAACGGAAAAGGCGAGCCTCACAAACATTCCTGAAGAGTAAGTTTTGATCGGATAGTTTATGAAATCACCCAGTTCGGCAAACTCAACTATATCTGCGACCTTTTTTTGCATCGTTGCCCTGTCAATGCCAAGAAGCGAGCCGTAGAAAAAGATGTTTTCCATTCCTGTGAATTCGGGATGAAACCCTGAGCCGAGTTCCAAGAGTGAGGATACCCTTCCGTTAATTTTAAATTCGCCTGATGTTGGCGATAGAGTCTTTGAAAGAATTTTTAAGAGGGTGCTCTTGCCCGCTCCATTTTCACCTATGATTCCAAGGGTCTCACCTTTTTTGACTGTGAAGGTTATGTTATTAAGGGCTATAAATTCCCTGTGAAAGGGGCGCCGAAGGATAATCTCCTTAAGTCTGCTGGAAGGCTTATCATAAAGCCTGTAAATTTTAGTTAGATTTCGAACCTCTAAAGCAGTCATAATTTATTATAAAACGTCAGCAAAGCCACTTTTAAGTTTTTTAAATATAACAAAACCGCATATAAATGAGATAGCTGACAATGCGAGAATTATTATAATATTTTCAACTGGCGGCAGCTTATTAAACAGTATGATTTTTTGATATGAGGAGGCAAAATAAGTTATAGGGTTTAAAAAGAGAATAATTCTTAGTTTTTCGGGCACAGCTTCAATGCTGTAAATTATTGGAGAGAGAAAGAAAAGTCCCTGTAAAGCCGTTGCAAGTATCTGTCCGATGTCCCTTAAATATGGCAGAAGACTCGAGAACAACATCCCAAGTCCAAATGAGAAAAAAAGTTGTAAAACCAAAAATGGAATGACCATTAATAGAGACGGACTAAGCGTTACTGTTATCGAGTAGATTATAATGAATAGAATAAATCCTACCATATGGTGTATGTAGCTTGAGATAGTAACTGTAAGCGGCAGCAAAATATTTGGAAATGAGACCTTTTTCACCATTTCAGCATTTTCATTAATAGAATTAGCTGCCCGCATGAGTCCTTCGGAGAATGCAAGCCAGAAAAAAAAGGAAGACAGAAGAAAATAGATGTATGGAATCTGCATGTTTGCATAAGGACGAGCCTTCAAGATTTCAGAGAATACAAACCAGAATAAAAGAATCTGGATCAGGGGCATCAACACTGTCCACACTACGCCGAGTCCAGAGCCTGCATATCTGGCTTTTAAGTCCCTTATTAAGAAATATTTAAGAAGATTGATATGAGTTAACACAAGCAAATATTTTACTTATAAAAGCCATATTTGTCTATTGTTGGGGTC
>DAIQAO010000152.1:0-1357 GCA_036781645.1 Dissulfurispiraceae bacterium
CAACATAAACAAAACCGTCCATCATGCTTTCATGCAGCTTGCGGTATTTTGCTTCTGATGTCCTTAGAGATTCTTCTGTCTTCTTAATTTCGGTTATATCACGGGTTATGTAAACAAAGCCGGTTATCTGACCGTCGTTAGCCTTTATTGGGTCAACAACTACATATAAAGTTTTTTCGCCAACTGGCAAAAGCATTGTCTCTCTATCGGCGCTTTTTAAAGATTTTAATAAGGGGCAGTGCTCAATATGGTCTTCGGTTTTGTGAATCAGTCTATAGCATTTTTCACCGACAGCATTATTGCCATTCAGAACAAAAGAATTCGCAAAAGCCTGGTTGTATTTTTTAATAGTGCCGTCTGTTTCTAATATCGCTATAGGGTCAAGCAAGGAGTCAAGAGTGGTTTGCCAGAGTTGTGCGATATCTATAGCCTTTTGTTCTGCGTCTTCTTTTTCCTGAAGCGCTTTTTGCAGTTCCAACATTTTATCTTCCAGCTTCTTTATAAGCCTTTCGCTGTAAAGTTTAAATACCTCACCTTCTTCCTCTAAAATCGGCTCTGAAGGGAGCTGCCCACTTTTTGAAGCTGCTACCACCTCGTTAATAGCCCGAATGAAGTCTTCAGGTTCACATGGTTTAAGAATAAAGCGGTCAGCGCCGATTTTTAAGGCATATTCCTCATCTTTGGGGTCGGTATATGTGGCGGTATAAATAATGAATGGGATTTTTTCAAAGATTCATCAGCTTTTACCCTTCTTAAAAGCTCAAACCCATCCATAACCGGCATAAGTATATCGCTGATAATCAAGTCATAAGAGCCGGATTTTAATAGTTTAAGAGCATCTTCACCGTTTGCTGCCTCAATAACATTGTTGCCTTTAGCCTTAAGGAGCGTTTTAAGCAGATAACGGCTCTCCTCAATGTCATCAACGATAAGAATTTCCATAAAACCTCCGGTTTTAGGGTCAAGTAGTTAGTAGCAAGGGGGAAGGGGTCATTTTAAGGAATTAATCAACCCTCGCAACAACTTGCCTACCTCCTGCCTCAAATTATCTAATTCTTGGAATTTATCCTCCTGAATATAGCCTAAATCCTTTGCAAACATTAAGAATGTCTCGACCTCTCCTAACGAGCCTTTTGCTATCATAAGAAAGTATATATATATTCTTTGCGATGTTGTCTTTCATATCCTTCAGCTATATTAGCTGATATGGAAATAGCCGCCCTTTGAATCTGGCTGCTGACCCCATAAAGTTCATTTTTAGGAAATGTTGCAGTGGTTTTATAGATTTCTAAAGCTAATTCATAAGCCTTTTGCCAGACTTTAAGACTTTTAAACCCATCTTTCATAAGCTCTGTTT
>DAIQAO010000153.1:0-1200 GCA_036781645.1 Dissulfurispiraceae bacterium
GATTTTTTAACAGACTCGGAATAAGGTATATTATGAGGCTGTTTCCCTTTATCTATGCATCTGTTTATATGCTGATGCATATCTATGTTATCTTTAGGGCTAAGGCTGCCTTTAAGCTCAAATTTAAATCTACTGCCTTATTGCTGTTTTTTGCTGCTATTATGGTAGCCTTCCCCATCATTTTAAGGCTCTCAGATATTTCAGGAGACATTTACTTTCCAAGACGTGAAGCATTTTATTGCAGCTTTTTATGGATGGGCTTCATTCTACAGTTTTGTTTTATCCTGGCTATTTATGATATTTATAGACTGCTACTTAAAGGGTTGAGTCTTATAAGGAAAAACGCCTCTACAAAACTGCTTTTACCAGCCAACCGAGCTTTTTTTATCCTCTTGCTTGTTTCGATTGCCCTTGTGGTTTATGGGCGTTTTGAAGCTAAAAATATCGTTACAGAAAGGATAACAATATATACAGATAAACTGCCTTCCCATTTAGATAAACTCAGGTTAGTCCAGATATCAGATGTCCATCTTGGTATTCTTGTGGGTGGTGAGACGTTGAATTCGGTTGTTGAGAAGGTGCTTGAGGCTGCTCCAGATTTGTTAGTAGCTACGGGCGATATCGTTGACGGGCGTATAAATCATAACCTTGAATTGATAGAACCTTTCCTAAGGATTAATCCCAAATACGGCAAATATGCGGTGGTAGGCAACCACGAGTTCTATGTTGGAATTGAACAGGCTATTGATTTCTTACAAAAATCTGGGTTCATTGTCTTGAGGGGTGAGGCGGTTTCGATAGAAGGATTGATTAATATTGCAGGCGTGGATGACCCTGTGTCGGTCAATTTTGGACATAAGCCGGTTTCAGAGAGAGACACACTTTTAAGCCTTCCCCGCGACAGATTTACAATTATTCTAAAGCACAGACCAGAAGTAAAACCAGATTATTTAGGCTTATTTGATTTGCAGCTTTCTGGGCATTCCCATAAAGGACAGATATTTCCTCTCAATTTAATCACAAAATTCTATTACCCTGTTCATGCGGGTTTTGCTAAACTACCTCATAATTCATACCTGTATGTCAGCCGTGGTAGTGGAACATCAGGCCCTCCTATTCGCATTCTCTCGCCTCCAGAAATAACAGTAGTTGAGATTTTGAGAGCTAAAGAGCAATAAAAATAAAGCTATTTCAAATTCA
>DAIQAO010000154.1:0-1169 GCA_036781645.1 Dissulfurispiraceae bacterium
TACGAGAAAACTTACAACACTAAGAAGAACAATATGGGGATTGAGGCGTTGTGGGAGTTTAACAACGGTAGTTCTTTTGATATCATGACATACAAACAGCCTATTGAGCAGTTTGAAGGTTGGTTAGGGCATGGCTGGCTGGCTGATGAACCACCTCCGCAGGAAATCTGGTCTGCTATGTCAAGAGGATTGTTTGCTCTTGGCGGGAAGGTCTTTTTGGCGATGACACCTTTGTCGGAAGCATGGGTGTTGGACGAGCTTGTGCTGTCTGGAAGACCTGATATCGGCACTATTTTAAATGTCAGCATTTGGGATAATCCAGAATTATACGAGCATGATAAAGGTGTTCTTATGAAAATAGGCTTTTCTGAAGAAGGAGCTAACGAATGGTTGCAGAAGCAGAAGGAAATTGCAAAAACAACGAAAAGCTTGGAAGAGATAGAGGAGATTATCAGAAAAACAGCAGGGCAGAAAACTGTTTTAGTCAAGAACGATTTTGGCAAATTGATTGACATGGACGCTTGCGATTACGCTTTTAAGTATCTTAAAATTCACAGATTTATAAAAGATTTACCGAGTGATGAGGAAAGAATGCCGAGATTGTTTGGCAAATTTAAAAGCCTTGTTGGGTTAGTATTTAAGGGATTTAGGGACGATGTCCATGTTATAGAGCCGTTTAAAGTGCCTCCAGACCTTCCAGTGGTTGCAGTGATAGACATACACCTTAACAAGCCACAGGCGATAGGGTTTTACTGTTTTGATAAAATGGATAGAATGATTGTTGTTGATGAAGTATGGGAAAACTTATCCCCAGAACAAATAGCTGATGAGATTATCAGAAAAAAGAAACTTAACTCGTGGAGATTGAACAAAGCTTTTATAGATGCACTTGCAAAGGGCGATGAGAAGTTTATGAGAAACAGGGCGATGGTAGATGACAGCTTTACTATTATTCAGAGGAAGTTGGCTAAATTCGGGATAACTCTTGATGTCGCTTCTAAAGATAAAGACAGTGGAATTAGGAATATTAATGCAAGGCTTACAGGAGCTAATAACATTCCGTCTTTCTTTATTTGCTCAAATTGCGAAAGGCATTTATACGAGATTAAGCGTTGGGTTTATGACAAAGACGGGAAACCGAAAAAAGAATTTGACGATATGATGGAGAA